>JAYNNB010000099.1:0-3798 GCA_038112515.1 Luminiphilus sp.
ATCTTTGCCCCAAAAATCTCGATATCTACGTCGACGATCTGCCGGTGCGGATGGCCCAGCTAAGCGAGCAAGGCGTGGTGTTTCGCAATGAGCACTACAGCGAGGCGGTTTCGCCCGACGGGGTGCATTTCCGTGAGATTCACCTCGCCGGTCATGACGAAATCAATATTGTGTTGCTTCAGGTGATTGGCAGTGACACGCCTTTTCCCGATGCAGGTTTTTATGGCGTCGGTCCACTGGTGTGTATTGTGCGGGATCCCGCAGCTGAGAAACATTTTATTGATACGATATTGGGCCTCTCGCTGTCTCATAACAATATACTCGAAGGCCCCGAGATTGAGGAAATGATTGGCCTGCCGGCCGGTTGCGCGCTGGAGGTGAGCATCTGGGCTGAGCCCGGTCAGCCACTGGGGGAGCTTGAACTGGTGACCTACCAGGGCACCGATGGCGCAAATCGCTACCCACGGGCCCAACCCGGGGCTAGAGGGGTCACGCACCTCAACTGGTGGAGAGATGATATCGAGGCCTTTGCCGCGCATCTGAGGGCAGAGGGTGTCCCGTACGAGTTATCCAAAGTGGAGAGCACCCTGTTTCAGTCTTCATCCAGCCTGATATTCCACTCTCCCGCGGGCCTGAGGCTGGAAGTCCACGAGCGGCGCTGACGCTCAAGCGCTTGATTGGGGCTTCGGAATGGAGCCCGGAACTCCCGCATCTTTGGCATACCCCCTCTGAAGTAGTTTTAGTGATCGCAATTGAGGGGCGGTATCGGTAGCATCGGCCGCGACTACTCTAATCCGGGAGCGCCTTTATGGCGGAGCAAAAAGCCCTCTACATCGACGGTAACTGGGTTACTACCTCTGACACCATCGTTAACATCAATCCGTCTGACACGAGCGACGTGATTGGCGAATACGCTCAGGCCACTTCGAACCATGTGCACGACGCGCTGGCTGCCGCCAACCGCGCGGTGGGCGAATGGGGGGTGTCTCCGATGGAGACGCGCTATCAGGTGCTCATGGCCATTGGTAACGAGTTAATTGATCGCAGTGCTGAGCTCGGTGAGTTGCTGGCCCGCGAGGAGGGCAAAACCCGGGCAGAAGGCGTGGGCGAGGTGTATCGCTCCGGGCAGTTCTTTCATTATTTCGCCGCTGAGGTGCATCGCCAGATTGATGACCGGGCAGATTCGGTGCGCCCGGGCGTTGAGATCGAGACGCGCCGGGAGCCGGTAGGCGTTGTCGCAATTATCAGCCCCTGGAACTTTCCCATGGCGACCGCGGTGTGGAAAATTGCCCCGGCGCTGGCTTTTGGTAATGCCGTCATTTTCAAGCCAGCCAACCTGGTGCCTGCCAGTGCCTGGGCGCTGACCGAGATCATCTCCAGGCAAGGCTTGCCCGATGGCACCTTTAATCTCCTCATGGGCGGTGGCGGTACGGTGGGTGATCAGATCATTCACAGCGACCAAATTCATGCGGTGTCATTCACGGGTTCGCTGCCAGTCGGCAGGCAGGTTGCGGCCGCGACCGCTTCCAATCTGGTGAAGTGCCAGCTCGAAATGGGCTCCAAAAACGCGTTGATCGTGGCGGCTGATGCCGATCTGGATGTGGCGGTGAACGCGGCATTTGTGGGCGCTTACAGCGGCACGGGGCAAAAATGCACCGCGTCATCGCGTCTGATTGTGGATGAGCGCGTGCACGATGCCTTTGTCGAAAAGTTGCAGGCCAAGCTGGCCTCGGTCACGGTAGGGCATGCCTTGAAAGAGGGTGTCGACATTGGCCCGGTGGCCTCCGAGGTGCAGCTCAACGAGAACCTGGCCTGGATCGAGCGGGGCGTGAAAGAGGGGGCAACCTTACTCTGCGGCGGTGAGCGACTCGACATGCCGAACCCCGGCTACTACATGTCGCCCGCGCTGTTTGTCGATACCGACAACGACATGGCCATCAATCGCGAAGAGCTCTTTGCGCCAATCGCCTGCGTGATACGTGCCAAAGACTACGAGCACGCGTTGTCGATCCTCAACGACACGAACTTTGGCCTCACCGCCGGCATCGTGACCCAATCGCTGGCGACGGCGTCTGATTTTAAAAAGCGCGCGGTAAGTGGCTGCGTGATGGTGAACCTGCCGACGGCGGGAACCGATTACCATGTGCCTTTCGGTGGGCGAAAGGACTCCAGTTTTGGCCCGCGCGAGCAAGGCCAGTACGCGCGAGAGTTCTACACCACGGTCAAAACGACCTACCTTCAGGCGTGACGCAGGAGCGCTTGTGAACCCAGACTGGACAGTCATCGACGGCCTGCAGTACTCGGCCTGGTCGCGCGAGATCTTCGAGCAGATGCACGAAGGCGGCCTCAATGCGGTGCACGTCACGATTGCCTACCACGAGAACACCCGCGAGACCCTGACCCGCTTCGGTGAATGGAATCAACGCTTCGAGACGTACCCCGATCTGATCCGGCCCGTGTATGAGCCGGCTGATATTGACCGCGCCAAGGCAGAAGGGCGCATCGGCATCATTTTTGGTGCGCAGAATTGTTCGCCGATCGAGGACGAGATCCGTCTGGTGGAGGTGATGCGTCGCCTCGGCCTCATGATCATGCAGCTCACGTATAACAACCAGAGCCTGCTCGCCTGCGGCTGCTACGAGGAAGAGGACAGCGGGCTGACCCGCTTCGGGCAGCAGGTGATCCGCGAGATGAACCGGGTCGGCATGGTGGTCGATATGTCGCACAGCGCCGAGCGTTCCACGCTGGAGGCGATCGATTACTCAGAGCAGCCGGTCATTATTTCTCATGCCAACCCGAGTCACTTTCATCCGGCGCTTCGCAATAAGTCCGACAAAGTGCTCGATGCGGTTGCGGCGAATGAGGGCCTGCTCGGCTTCTCGTTATATCCCTTCCATCTCAAAGATGGGCCGCAGTGCACACTAGAGAGTTTCGCCGACATGGTCGCCTGGACCGCTGATCGCATGGGCGTGAATCGCATCGGTTTTGGCTCGGATTTGTGTCAGGCACAGCCGCAGTCGGTACTGGAATGGATGCGGGTGGGTCGCTGGTCCAAGGTTATGGATTACGGTGAGGGCTCCGCGAGCAATGCCGGCTGGCCGGAGCCGCTGAGCTGGTTTGCAGATAACCGTGACTTTCCGGGTATCGTGAGTGCGCTCCGAAACAAAGGCTTTTCCGAGGAAGAGCTCGGTTTGATCATGGGAGGCAACTGGGTCGACCTTCTGAAGCGCGTCGCGCAGTCACCCTCTGCCTCCTTGGAAAGTGGCACCGAACCATGACGGAGCTGACTCACGCCCTCGAGGAATCCGCGCTGTCGTTACGGCCACCCGCGACAGTCATGGATCTCGAACGGTTGGGGTCGTTTTCACCGACGAGATTGAGCTTCGCGCGCCGGCTCACGCGCACGATGTTCGAGCAAAGATGGCAGGTGTCTTGCACGCAATGTGAGCTTGACGAATCTGGTCACGGGTCTGCGGTGTATCGCTTGCAGACACCGACGGGTCGTTATCACGTGGTGATCTTTTCCCAGTATCTCGAGGATGACCTGCGCACCGACAGGGTGATCGCCGAGGCATGGGATTTGACCTTTTGTTTAGTGGAGGGTGAGGTCGACACCGAGCTGATGTCGGCGATGGCGGCCAACGTGCCACTGCAGGAGGCGGGGCGACAACATCCTAGACTGCTCGTCATTTCCCGGGCGAATAAGTCCGTGCGAACCTTCGCGGCCTTCACCGAGGCCTTGGCCGCGGGTCGGCAACCCGATATCGAACATCTTAAAGAGGCCGGGTACCTCTATCG
>JAYNNB010000099.1:3808-6227 GCA_038112515.1 Luminiphilus sp.
CGGACCACCGCAGTCTATGGAAACGGCAAGTTCGGCATTGCGGACTACGACCGCGTCAAAGGGAATGAAGATTTTCAGCAGCCCTTTTCCGCGCAAATGGCGGCGGTTTATGTGTTGAGAGAGTTTTCGGTCGATCAGGTCGAGCACATTGCTAGGCAGAGAGCCCCGGGCCGCGCTGTGGCCTTGGACACAGATACGCGACGCTATCTGGGCATCGGTAACTCCACGGGGCTTGGCATGGCGCCTTTTCTGATCAATCACCCGCAGTTGATCAGTCAGTGGGTGTGGGTGCGGGAGCGGGCGCTCGCTGTTGCCGTGTCGCAATCTCCCACTGAGGACGACCGGCAGAAGCTGCTTGCGCTGTGTCGCCGGGCCACAGCCTATCTGGCCGATACCCGCGTTGAAGATGAGCCCCAGCGAGCGCGCAATGGCGAGGCGCACGCTGAACTGATGCAGGTGATGGCATGGTTGGAGCAGGTGCCGCTGGACGATACCCTTTGGCAACAGCTGCTCGACTGGGCACAGACACAGCTGTCGCTCGAAACTCAAGAGTTGCTCTCTACTTTGCTCATTGAACTCTACCCCCAGCAAGTCGATTCCTTAAACGATGTGATGGGTGCTGATGAAAATCTCGATTTGACTCCCGACATGCCGCTGATTCAGCTCAAGCAGATTCTGGAGACGCATTTTGATTGGGCCATTCACGCTGATTACGACTGTGAGGATGCGCGGTACTGGTTTTGGTACCAGTCGGCAGAAAAGGAGGAGCCGCGGCTCGGTGTGAGAGGCGAAGAATTGGGTGAGGAAAAGGAGCTCGCGCTTGCCATCGCTCCGACCGCCCAGCGTGTCTACCGGGACCTCATTGACTTGTTGGATGAGCAACCTCGTGCACTGACGGTTGATTTGGTCATGGCGTTCCCAGAGCACATGCGGGTCATCCGTCGCATACAGACCATGGCCGCTACCGTGTATGGAGAGATCAGGGCCAACTTGTGGCACCGCGACATGAAACCCATGCATTTATTGCGCGCCAAGTTATCGTTTCTGGGCGCGCACCGATTCGATCCTCGAGGCGACCGCTGGGTAAGGGTGACGTTTTTTCAGGGGGCGCCGCTATTGAGCGACTACCACGATCGCTCGACATCACCCGAGGTATTTGATGACTGGGGTTTTCCGGTCGCGCCCGGAGCTGAATTGACGGCTGTGATGCCATGAAAATCTCTCTCAACGAGTTGCAGTCGGTTTGCCGTAAAGCCTTCGCCGGGATGGGGTTTGCAGCAGGGCATGCCGATGATGCCGCTGCGATGGTGGCGTGGATGCAGAGTTATGGGCTCGACGGCATGAAGGCCCTCAATGAGGGGCTTGAGTGTGTTGTGGCATCCGCGTCATCAGCGAGACCCAATGTGATCTATCAGGACGCTGATCTCGCCGTTGTGGATGGGCAGCACATGAGCGTGCTGTCGTCCGGCAATCTTGCGCTCGAGTTGGCGTTCGCGAAGGCGCGAATTCGGGGTCTGTCCGTTATCAAGATTCGGCACTGCCGTCAGCGCCAACTCATTATGGGATATCTGTCTAGGCTCGCTGATCGCGGGATGAACGTGACGGCATTTTGGCGCCACTCTCAGTCGCCCATTACGGAACAAGTGGTGGGGTTTCGTGCCAATTCGTCGGTGCCTTCCATTAGAGTGTTCGAGCTCGCTGAGTCGCCTGATGATGATGTGCCGAATGATGGCGTCACTATTGTGATGGCAAATCACTTCGATTTGTTGCCCACGATTCGTTCTGAGGATGAGTACACTTTGTTGGCCCGTCACGATGAGTCCGATCTGTTGGCCGCTCGCCATCAGGCATTAGCAGAGGGACTCACTGTTGATCCGGAGGTCTGGCAGCAGCTCAAAGGCTTTGCGGCGAAAACGTTGGTCGAGGCGTCTGAGCAATCTCGCTCTGGTGCGGGGCCGGCAGAATGAGCGATATGGTTGGATTGGCAGAAAAGATCAGAGTGTTGCCTCGCAAACACTCTGTCGTAATGGATATCGCGACAACGCCGCGATATCAGCATTGTCAGTGCAGACTGGTCAGCCTGCTGACGTGTCGCGGGCCCTTGAATCGTGGCCCGCTGAATACTGTGGGAGGCATGTAGCGATGCCGTTCTCACTCCTGAAATTCGGTCTGAACAAAGATTTCCCCTTTGAGCAAATCGCTGACTTGCCAGGCCCCACTGATCTCAAGTCGCATTACGACGTGGTGATCATCGGTGGCGGGGGGCACGGCGTGGCGACCGCGTACTACCTCGCCAAGTATCACGGCATCACGAACGTTGCAGTGCTTGAGAAAGCCTATTTGGGCGGCGGCAACACAGCGCGCAATACGGCGGTCATTCGCTCCAATTACCTCACCTCCGCAGGCGTTCGCTTCTACA
>JAYNNB010000100.1:0-6184 GCA_038112515.1 Luminiphilus sp.
GATATCAGGTGGAGCGATCAGGCCAAGCGTAAGAAAATACGCCTGGCCTCTCTGTAAGAGGGGGTGCAAACATGAGCAACGGTGATCTCGATACCCAACGCAAAGTCTTTGCCCATGACCTGATGCAAGTCTACATCCGGTTGGCGCTTTTACTCGCTGTGGTCTGGTTTTCGGTCCTGACGTTTGCACCATTTCTGCCGCTGCTATTGTGGTCGCTGATTCTTGCCGTATCGCTTAATCCCCTCAACCAGTGGTTATCGGACTGTCTGCACATTGGCCGGGGGAAGTCGGCCGTGCTGTTTGTCCTGGCGGGATTGATTGTTATTGGCGTGCCAACGGTATTGTTGGGGCTGTCTTCCGCCGATCACTTGCGAGAGTGGATCGCCTTGTTCAGCGAGCACAAGGTGGCAGTTCCGGCCGCGAATCCTGAAGTGGCCTCATGGCCCCTAATCGGCCCTACGCTCTATGAATTATGGCAGAGCGCCCACGAGGATCTGATGGCCGTTGCTAAGATCGTGCAGCCCCAATTGTTATCGGGGGGTAAGGTGCTTTTGGCAGCGGTTGCCAATACGCTGCTGGCGCTTGTGCTCTTTTTTGTGGCGCTGGTGATTGCCGGTTTTATGATGGGGCACGCAGACAAGGGTGCGAATCAGGCTCGCCGGATGTTGGCAACCTTTACAGATGCTGACAGGGGGGCCGAAATTCAGGGGCTGGTGGTGGCCACTGTGCGATCAGTGTCCAACGGTGTAGTGGGCGTGGCATTCTTACAGGCGCTAGCGCTCGGCGTCGGATTTCTTGTGCTGGGTGTTCCCGCGGCGGGCGTGCTCGCTTTGTTCGTTTTGTTCCTCGGCGTTTTACAGTTGCCCAGTTCGTTGATCGTACTCCCGGTGCTTGCATGGATCTGGCTGGTCAGCGGAATCCCGCCGGTCATGGCCGCGCTGGGATCTGTTTACCTGGTGGCAGCAGGCTTGGCCGACGGCTTGCTCAAGCCATACCTTCTCGGACGCGGGGTAGAGACGCCAATGCCTATCGTTTTAATCGGTGCTCTCGGAGGCATGGCCGCAGAAGGTTTGATCGGTTTGTTTGTTGGTGCCGTGACACTGTCAGTAGGGTACAAGTTGCTCGTGTCCTGGGTGGACCACAGCGTATCTGAGCAGCAGGCTCTAGAAGCCACGCAGCCGTCCTCAAAAGATTGATCTGAGGCTTCCCGTGGTCTGCTCCCGGTCCCGAGCCGTATTGCTGAAATTCAATTCTGGTGTCTGAGAACATGATGAAGACCGCCGCGTTAAGTACAGTGCATGCAACTTTGCTGGCGTTAGCCTTTACCGGCTGTGTGGGCGCAGACCGAGAGGCGACACGGTCGATCGCGGTGCAGACCAGCTCGGGTCAGGTGTTGGCGGAGAGGGTTGCCGAGGGCGCGCTCGTATACCGAGACATTCCGTTTGCCAAGCCGCCCATTGGACCGCTGCGTTGGGCTGCGCCCGAGCCGCTTGAGAATCCTGAACAAGCTATTCGTGCACTTCCTGCACCCGTCATGTGTCCCCAACCGCAGAGCATGGCCTCGGGTATCGAGGGAGGTGACTATCATGGGTCGGAGGATTGTCTGTATCTGGATATTTACAGTCCGGGAGAGGCCCCCTCAGCGGATCCGGCGCCGGTGATGCTATGGATTCACGGTGGGAGCAACCTGACGGGCCACAAAGGTACCTATGACTTCTCGCGCTTTGCTGCCCGCCAGGGGGTCGTTGTTGTCGTCATCAATTACCGGTTGGGTCCGTTTGGTTGGTTTGTTCATCCAGCGATCCAAGGGCCGGATCTCGACACCTTACCACTGGCCAATTTCGGCACACTGGATATGGTGGAAGCGCTACGCTGGACGCAGCGCAATATCGGCCATTTCGGCGGTGACAGTAACAATGTCACCATTTTTGGTGAAAGTGCCGGTGGCCGGAACGTATACAGCTTGCTTGCATCACCCCTCACCGGAGGGTTGTTCCACAAGGCCATCGCCCAGTCGGGACATGTCAGAAGCTTTTCTCCTGCGCAGGCCTATAACGCCAATCGGGCATTTGCTCAGATAGATCGGGGCAGCTGGGATGTGGTCGACGCGCTCGGTCTAAAAAATGATCAGGTCGATGCCGAAACGATCCGTGATGTTGAAACCTTGGACCTGCTGCGCGCTTACTATGAGCTGGATGATGACCACTCTCAGCCTGCGGTGATCAATGACGGGGTGGTGATTCCCGCGGCGGGGTTGTTGCCGGCGCTGGGAGACCCAGAATACGCAAAGGGAATTCCGGTAATGGCGGGCACGACCCGAGACGAGATTACGCTCTGGCTCGGTTTGAACCGATATTACGTTGATGTCAGCTATCCGCTCACGCGGCTTTTGCCTGCCAAGCTACGCATTAAAGACCCCGATCTCTATGAGTTCTGGGTGGACATGCGTTCTCGGGGCTGGAAGCTCAGTGCCGTCGATGACCCCTTTTCTGCTATGGAGCAAGCGGGTTACACCCAACTCTATGCGTATCGTTACGACTGGGATGAGCAGTCTGATAATTTTCTGGTTCACTTTTCAGAGATCCTCGGGGCATCTCACGCCAGCGAAATAGCCTTCATCATGGGTGCGCCAATGTATGGCGCTATTGGTAATTTCATGTACCCCGATACGGCATCGGCTAGAGAAATGACTGACACCATGATGGGTGCATGGGGGGCATTTGCCCGAGACGGGGAGCCGGCGTTACCTCGAGGTCTGACATGGCCCCGCTATGACTCAGCGCATCCGACTTTCGTTACCTTAGATGTGGGTGAGGCGCTCGGCGTCAGCGATGATGTGCCCGATCGCGACGAGTTGCTTAATCGAGTTGCCGCCAGCGCTGTTGTCACGGAGCTTGAGCGCTGTTTGTTGGCGTGGGAGATGTTCACGGCGGTGGGCGATCCCGATTATGGGGTCTACGCGCAATGGCAGGATGGCCGGTGCGCTACCGTAGACGCGGTGGCCGAGAAGCGTCGCATTCAGGAAGACCTGAAAGCCAAATACGGTAGCGTTTACTACCCCGAGTGAGCCCGTCTTGGGGAGGGGAGACCTGAGTATGGTGCAAGTGATTGCGATCTCAGGTGCCTCGAGTAGTGGAAAGTCCACGCTGGCTGCCGCGCTGGTGAGCGCTATCGGTGACGACGTTGCCGCGATGCTGCCGCTCGATGCGTACTACCACGACTTAGCTCATCTAGCGCCTGCGGATCGCGAAGCGGTTGATTTTGATCACCCCGGCGCCCTCGATTTGACGCTTTTTCGAGAGCATGTGGTCGCGCTGAAGTCGGGGACGCCGGTACAGCGCCCGGACTATGACTTCACCCTTCACTGCCGACGACCAGAGTCGGTTACGGTTGTGTCGCGCCGCTATCTTGTTGTGGAAGGTATTCTTGTGGCGTGCGACCCGGTCCTACGCGCACTCTACGACACGCAGATTTTTGTTGATGCGATGCCCTCGCTGCGCTGGGAGAGACGGCTGGCTCGTGATCAGGCAGAGCGTGGTCGGACGGTGCCCTCGATTGGCCGCTTTTGGGAGCGGGCCGAGAAGGCGTTTCGTCAGTTTGGCGAGGTCGCTCAGAGCCATGCGGACTGTGTCGTCTCCGGCGAAGACCCCGTCGCGGAGAGCGTACAGACCGTTTTACGATGCCTGGGGAATTGAATGGCTTATGGCGACAAGCAGGCGTTGGGGGTCAGTGTATTAAAACGTTACGACTCATGTTGCTTGGCCACCCAAGCAAAGTGACGTGCGAGCGTTTCATCCGCGAGTAGTGCCTCAGCGCTGTGGTACTGTGTTGCTAGCGTCATCTCGTCGTACTGACGATGTATGCCACGATGACATAAGCGACACACTGAAATGCCTTTCTGCAATGCGGCCTTGTCGAAATGTTTTTTGAAGCGCGCGCGCCGATGCACCTTTTTGGGAATAAGGTGGTGAAAAGTCAGCGGCACCTCACGCCGACAGCAGTAGCAAGTGCGGGCGTTTTCGAGGCGCGTCAACTTTGGGGTGATGGCAGTGCTTTTTCTATCGCGGCGGTCATCTCTTCATCGTCCGGCCTAACACCGCTGCCAAAATGTTCGATCACCTCACCACCAGGTGAGACCAGGTATTTGTTGAAATTCCAGCGAGGGTAGCCCGCGGCTTCGCCAAGCCCACGAAATACTGGGTTCGCGTCTTCACCCCTGACCGCGGACGTCGCCATTACCGGGAAAGACACGCTGTATTTTTCGAAGCAGACTTCGGCGGCATCACCTTCATCGTTGTCTTCTTGAAAAAAATCATCGCTCGAGAAACCGAGAACAGCGAAGCCTCGGCTCTGATAGGTTTGGTGGAGCTGTTCTAGGCCCTCAAATTGCGGGGTATATCCACAATAACTGGCGGTGTTCACGATGAGCAGCGCCTTGCCTTCATAGGCCTCACAAAACTGAATATTCTCGGTAGACCCCAGCTGCCGCATGGAGTGATTCAGGAAATCCGGGCACGCTGCCAACAGTTTTGTCGAGGAGATGCAACTGAGTAGGGCCGTAAGGGCGATGAGTGATTTCATAGTGGTTTCGTTCTCGAGAGATGTGCGGTTTCTACGAGAGCGGTGGCGATCCAGATGAGCGCGCCGGAGACGTGTTCACAGTTTTCTCAATAAATTTTTCAATGGTCACTCGGGTCCACCGTGGGTGGCAGGGATGTGCGGCAACATGACTCCCCCAGGCCCCTTTGTTCTTGAGGCAGGGTGCGTTTGCGTCGATTTCAGGCACGCGTTGCAGTTGCACGTGGCTGTTGCGCTGTGCGAGTAAATTGGCAAAACGCGAGCGCGTGACGGGATCGTCCCAGTCCTGCAGCAAAAGGATCGGTAGCTCGAGAGATTGCCCGAGGTGGAGGGGGCTGAATTCTCCCTGTGGCAAGTCATAGCGCCAGATAGCAATTCTGGCAGCGAGGGCGAAGAGGGGAGCCGGGAGTCCGGTGGTCACCTCTGCGCCTTGCTTCAGGCTGTCTGGGATGTCGAGCTGTGGATCCAGCAAAATAAGCCCGTTTGCCGCCAAGCCATGATGAAGCGCGTGTATAGCCGCGCTACCCCCCATTGAGGCTCCAAGTATGAATCGTGGCAACTCGCTCGTTTGATACAAGTCTAACCAGTGCGCAGCCGCAACCACATCGGGCCATTCACGGTCCCCCATGTGAAGCACCTCG
This sequence comes from Luminiphilus sp., assembly GCA_038112515.1. GTDB lineage: Bacteria > Pseudomonadota > Gammaproteobacteria > Pseudomonadales > Halieaceae > Luminiphilus. The sequence continues at coordinate 5,220 of JAYNNB010000100.1, forward strand.
TCGGTAGGCGGTGAATTACCGTGATTCCGCAGGTCCATAGTGATGACCGAGACATTCAATTCGTTGAGCGTTCTGTAGAAATCGAGAGAGCCGATATAGCGCGAGATTCGATTTGAGCCCGCGCCATGAACAAAAATTAATTCTGCGACCGGGCGTTCCGCGGGTATCCACCAGCCCTCCAACACGATACCGTCACTGACCAGCTCAATGTCTTGATACGTCAGGTTTCTGCTGGCGGGAGTCGTGTCGGTGCGGTAGGGGGTTGCCGCTACCATAAAGTAAGACCCGACGATTAGGGATGCTAGGACCCAAATCAGCGCTAATGAGCTAATGATTCGAACCGTACGACGGTGTGTCAGATTCAATGTGAATTCGGTGTGATCAGACGGAGAGTAGGCGCCGCAGCCATCCGTCTTGATGACGCTCCTGCTCGCGTAACAGCAAGAGATTACTAATCTCTCCTTCTATTGCCTTAGCGAGTTTCCGGCGCAGTGCGCCCAGCTGCCGTGTATTCAGCGTCGTGCCTTTGTATTGGGCCAGCGAGATGGGCTTGCCAATAGAAAAGTAGGTTGTTTTGGGCTTGGGCAACGGCCCCCCCCATATCCCTGTGGGAATCGGTGGCACTAGGTCGGAACGAATATCCTTCGGTAGCGCGCCCACTTTCGACAAGTATTTTACCAGCGGTGATTGCAATAGGGATTCCGAGGAGACGGCATGGTCATAGTATTCATCTGGACCTACGGAGGCGATGGGCACGATGGTGTAGCCAGCCGCGGCAGCCAGCCTTACAAAGCCATATCGTGATTTCCATTGCAGCTGATAGCGCGCCTCTGGCGGTTTGACCGATTCGTAAGCGCCGCCCGGATAGAGCAGCAGGTCTTTACCCTGGGCCATCAGGCGCTCGACGATTTGCGCTTGCCAAGACACGCCTCCCATCGCATGAGCAATCGCCGCATAATTCGGAT
>JAYNNB010000101.1:0-6125 GCA_038112515.1 Luminiphilus sp.
AAGCCGAACTGTGCGGAGGTCCACAGCACCAGTTCTTCCGACATCCTCGAGAGATGATTAAGCACCAGTGCCGCTGCTGCACAAAATTCAATTGCGAAATCTCGGTCCGCGACGCTGTCTAGCGAATTACGTGTTGGGCCCGTAAATCCCATTGCAGATGCAGTTGCTTGCCTGTCGATAGGGAAGGTCGTTCCCGCCAAAGCGGCCGCGCCCAGGGGACATTCATTCATGCGGGATTTGCAATCCATGAGCCGCTGGTAGTCACGTTGCAGCATTTCATACCAGGCCATCAGGTGGTGCCCAAAGGTGACGGGTTGAGCAACCTGCAGGTGTGTGAAGCCGGGCATGATGGTATCGGCATGGGCCTCAGCCTGTGTCAGTAAGCCGGCTTGAAGTCGGGAAATTTCAGCTGCCGCACGATCGATCTCGCCCCGTAAGTACAGTCGCAGATCAGTCGCCACCTGATCATTTCGCGAACGACCCGTGTGCAGTTTCTTGCCCGTATCTCCAATCAGTTCGGTAAGACGCGCCTCAATATTCATGTGCACATCCTCACGCGCGACGTGCCATTGGAATTCTCCCGCATCGATTTCGTCGAGGATCGTGGTGAGTCCTTGTTGAATGGCGGCGTTTTCCTCCGCGCTGAGCACCCCTGCCTCCTGCAACATATTGGCGTGTGCTCTGGAACCCTGAATATCGCAGGCTGCGAGGCGTCGGTCGAAGGTTTCCGAGGCGGTAAACCGCTGAACAAAGGTATCGGTGGGTTCGTCGAAGCGTCCCCCCCACATGGCCTGCCCGGATGTTGATTCTCGATCGCTCATAGCGCTGTATTCCTCGCATTCACCAGGAGATTCTAACAGTGGATCCACAGTGAGGGCGTTGCCGGAGAGCGGTGAAATGTCGCCCCGTGATAGAATTTAGGAGTTAACGGGGGAAATAATGTGTCCGACGCAATTGTGATTGCCACGAGAGAGAGTCCGCTCGCGCTGTGGCAAGCAGAGTATGTAAAGGCCCGGCTTGAGGCGGAACATCCGGCTCTGCAAGTCAGCTTGCTGGGCATGACTTCCCGTGGTGATCAGTTGCTGGAGCAACCGCTGTATAAGGTGGGAGGCAAGGGGCTATTCGTCAAAGAACTCGAAACGGCGCTACTCGATGGTCGCGCCGACATTGCGGTTCACTCCATGAAGGATGTTCCCATGGTGTTGCCGGATGGTCTGACTCTTGGGGTAATTTGTGAGCGAGAGGATCCGCGTGATGCGCTGGTTGGCGTCGGAAGTTTTGACGACCTACTTCAGGGAGCCCGGTTGGGAACCTCGAGCCTGCGCCGCAGTTGTCAGATAGCCCAGCATCGTCCCGATCTAGAAATCGGCTTTCTGCGAGGGAACGTCAATACCCGACTGGCGAAACTCGATAGGGGTGACTTTGATGCCATTATTCTTGCCTGCGCGGGGTTGATCCGTTTGGGCTTTGAGGAACGGATTGGCGATGCAATCGACCCGCAACTTTCTTTGCCCGCAGCGGGCCAGGGAGCCGTTGGTATTGAGTTCCGGGAGGGCGATGATCGCGTCCAAAGCTTGCTGGCACCCTTGCATCATGACCGAACTGCCATGTGTGTGAGGGCGGAGCGAGCCGTGGTGCGCAGACTCGATGGCGGGTGCGATGTCCCCATCGCGGCTTATGCTGAATGGGAGCGCGACATTCTCTGGCTGCGAGCCCGAGTAGGTGCAACAGACGGTGCTCAATTGCTGTCGGCTGAGGCGCGCGGTGTTGACCCTGAGCAATTGGGGCTGGGGGTAGCCGAGATGCTGCTCTCTCAGGGTGCCGAGGATTTGATCAGCGCTGTCCGCGGATGACAACCATTGTTTTGACCCGACCTGCGGCAGATAGCCAGCGATTGGCCGGTCTTCTTGCCAGTGAGGGTTTCAATACACTTTGTTTGCCCCTTATGACCATTTCGCCACTGGCGTGCACCGAAGATGCTCCAGTGCCAGAACTCGCAAATATCTGGATTTTTGTTAGTGCCAATGCGGTGAGGTTTGGGCTTCCCGCACTGGCGACTTTGCTGACGGGTCGAGAGGCTCCCACCGTCATTGCCGTCGGGTCCAAGACGCAAGAGACACTCAGGCAATACGATATTGAATCGAGAGCACCTGATCGGCAGGATTCGGAGGGCGTGTTAGCGATGCCGGAACTCGAAGGCGAAAGGGTGGGTTCCGTTCTCATTGTGAAAGGAGAGGGTGGGCGCGACACCTTGTTTAACGAACTTAGCCTGCGGGGTTTCTCCGTCAAGGAATTTCCCTGTTACCGCAGGTGTTGGCCGGACGTGGATCTTTCGGTCCTCTCGGATAAAACCGGCGAATGGGTTTTTCAAGCCAGTAGCGGTGAAACCCTCTCCCGGTTGACGACTGTGCTTGTTGAAGACGACAAGCAGGACCTACTGGGATTCCCCGTTGTGGTGCCCTCAGAGCGGGTCGCAAACATGGCTTCCCAATTGGGGTGGCGCCGCGTGCTTCGCGCCGATGACGCCAGCGATCAGTCGGTTGTGCGGGTCCTACATCACTGGTCCGCACGCGGAGCGCCGAGTTGATGGAACCGGCGGGGATCCAGGAGACATCCTCTACAAAGCCCGCGAAGGATAGCGTCAGGAGGAAGGGAGGCTTTATGGGGCGACTAATCATTGTCTTGCTACTCTGTGGCGCGCTTGGCGCCGGCGGCTATTTTATGGGATGGCCTTTGGCGTTGGAGCAATGGCATCGCTTGACCGGGCTCGAGCAGCAAGTAGAGAAGCTGACAGTGACGGTCGAGCAAAGTCCTGATATTGCAGCTGTGGCGAGCGCCGCGTCGGATGCGCGGGTGCGCTCACTGTTGGAGAGAGCACAATCGGATTGGGAGCTGAAGCTGAAGCGTCTTCGCGACGAAATTGATGCCGCACTCAGCGATACGCAAAATCAATCTGCGCAGCGGATCGAGAGACTCGAGCAACAGGTAGACCGCTTAATGGTCACGGATCGTCGCGCGTGGTCGGGGCATGAGGCGGCATTTTTGCTGCGCCTTGCGAGTCAGCGTCTGCTGATTGCCCGGGATATTGATGCAGCGATGGCGTTGTTGGTGCAAGCCGACACGTTACTGCAGGCGACTGATTCTCCTGGCTACGAACCCGTGCGCCGCGCAATCGCGCAAGACAAGGCTAATCTGGCGGCGGTGACAAAAGTCGACGAAGTGGGGCTTTACGCGAGATTGGCTGCCTTGATCGATCAGGTAGCGCGCTTACAGCTCACCTATGAGCCTCAGGCAACGGCGAGTCCGGATCCTAAGTCAGTCAATCAGAAGATTGCCGGCCAGAATTGGTTGGATGGCGTTGAATCAGGGTGGTACGAAGCGATGCGGCAACTGTCGGCATATCTGGTGATTAGGCGCAGTAATGAGGACATTGCAGCGCTCATGACACCGGAATGGGCGGCTTTGGCACAGCAGAATTTGCGTATGCTCCTTGAGCAAGCTCAGATCGCCATGCTCTCAGCCAATGCGGTGCTTTATCAGCAGTCATTAGCGCGGTCAGCAGACTTCACGGCGCTTTTTTCTCAATACGACCCTGATCGCATCCAGAGCATCTTGGGTGAGATTCAAGCGTTGCAAGACTACGATATTGCGCCGCAGTTACCTGATATGTTGGCGACTCGAAATTTACTCGATCTCGAACTGGAAAGACTCGACACGCAGGTGGCGCCCGAGTAATGACGCGTTTCAATCTCTTTCTCGTCATGGGCCTCTTGGTGGGGGCGATGCTCGCGAGTTTAATTGCGGACGATGCGGGGTATGTGCTGCTCCGCTGGCGAGGCTGGCAGCTAGAAACGTCTGTCTGGCTCGCCATGGGATTGAGTGTGTTGCTGGCACTTATATTCGCGTTGCTAAGGGAGTTTTTGCGGTCGACATTGCGTATTCCCTCTCGCTTGCGCCATTGGTTGGGTCTGCGTTCTACCAGGGGGGCTCAGCGTCAAACCGATAAAGGCTTAGCAGCTTTTTTCGAGGGGCGATGGGAGGTGGCAGAGCGCGCATTTCGCAAGGTGCAGGCCTCAGAGAGGCGAACCGTATTACATCCGCTATATGCCGCGATTGCTGCCGGTCGCAAGGGCGATCACGATCGTGCCCAACTTGTGTTGAGCAGCGCCGAAAGCGCGGCTGAGACCCCCAGACATCTTGTGCTGATGGCGCGCGCCGAGTGCCAGATGGCGATGGGAAATTTTGACCAGGCCAGACAAGTGCTTGGCGGATTGTCGAGCGACGCGCAGGTGCTCCCACAGGCTAAAAAGTTGCGCGCGGAGTTGGCTTATGCGCAAAAAGCCTGGATGGAACTGATCAGTTTGACATCAGATTTGCACGGACGCCATCTGGTGCCGGAAGCGCTGATTAACCTGTGGGAGCGGGAGGCCTATCAGGCGTTACTGTCGGATAATGACTGCCCCAGCGCCGAACTCCTGAAGCTTTGGCGACAGGCGCCGCCTGGGCTTACAGTGCGAGGGAGTGAACTTTGGGCAGCACTCTGCCGCACCTTGATAGCGCGAAGCGAGTGGGAGTCTCTCTGTAAGGTAATGACCGAGCGACTGGGCAGTCACTGTGAAGCCGCTTCTTGCGATGCGGTACAGGCCTTGCCTCATCGACAGGCTGTGAAATTACAAAAGGCTATTCGTCAGTGGGTCGACAAGGATCTTGATGGTCGATGTCACGCGGCGTTGGCCCATATCGCCGAGCAGGATGGCAGGAGCGAAGAGGCGGGTGAACTGTGGCAACAGGCCTACGCGCTGGGGAAACTACCCTCCAGCGCAGCGGGGTGGTGCCGCTGGTTGCGGGAGCAAGGGGATGATCATCGCGCCACGACTATTGAGCGGGAGGTGCTCACGTCTCTTGCGCTACACCAGCCACTGCATGCCGGCGCGTCGGCTACTACCGATTGATCAGCGCCCGGGTAAGGTAATGCCCAGTGAGTCCCACAGTGAATCAATGCGCGATTGCACCGCGTCATCCATCTGAATAACACGCCCCCACTCTCTATGGGTCTCACCCTCCCATTTGTTCGTAGCATCCATGCCGATTTTAGAGCCCAACCCCGCTATTGGAGAGGCAAAATCAAGGTAATCAATGGGTGTGTTCTCGACAATGGTGCAGTCTCTGGCGGGATCCATACGAGTTGTCATTGCCCAAATAACGTCCTCCCAGGAGCGGGCGTTGACGTCGTCGTCGGTGACAATGATGAATTTTGTGTACATGAACTGGCGCAAAAAAGACCAGACGCCGAACATGACCCGTTTGGCGTGGCCCGGGTACTCTTTGCGCATGGTGACCACCGCCATTCGGTATGAACACCCTTCAGGTGGAAGATAAAAGTCTGTGATTTCCGGGAATTGCTTTTTTAGCAGGGGAACGAACACTTCATTGAGCGCCACACCCAAGATAGCGGGTTCATCCGGCGGCCTGCCTGTATAGGTACTGTGATAGATGGGGTTCTCACGGGTTGTCATCGTCTCTACGGTAAATACCGGGAAAGACTCGACCTCATTGTAATAACCCGTGTGGTCACCAAACGGGCCTTCCTCCGCTTGCTCCTCCGGATCGATAAATCCCTCAAGAATGATTTCACTGTGTGCGGGCACCATCAATTCGTTGTTTCTGCAGTGCTCCGATACGCAGCGCGCGAGATCGGTTTTCTTCCCCCTGAGCAAACCCGCAAAGGCGTACTCCGATAGTGCGTCGGGGACCGGAGTGACTGCGCCGAGGGTTGTTGCCGGATCAGCGCCCAAGGCGACGGCCACGGGATAGGGTTCGCCAGGACGCTTCAGTTTCCAGTCTCGGAAATCCAGCGCTCCACCGCGATGAGATAGCCAGCGCATGATGAGTTTATTTTTACCCAACAATTGCATTCGATAGATGCCCAGATTCATGCGCTCTTTTTCAGGGCCCCGCGTAATCACCAGCGGCCAGGTAACCAGGGGGCCGATATCTCCCGGCCAACAGGTTTGAATGGGTAATCGATGGAGATCTACGTCCTCACCCGAGTACACCTCTTACTGACAGAGCGGATTTATTACTACATTTGGCCCCATGGTCATTATTTTCTATAGCAAGGGGGC
>JAYNNB010000102.1:0-4328 GCA_038112515.1 Luminiphilus sp.
TTTGAGTGGCTCCTTCATTGCCGGCTGTTGATCAGCCGGCTTTTTTTTGCCTGTTTTAGATTAAAAATACGCACTGCCAGCGCAATCTCGCCTGAAATCTATGGCCCGGCCGAGGCTCGGCAAGCCTACTGCGTCAACGCTGGGCGCGTCTCGCCTCCCACACCCCCAGTATCGACTCCCGGGTTTGCGGACCCACCAGTGTATCCGTAACCGCCCCCTCTGGATTCACCAGCCAAGTCGTCGGCAGTACGCGGGGCCGCGGCTGTCCTAGTGAGGGCCCGGGGTCGTTCTCTACCAGAGGGAAAGTTATGCCGAGCTCTTCGGCCTGAGCGGCCAATGTCTCGCCGGTTTGACCCTCAAAATTGACTCCCAAAACCTGCAGGGGCGTTTCTTGGTGAAGCGCATTGAGTTCGGGTATTTCTGCTCTGCAGGGCGTGCACCAGATCGCCCAGTAATTGATAACCCGCCACTCGCCGGGGTGTGGCAGGTCCGCGGACTCTCCCGTGCAACCAGTCAATAAAAACGGGGCGAGCCAGAAGAGGCGCAATAAAAGCCGGATGCAGCTATTCATAGGAGGACGCAAACAAAACCGCGAGGGGCTGGGCGAGTCGCTCTGCTTCATGCTCGAGTTGTTGCGCGAGCCTGGCTGCGGCGGCCTTTCGCCAGGGCGGGCAGCTGTCTGTGGCCCGGTAGCTGGGCTCCGCCCGCAGGATATTTGCCAGGTCAGCGAGGCTAAACGCGTGCAGATCGCGACTCAGCAGATAGTGCCCTCGCTCGGATCTTTGCAGGATATTTACCTCACTCAGCCGATCCCGGATTTGTCGCCAGCTGTCAGCGTCGATGGTGGTCGCTACCCGTTCGTTGGTACCGATTACGTCAAGGTCCGACAGCGCCCTCCCATCCTGTTGTGCGACCCAAAAGAGATACAGCGTGTCCAGTGCTTTCATCAGCAGCGGTGTGTTGGCCTGCTCGCTATTCTGATAGGCAGACAGCCCATGCGTCAGCACGGCCCCCGCCAGCACAATAATCCAGGTGACGTATATCCAGAGCAGGAAAAGCGGTACGGCCGCGAAAGCGCCATAGACAAGCGTATAGCTGGATTGCGACATCACCGCAGTGAACAATGCCCTCGCCACGGTGAAGGTGATGGCAGCGAACACACCGCCTGCCAGTGCATGGCGCCAGGGTACCTGGCAGTTCGGCACCAATACATACAGACAGGTGAGCCCCACCGTGCTCATGATGAATGGGAGCAGTCCGATGAGTGCAGTACCCAGGCCCAGGACGTTGAGTTCCGCCCATTCGTTCGTTGCTGCGAACAGATAGGCTCTGGCGCCTAGCCCAAGGCCGATGGCTATGGGTCCCAGGCTCAAGACAGTCCAGTACAGCAAAACGCTGTGTAATGGTCTGCGATTAACCCGGTTTTGCCATATCTCATTGAGCGCCAGTTCGACATTGCGCAACATGAGTACAGCAGTCACGAGCAGAATCGCCACCCCAGCCAGCGTCAGTGAGCGCGCCTGAGTAATAAACGTCGAGAGGTATTGGACGACCTGGCTGGAACTTTCGGGAAGCAGGAACTGCAGCAGGAATTCGCTCAATTTATTTTCGATATCTCCGGCGGCGGGCAGCGCGGAGGCAATCGAAAGCGTCACGGTCAGCAGGGGTACCAAAGCAAACAATGTCACAAAGGTCAGCGCGGCAGCCTTTGTTGTGAGACGGTCCTCGAGCAGGCGGCCGGCTAAATATTGAATGCCGCGCGTCAACCTTGCGCGCAGTGGATGCGTTACCATGAGCTTTTCGTGCATGTCGAATCATCCCCACTGTACCGTGGCGCCCGATGCGACGTCGAGTAACCTGATGGATCCAATGTTTTGAGCAATCAGCCTTATATTCTCGTGGTCTACTACAGCCGGGACGGTGCGACTGCCTCCATGGCGCGTCAGATCGCCCGAGGGGTTGAAATGGTGAGTGGTGTCGAGGCGAAGCTGAGAACCGTCCGCGCCCTGTCTTCCGAGGAGGTTGAGTCGGATGCGGCACCTCTGATTGCGACTCAGGAGGATCTGCGGGACTGCGCCGGTCTGGTGATTGGGAGCCCGACGCGTTTTGGGAATATGGCTGCGCCACTCAAGCAGTTTCTCGACGAAAGCAGCAGTTTATGGCTTCAAGGCGCCCTGATAGATCGGCCCGCAGCGGTTTTTACTTCAACCGCGTCGCTCCACGGCGGACAGGAAGCGACATTATTGAGCATGATGGTTCCGTTACTTCACCACGGCATGGTTCTGGTGGGGGTGCCTTACTCGATACCGGCATTGCGAGCGACTGCGGCGGGCGGAACGCCGTATGGGGCGAGCCATTGGGCGACCGATAAAGGAGATCGGCCATTGGATGATAATGAAGCCGAGATATGTCGGGCCCTGGGGAAACGGGTAGCACAATGGGCGCTCCATAGGACGGGCGGGGATTAATCGCGCGATGCGTGTAACGCCGCCCCGAAATTGGCTGACCCATGGCTTATGGATAGTGATGTGGCTGGCCTGGATCGTGCTCCTCCTGCAGCAAGCGGCCGACGTGGAGCGCTTCGCCGGAACGTGGGCGCTCACGGGATTGCGATGTGCGCCCCTGACTTTTTTTCTGTGGGCGGCATTCAATGATGGCTTGCGGCTCTTTATTTGGTATGAGCTTATCCTGCTTTTTTATTTTATTTCGTCGGTTGAGGCGGCATTTGCCTATCGCGCAGATGTTTTGTCCATCGTCGGTCTGAGCACGGTGGTAATCCAATTCACGTGCTGTATGTTGTATATCCGTTTTCGCGGACGCGAGGTGCGGGAGGCGGCGTGACCGCGGACTCAACTCGCGGTTCAAACCGCTAACTACATTGGGGAGAGTGCTGAGTAATGATGCGTTTTTTAAAAGGGATCTGGCGTGTGTTATCGGGTATCAGCCGGGCAATCTCGGTGCTGCTGCCCCTGGTGTTCATCGCTATTTTTGTGACTGCTTTCAGTATGGGTTTGAAGGAGTCGGCGCCTGAGCCGCTGCCCGAGCAGGCAGCGCTGCTGATCGCACCCGCAGGGTCGTTGGTAGAGGACAGTGCGCCGGTAGACCCGGTCGCAGCCTTTTTGAATCAGGATTACGATCAGCCGGTTTTACTGCACGATCTGGTGAGGGCGATCCAATGGGCGGCCAGCGACGACCGTATTACCGCGCTCATCCTGAATCTTGAGGATCTTTCGGGACCGTCAACCAGCCAGACGCTTGAGCTGAGCGAGGCTATTGCAGCGTTTAAAGCAGCGGATAAGCCGGTCGTGGCGGTGGGAGATTTCTACTCGCAGGCGCAGTATCTGCTGGCGTCGCAGGCGGACGAGGTGCTGCTGCACCCCGAGGGCGGTATGTTTCTGGAGGGGTTCTCGGTCTACCGCGCTTATTTGCGCAGTTTCCTCGAAAAAGTGCGTGTGACCATGCATGTGTTCCGCGCTGGTGACAATAAATCGGCAGTGGAGCCCTACTTGCGCGACGACATGTCAGACAGTGAGCGCGCAGTCGTTTCTCGTTGGATATCTGGCCTATGGGCGGCTTATACCGACCTGGCAGAGACGGGTCGAGAGATGCCCGCGGGTGCCCTGAACACGTTTATCGAAAACTTCGCGGAGCAATTGGCGGCCTCCAACAACGACCTGGCCGAGACCCTGATGGCAGGGGGGTGGGTCGATGTGCTGGCGGATCACGCCGAAATGAATGCGCTGCTGGTGGAGCGTGTCGGTGCAACGGACGACGAGGGTCTGGCGCAGACGATTGACTTCGAGCGCTACTTTGAGGATGTGAAGCAGCAGCGCATGTTGGCAGAGGAGGGCTTGCCGCTGATCGCGATTGTTCCGGTGGAGGGTACGTTGGTGCCGGGCGAAAGCGAGGAGGGTATGGCGGGGAGCGATACGATCAATGGCTACATCGATACCGCGATGGAAGCGGAGGATATCGCCGCAATTGTGCTCCGCGTGAACTCTCCCGGAGGCAGCGTTTTTGCCTCTGATTTGATTCGTCGCAAGTTGTCCGAGGCGAGTGAGGCGGGCATTCCCATCGTGGTTTCCATGGGCACGGTGGCCGCTTCGGGAGGGTACTGGATCGCAGCAGAGGCGGATCAGATCTGGGCATTGCCCACCACGTTAACGGGAAGCATTGGTGCTTTTTCTGCGTTCCCCACTATCGAGGGTATCTTCGAGTATCTCGGTGTGACGTCCGATGGAGTCGGCACCACTTCATTGGCGGGAGCGGTCAGCCTCGATCGCGGTGTCAGTCCGGAAATGGCCCGCATTATTCAGTCTTTGTCCTAC
>JAYNNB010000102.1:4338-6113 GCA_038112515.1 Luminiphilus sp.
AGGTAGGGGGATGGATCCGGAGGCGGTGGAGGAGATCGCGGGAGGCTTGGTCTGGACCGGCGCTGAAGCAGCCGGGATTGGTCTGGTAGACGAATTGGGCGGTTTGGATCAGGCAGTGGCCGCCGCCGCCGCGCTGGCGGGCGTGGACAACTGGAGGACAGGCAGGACCACCGTACCGCCGTCTTTCGAGAGTGTGTTGCTGGAAGAATTGAGCCGAACATTGGGCGCGTCGATGTCTTTTGGTGGTGCCTGGACGGATTCATTGGTGGCAAGCTTCAAGCCGTTGGTAAAGGGGTTATCAGACTTGCGAGATCCTATGCATGTCTATGTTCAGTGCCTCGCCTGCGCACCGGTGCCCTAGCGTGGTGCTAGAGTTTTCAGAGGAAGTGCAGTCCGCGACCCCCGCTGCGACCGCTATCCTGGTGCGTCAAGTTGGTGAGTGCCCAGAGGTGCTGTTGCTGCGTCGCAGCGAAACCCTCAAACATATGCCGGGCATCTGGGTGTTCCCGGGTGGCAAGGTAGAGTCCGACGACGACGGTGAGGACGAACTGCATAAGGCACGTACAGCGGCCTGTCGTGAACTCGAGGAAGAGGCGGGTATTTCGCTGACGCCCGATACCTTGACGCCGTTCTCGCACTGGTTAACCCCGACCGTGGTCAAGCGTCGTTTTGCTACCTGGTTTTTTCTCGCGCAGGTCACAGAAACCGTTGTCGTTCAGGTGGATGATCGGGAAATCGTAGATTTCCAGTGGTGGAGCCCTGGGGAAGCTATTGCGGCGCATCAACGGGGGGCGTTGCCTTTGACCCCACCGACGCTTGTCTCACTGCATGACATCGAACAGTTAGCGCACTGCGCCTCGCTGGAGGAGGCTGTTCAGCGCCGCGCGCCGCCGCGTTTTTTCCCTAAGGTGGTTCGGGATGCCGATCGCATGGTTTTTCTGTACCCCGGGGATGCTGCATACGAAAGCGGTGAGCTCGGCGCCGATGGGAGTCTTCATCGAACGATCGGAGCAGGGGGTATCTTCAATTACGTACCCAACGCCGCGGCATTATAAGAAGTCCCGCCGAGGAGGCAGTGGTTGTAGCACCGTGTCTCGAATAGCCGTCTGTGAGGCCCCTACATGAGCCACTTTCCGCCGGGTATTCGCGGCAGTGTGCCGGTGACCGCTTCGTCATAGACCGACCGGACACTGCGGTGGTTGCCTGCCTCCTGACGTCTGGAGATCATCGTGACCGGAAAGAGATACACCTCCGTTGAGCGATACCGGAGCGCGCGCGAACGCCCTTTTCGGTCGCGGTACACCACCCATGTCATATCGAGTCTGTCCGCCAGCAGATCTCCAAGCACCACCCCCATCGCTTGTAGGTTCAGGGTGTCGTCTGTGGCGATCAGCCGGTCATCGATAATGCGCTGTAATGTGTCGATGTCGCGGTCTTCCTTCCCCGAGAGATTTCTCCCCAACTGATTGGCCAACTGTTCCACGCGCTGTCGCTGCTCCGCCATAAACTGCTTGTCGATGCTGGTGAGCGGTTCAATTTTGAGCTCAAAGTCAGTGCCTTGAGAGAAGCTCACCGGTGACCACAGAATGAGTGAGGTAATGGCGAGGAGCGGGCCAATGCCGGAAATGCAGAGGAGTCGTTTTAGCGCAATGTGAGGTTGTGAAACTCGGTCTGAAGTGGATAATTGCGGCACCATGATTTTCTTTCCTCGTCCCGCCAGGGGACTCCCGGAGTAACTCGATGATAACCGGAAGCATTGTTGCGTTGGTAACGCC
>JAYNNB010000103.1:0-6046 GCA_038112515.1 Luminiphilus sp.
GTATACGTTAATAGCGTATCGAGGGTTCGAATCCCTCCTTCTCCGCCATAAACAAGAGAGCCCGCCTAGTGCGGGCTTTTTTGTTTCTTTGGAAAACTCAGGATTCAAGAGAACCCTTTGGTTCGACCGAATGCGACCTTGGGAGCATTTGGCGCCGAGCGCCACAGGCACGAAGCCCGTTTTGAGTCATCCTCGCTGCTTCGACTTTTAAAAAGCTACCTATCGGGGGGTTGTGTTATCGCAATACCGCGCAGTCGGTCTGGGTTTGCCATATTGTCCTGGAGGGAAGTCACTCCTTACAAAAGACCTGATAGACCTCGGCGTGATTCACAGACAACTGACTCAGCGCAACACCCGCTTTGAATAGCGCGGCTTTCTTCTCTTTTTCGTCGGTATCACGGGACTTCTTCACCATCTCGCCAGAGTGATAGAGATAAGCACCCGCTGCGTCGCTGATCAGTTCACAGTCATCTGTAGCCCACACGGCGCTATTTTCTTCCTGAGAAGTGTCGTTTTCGACTGCACCTACCTCAACCCATTTCCAATCAGCGCTTGCGGTCATGGTGCTCAGCGCCACACCGGCCGCCAGAATGATAAATAGTGGTTTCATGGATGTTCTCACTTTGGATGAGCGTACTTGGACTGTATCAGTTGTGTCTGTCGCTTGGAATGAGGAAGGGCATGGTAGACACCAAGAGATTTCGATCGGTTTTGAGTCAATGCGGGCGCATTTTTCATGCGCGCCCGCCGCGGTTTTTCTTTTGAAGCAAACCTTCACTCTGCACAGATATCCGCCCGCGATAGATGGCTCCGGGTCGCTGTTAAAACGGTTTACACTCTCAATCATGCGCTACGTAAGAACCGTTATCGCCAGCACTCTGCTGCTATTTGCGACAGTCACGAGTGAGGCTGCCGAGCACTCTGATCCTGTAAGCTTTACCTTTGATCAGGCGAGCGAAGGCCAGGCTGTCTACCAAAGTCATTGCGCGGGTTGTCATGGTCAGCGATTAAGGGGTAGCGAGGCCGCTCCGGGGTTAATCGGACCGCGGTTTGAGGAGGTGTGGCGCCAGCGTCATCTCGGTGCATTTGTCGCGATCAACTTAACGATGCCGATTTCTAATCCGGGTGGGCTTCAGAGCTACCTCTACGAGTCAGTAATCGCTTTTTTACTGAGCCAAAACGGATATCCCGTTGGAGAGCGTCCTTTGAGGCTGCAGTCAGCGCTGGATAGTACAGAGACTCTCTCAGCGCTCGGCGGGGCAGCACCCCTAACCCTTATCCCTCGAAACCGCGAGACACCGCGGCTCGTTGAGTGGTTGCATCATCGAGGCAGCCCGCACGGACAAAACTACTCCGCGCTGGATCAAGTTCACGCCGGCAATGTGATGGATCTTGGTGTTGCGTGGCGCTGGAGGTCAGACAACTTTGGTGCGGTCCCTTGGCCGAATTATCAGGTAACACCGCTTATGGCAGGCGGTGTACTTTACGCCACCGCAGGTGCGCAGCGATCGGTCGTTGCGATTGATGCGCTTACGGGCGAGACCTTATGGATGTACCGCCTCGATGAAGGAGAACGTGGGCAGTCGGCTCCTCGCAAGGGGCCGGGCAGGGGAGTCGCATTCCACCGCTCGGAAAATCGGGAGACGGTTTTCGTTATCTCGCCGGGATATCAACTGATTGCTCTGGATGCGCAAACCGGGCGTCCTGTTACCACGTTTGGTGATGGGGGTTTGGTGGATCTCAAGTTGCAGTTGGGGGTTGACTTGGATCCTGTCACGGCACCCATTGGCGCCAGTTCGCCGCCAATTGTCGTTGGCGATGTGGTGATTGTTGGTGCAGCGTTTGCCTTCAGCGGCGCGCCCGAGTCACCCGAGGCGCTAAAGGCAAAGGTAGCGGCTTACGACGTGGACACCGGCGAGCTCAAGTGGCGCTTTAACACCATCCCGGCGCCGGGCGAAATCGGGCGCGACACTTGGCAGGGAGACTCTGCCGACTACACCGGAAATGCGGGCGTCTGGGCACCGATGAGCGCGGATCCGGAGCTGGGGTATGTCTATCTGCCGGTCGAAGCCCCAACCAGTGACTATTACGGCGGCCATCGCCCCGGGGATAATCTCTTTGGGCAGAGCCTGGTCTGTCTCGATGCGGCCACCGGCGAGCGGGTTTGGCACTTTCAAACCGTGCATCACCCCATTTGGGACTACGATTTGCCCGCGCCACCAGTGCTACTCGACATTACCGTGAATGACGAGTTGATCCCTGCGGTCGCGCAAATTACCAAGCAGGGGCTCACCTTCGTATTTGATCGGCGCACGGGAGAGCCAATATGGCCAATCCCGGAAGTGGCAGTAGCGCAAAGCACTGTGCCCGGTGAGTACACGGCTGCGACCCAGCCAATCCCCACTCTGCCCGAGCCCTTTGGACGCACCGGCGTCACAGTGGAGCAGCTCAACGACCTCACGCCAGAGATTCATGCCGAAGCCATGCGCATCGTAAAGGGCTACACGCTGGGCCCGCTCTATACTCCGCCGACCTTGGTTGACCCAGATAATGGCGGCACACTGGTTTTGCCGGGATCGGTCGGGGGCGCTAACTGGCAGGGAGCGGTGGTCGATCCAGCGTCTGGGATCCTCTATGTCGCATACGCCGTTGCCCCTGAAGTCGTTGGTTTGATCAGTGACCCCGAGCGCTCAACCATGCGCTATATTCTCAGGGATGCGCTCATAGAAGGGCCATTCGATTTGCCACTCCTCAAACCGCCGTGGAGCTGGATCAGCGCACTTGATATGAACACCGGTAAGTTGCTGTGGCAGCGACCCAACAGTCGAACACCGCAGGAAGTACGCGAGCACCCGAAGCTGGCTGGTCTGGAAATTCCCGATACCGGCAACGACGATCGATCTGCATTGCTGGTTACAAAAACGCTCTTATTCTCTGGCGAGGGAGCGGGGATGTACGGGTCTCGTTGGGGCGGCACACTGCTACGGGCGCACGATAAACAGACCGGAGCCGTCATCGCCGAGATCGATCTGGGACAGCGTCAAACGGGCGTCCCCATGACTTACTCAGTGGGCGGCAAACAATTCATCGTCGTCGCCACGGGCGCCCCGGGCGAGGCGGGACAACTCGTCGCTCTCACCCTGAAATAACAGGGCTTTTGTCAGCTTAACTTGGCTTTTGCAGCTATCGCCGGCACGTCAGATAGGGACGGAACACTCAAAAAGTCAGCTTGCTGGTAGGAGGGATTGGGATACTCGTAATAACCGCGGCCCGCCAGCAACCCCGTACGTCTTTTTTGTCGCGTATTGCTAGTTGGGCGCATTGTTGGAACGAGCGCTTCGCGGGATTGGGAGGCTCTGGTAGAAGGGTCAGTTTTTCTCATGGAGCTGTTGGCGCTCCGAGAGAAGCCCCGCCTAGGCAGGGCTTTGTTTGAATCGATCACATTACCGCTATCGCAATCTGTACTAATTCAATCAGGGGGTCTCGGGTTCTTGCCCTATCCAGACCGGACCCATGCCGTAGCTGGCCTCCAATTCCCTCGCCACTCGTTGGGCGTCGTCTTTTTCGCTCAACCCTGTGACGCGAACCCGATAGAGAATTTTTCCAGCGTCGGTGGAAGTTTCTTGAACCACAGCACCAAAGCCAGCGCTATTGAGTCGAGCTGAGAGATTTTCCGCAGACTGAAGGACCGAAAAAGCGCCAACATTAACGAACCAACTGCCCGTTGCCCGGCTGCTGCCAGGCTGCGTATCGCTATCTGCTATGCCCGGAGCTGCGTTGGGTTCTGCGGTCTCCGGGAGCGCGACCTCGGGTGACGCTTCGGTAACCACCGCTGCCGTCTCAGTTGTTTCCTGAAGTGCGGCGATTTCCGCCATCGCCAACTCGTAGTCACGATACAGACTGTCTAATTGCAACTGGAGCGAGGCGTTGTCGGTTTCCAATGCCGAGAGCATGGAGGCGTCTACGGTATTGGCTTGAGCCAGTGTCTGACTCCTCTCTAATTCGTTAACTCTGGCTTGTAACGCGGCTTTTTCCTCGAAAAGTCCCCAGCCGCCCACTGCAACAAGCACCACTGCAACGAAGCCGACCAACATGGGCCAAACAGAGCGCTTGCTTGGTGTATTGTCGCCCTGCTCTATTGGGGGTGTGCTAAAGCCGATACTATCCTCGCCCGGATCGTCCTCGGTGTCGTCGCCTTCCTCTTCGAGAAGATCATCCTCGAACTCTTCGTCGTCATCGTCCAGATCTTCGAAGTCTTCGTCGTCATCGTCCAGATCTTCGTCTTCGAGGTCATCGTCGTCTGCATCTTCGTCCTCGAGGTCCTCGTCCTCGACATTATTGTCAGGGTAGGCAGACGCTGTCTCGGTGTCTTCCCACGCAGGCTCGTCTTCCTCGTCGTCCTCATCGCGTGTATTTTCCGAGGTGGGCTCTGGGTCGCCCATTTCCGGGCGTATCGCGGCGGCAAGCCCGCTTTCCACTAACCAGTCCTTCTCGGGCGCCTCGCCAGCATCACCCTCGGTTGGCATCGCCTCAGGTTCAGCGTTCTCAGAGTCTGCCCACAATGGCCTCTCAAGATCCAAAGCATCAGGCTCGGACAAGTCGTCTCTGGGTACCGATGAGATCCCGTACGTATCCCGTTGCTCCGAGTCGACCCAATCAAGATTGTCGTTATCGTCGCCGGGTTTTATCGCCTCAGGGCGATTTTCTTCTTCGTCGCGGTTATCCATAGCTAGGGCCCCTTGTATAACGCACGTTATGTTGTTCTAAGCTAAATTGAAGTTTTGCTGTGTCGCAACCCTAAATGAGCCCAAAAAATGCGGCATATCAACAGCCCGGTGACAGGGCCTAACTGCTATCGCAGAACGCGTTACAGTAGAAACAGATTCAGGAGGCAACAGTTGGTCATGCTGCGTATCTACACACACGACGATTGCCTAGCGCACGCAGTGCCAGAGGGTCATCCAGAGCGCTCGGCGCGCCTCGCATTCTTGCTTCAGCACTTGGAGCAGACCGGCTTCGCCTCCGACTACCCTATACAGGTTGCGCCGCAGATAGAGAACGCATCGATTGCACGCGCTCACGACGCGGGTCTCATTCGTCGGTTGTGTGAGCAGATTCCTGAGACTGGTTTTACATCAGTGGACCCTGACACCTGGGTCAGTCCCCAGAGTATGGTAGCGGCCCGAAGTGCAGCGGGAGCCGTCTGGCAGGGCGTACAGGACGTCACGACAGGCGATGCGGGTCGGGTGTTTTGTGCGGTTCGGCCTCCCGGCCATCATGCTGAATCAGGAAGTCCGATGGGTTTCTGTTTGTTGAACAGCGTCGCTATTGCCGCAGTCAATGCGTTGACTTTGCCTGAAGTAGAGCGCGTGGCCATACTCGATTTTGATGTGCATCACGGTAACGGTACCGTTGAGATCTGCCGCTCTCACCCTGAAATACTGGTCTGCTCGAGCTTCCAATCCCCTTTTTATCCCGGAAGGTATGACGATCTGACACAGTCGAACATAGTAAACACGCCGCTGGAGGCAGGCTCGTCGGGCGATGATTTTAGAAGAGCGATTGCAGGTTCATGGTGGAAAGCCATCGAGTTGCACCGACCCGATATCATTTTAATTTCAGCTGGATTCGACGCGCATCGGGCAGATCCTCTGGCGCAACTTAATCTGGACGAGTCTGACTTTTATTGGATCACCCGGGAAATTGCCGCTTTGGCAAATGAGTTTTCCCGGGGACGCATCGTTTCGACGCTCGAAGGGGGGTATGACCTGCAGGCACTCGCCGATTCGGCGCTGCTGCATCTTCGGGCGCTTGCCGAATGATGAATGATTTTTAGAGAGAACCGGCTCCTTTCTGCGCCGCCGGCATACTCTCAGCCATTCGGCGCCCCTAGATTAGGCGTCCTCGCTTAGGGAGCCATAGACGATATTTTTGATTTGCCCGCGAAAGTTGAAGATGGAAGAGGGGATCAACTGCGTCATGAAAATGGCGTAGAGCTCTTCTATCGGATCCACCCAGAAAAGTGTAGAGGCCAATCCGCCCCAAT
>JAYNNB010000104.1:0-5997 GCA_038112515.1 Luminiphilus sp.
CGTCTGGTGTGCCCTGTGATACCGGTCATCGTGCTAGATCGGGTCGACCACGCGGTCCCATTGGCTGAGGCGCTTTTCAGCGGAGGCGTATCGGCACTCGAGCTCACATTGCGCACTGAGGTTGGCCTTGAATCCATAGCGGCAATAAAAGCAGTATTCCCAGATCAATTGGTCGGCGCGGGTACGGTTTGTAACGGCGATCAGTTTCGAGAAGCCGTTGAACGGGGCGCGGATTTCATTGTTTCCCCTGGCGCTACCGACAACTTATTTGCCACTGCGGCACAGTACGAGCTTCCCTTTTTGCCCGGCGCTGTAACGGGTTCAGAAGTTATGCGGGCCTTGGAATATGGGTATCGCACGCTAAAGTTCTTTCCCGCCGAGACCTCGGGTGGGGCTGCCGCGATCAGTGCGCTGGCGGGACCATTTGGCGATGTTAGCTTTATGCCAACGGGCGGCATTACCACCGACAACTTGGCCACTTATCTCTCGCTGAAGAGCGTCACAGCGGTGGGCGGGTCGTGGCTGACTCCGAGGGCTTTGTTAAGCGAGGCGCAATGGGAAGCGGTTCATCAACTAGCAACAGAGACGGTTGCCGCGTGCCGCGCTTTGAAGACTGAGGGGCATCTGTGAGCAAAATTGACCTGATTATTTTCGGCGCTACTGGCGATCTGTCAGCCCGGAAATTATTTCCCGCTCTGTTTCATCTTGATGTTTCTGGGTTGCTCACCAGCGACCTGCGCATTGCCGCGGTAGCGCGACAAGAGCAGGACAGCAGCGCCTTTCAAAGTGAACTCAGAGCAAAAATGGCGGGTTATATGCGCCAAGAGATCGATGACGACGCGTGGCAAAAGTTCAGTTCTCGCATTGTTTACCTTACCGCCGATTTTTCCGAGCCGCAGGCATTTGAAGAGCTCAGGGAGTGGCTGGACGACAGCCGTGTCAGTCTTTTCTATCTTGCGACGCCGCCTTCGCTGTTCGCACCCATTTGTGCGCAGCTCAGTAGCGATGGATGTCTCACCGGGCCGCGACGTATCGTTTTGGAAAAGCCCATCGGCGAAGACCTCGCCACATCCCGAGAAGTGAACGAGACGATCGGTCGCTTCTTTGATGAGCCGGATATCTACCGCATTGATCATTATCTCGGCAAGGAGACGGTGCAGAATCTTCTGGTGCTCCGATTCGCCAACCGATTTGTCAATTCTCAGTGGGACCAGAGTTGTATCGATCATGTGCTGATTACGGTGGCAGAAAAAGTGGGGATCGAAGGCCGCTGGACTTATTACGACGGCGTAGGTCAGTTGCGCGACATGGTGCAGAACCACCTGATGCAACTTTTGTGTTTGGTTGCGATGGAGCCTCCTAATTCCCTCGAGGCCGAGAGTATTCGCGATGAAAAGGTAAAGATTGTTAAGGCACTGCGTCCTATGCATGCAACGACCATCAAGGATCATGTAGTGCGTGGTCAGTACAGTCAGGGGGTGATAGGTGGTCAGCCTGTGCCGGGTTATTTGGACGAGGAGGGGTGCCAGAGTCCTGACAGTGATACCGAGACGTTTGTTGCGATTAAGGCGTATGTCGATAACTGGCGATGGTCCGGCGTACCTTTTTATCTGCGTACCGGGAAACGCATGCCCGACAAGGTCACCGAAATTATCATTCAGTACAAAGCCTTGCCGCACCATATCTTTGG
Source organism: Luminiphilus sp. (assembly GCA_038112515.1). GTDB lineage: Bacteria > Pseudomonadota > Gammaproteobacteria > Pseudomonadales > Halieaceae > Luminiphilus. The sequence goes on from JAYNNB010000104.1 coordinate 1,691, forward strand.
AGAGGGAGAGTCTGCCGAGCCCAACAGGTTGGTGATTCGCCTGCAACCCAACGAGGGAATCGAAATGGCGATGGTTGCCAAAAGACAGAGCTTAAAAGACAAACTGTCCTTGCAGACCCACACCCTCAATTTTGATTTCCGCGGCGACGCGGATAGTGATCGCATCCCCGATGCCTATGAGCGCTTGTTCCTTGACGCGATTAACGGTGACCCCTCGTTATTCGTGGGTCGCGAGGAAATCGAGGAGAGTTGGCGCTGGTGTGATCAGTTGCTTAAGGCATGCGAGGAAGCGGGGCTAAAGGTAAATAGCTACCAGGCCGGCAGCTGGGGACCCGCAAAGTCCGAGTTATTGATTGATCGTGATGGCCGCACCTGGCATGCCTGAGTGGCGTGCACATGCTGATCGGGAGACCTTGGATCAGGCGCTCGCCGAGACGGTTGCCGATTGTTTGAGGGCCGGTATTGCTGATCGCGGTAATGCCTATTTGGTGGTCTCAGGTGGGAGTACACCCGCTAACCTGTTTGCAAAGCTTGCCCGCGCACCCCTCGATTGGAGTCGCGTCCTGGTTACGCTTGCAGATGAGCGATGGGTCGCCACCGACCATGAAGACAGTAACGAACGGCTTGTGCGAGAGACATTGCTGACCGAGCAGGCCAAAGCCGCCGCGTTTCTATCTCTGGTGCAGATACCCAATGACGCAAGCCGTAACCTGTCGCAGGTTTCCGAACGCCTCGCTGCCTTACCCGAGTTCGACGTGGTGTTGCTAGGGATGGGCGAAGACGCACACACTGCGTCATTATTTCCCTGTGCGCCAGAGCTTGAGCGGGGTTTGACCACCGCGGAGAGTATCCTGATCACGCATCCAAAAAATGCGCCTTATGAGCGGATCTCTCTATCCAAACAGCGGTTGTTGCGCACGCGCTGCGGCATGATCCATATCGTGGGCGATAAGAAGCAAGCGGTATTCGAGGCGGCATCGGCAGTGGGCGACGAGACAACCCACCCTATCAATGCCTTTCTGGGCCCCGCTGGATTTGACTGCTGGTGGGCACCATAAAAAAAGGGGGCGTTAGCCCCCGAAGCACTCACCGGTAGAAGGGTCGCCTTAGGCGGCCACCCCCATGTTCTGTTTTAGTGCGGTCGCGGCCATTGCCAGGCCCGTGTCCAGCATGCGGTTGGAAAAACCCCACTCATTGTCGTACCAGGCAAGCACCTTCACCAGCTTGCCCTGTGCCCGCGTATGGTTCGAGTCGAAGTTGCTTGAATAGCTGTTGTGATTGAAATCAATCGACACCAATGGCTGAGCGTTATACCCGAGCACCCCTGCCACGTCGGCTTGGGCGGCTGCACGCATAATGGCATTGACCTCTTCTATAGAGGTGTTGCGCGCTGCGGTAAAAGTAAGATCGACCAGAGAGACGTTGAGGGTAGGCACGCGCACCGCGAGGCCGTCGAGTTTGCCGTTTAACTCGGGCATCACCAAGCCAATGGCTGCTGCGGCCCCTGTTTTGGTCGGGATCATGCTGTGCGCAGCTGCTCGGGCGCGATAGGCATCGCTGTGATGCACGTCGGCCAGACTTTGGTCGTTGGTATAGGCGTGTATCGTCGTCATGAGGCCCTGTTCAATACCCAGCTTTTCATGAAGTGGTTTAACGATTGGGGCCAAGCAGTTTGTGGTGCACGAAGCGTTTGAGACGATGGTGTCGGCAGCGGTCAGGGTGTCATGGTTGATCCCGAACACGACCGTGGCGTCCATGTTTTTCCCTGGCGCTGAGACCAGCACTCGCTTCGCACCGGCGAGAATATGCTTTCTGGCAGATTCGCGGTCGGTGAATAGCCCGGTACACTCGAAGACGATATCAACTCCCAGCTCACCCCAGGGGAGTTGCTGCGGGTCACGTTCTGCAAAGATGCGGATACGATCGCTACCTACTAGCATGTCGTTACCCTCAGCGCTTACCGACTGGGCAAACCGGCCATGGGTGGTGTCGTACTGTGTTAGGTGCGCATTCATTTCTGGCGAACCAAGATCATTGATCGCGACGAGCCGCATGGACCGATGTAATTCGGGTCGCTCGTAGAAAGCGCGCAGGACGTTGCGACCGATGCGGCCGTACCCGTTAATGGCAACATTGATCATCGTATTTATCCCCCCTCGACTACATCTGTTTTGGTAGGTCTCGCTGGCAAAGCCAAGCCAACTTGCCGTCGATTACCGGTCCATAATGTAGTTTTATTACAAATAAAACAAGTCAAGGGAGTGATTTAGGACTAAAAATTTTGTTTTATTACATAAAAAGTCGTTAAAATCGGGCCTACCACCGGAAATGCCCACACAATTTCGCAGGCCAGACGAGGCGCGAGTTGGGAGCGACGCGACGATCATGAATCAGGAAAACAACCTGCTGACACAGTTGAGCGCGGCGCTGCCCGACCTGAATAAGTCGGAGGCGAAAGTCGCCAACGCGATTCTGGAGGATCCGGAAGCTGCCACCCGATCCAGCATCGCCGTGCTCGCGGCTGCCGCGAGCGTGAGTGAACCCAGCGTGAATCGCTTTTGCAAGCGATTCGGTGCAACGGGCTTTCCTGACTTCAAGTTGCGTCTGGCGAGATCTCTGGTGTCGGGTGTACGCTACATCAGCCGTGCGGTCGAGATGGATGATGACATCGACACTTACCCACGGAAGCTATTCGACAACACGATCACCGCGCTCATGCTTGCGCGGGATCAATTGCCATTGGCGGCGATAGAGAGGGCAGTCGATTATCTCGCTCAGGCGCGCCACATTTATTTTTTTGGATTGGGCACTTCCGCTGCTGTGGCCCAAGATGCAGAGCACAAGTTTTTTCGGTTTAAAGTTCCGGTCACGACCTGCACAGACCCTCTAGTGCACAGGATGCTGGCGGCGGGCGGCGGTGTTGGAGACGTTTTTTTCTTCATTTCCCATACCGGTCGGACCGAAATTTTGGTTGAGACGGCCGAGTTGGCAAGGACCACGGAGGCCACCGTTGTTTCTCTCACCGCCGAAGGATCACCGCTGGCGGCTTCGAGTCACCTCAGTATCGGTTTGAGTGTGGCAGAGAATACGGAAGAGTATCTCCCGATGACATCGCGGATCGTGCAGCTTGCGGTGCTCGATGTATTGGCGACGGGCATGACACTGCGCCGGGGGGAGAGCATCTTGCCGCACCTAGCGCGCATGAAGGACAGTTTGAAATCGACACGTTATCCCTCTGCGGACTAACACGCGGTTTCGCTCACAATCTGAGGTAAAACCATGGTCGAGGTGGTAGACACTACCCCGCTGCGTGCCCACGTGCGCCTGCTGGGTGACATACTGGGAAAAATCATCCGGGAAAATGGCGGGCAGACCTTGTTCGACCGAGTCGAACAAATCCGGCTGAGTTCCAAGGAGGCTCAGGAGAGTGACACTTGGGAGATGCTGGACCAGCTCCTGGCATCGTTAGAAGAGAGCGAGTTTCTTCTCATTGCCCGCGCGTTCAGTCAGTTTCTCAACCTTGCCAATATTGCCGATCAACAACACACAACTTCGGTGCACACCGAGGATCATTTTTCAGCCAGTGCGACCTTGCAAAAAACCTTGAGAGTTTTGCAGACCAAGGCGAAGGACACCGAGATACAGGAGGCCATCGAAGCACTCCATATTGATTTGGTCCTTACGGCGCATCCGACAGAAATTACCCGACGGACCCTGATCCACAAACATCGCGCTCTGAGCGAATGCCTCAGTGCACTCGATAGTGCTGCACTGACCGATATGGGTAGACAGCGAACGCAGCGACGCATCGCTGAGTTAATCGCACAGATCTGGCACACCGATGAGTTCAGAACGGAACGACCCACACCAGTCGATGAGGCCAGGTGGAGTTTTGCCGTGATCGAAAACTCGTTGTGGCATGCCGTCCCAGATTTCCTCAGGCAGGTGGATTATGTCTGTGACCTCTACTCGCTTGCGCTCCCTGACCCCGACTGGTGTCCGATCAAAATTTCCAGTTGGATTGGTGGAGATCGTGATGGGAACCCCAACGTCACGGCTGCAGTGACGCGCGAGGTGCTGTTGTTGGCCCAGTGGCAGGCCTGCGAACTTTTCATTGGTGATATCGCGCTGCTCCACGAGGAGTTGTCAGCTTCTACCGCAACTGAGGCCTTCAAGGAGCGAGCCTCGGGGGCGAGAGAGCCTTATCGCGCCGTGCTCAAGCCGCTTTTGGCCGATTTGCGACGACAGCAGCAGTTGCTAGAGCGGGCGCTGAATCAGGGTGTCGCAGTCCCCGAGCCCCTCGCGCC
>JAYNNB010000105.1:0-5862 GCA_038112515.1 Luminiphilus sp.
CGTCAAGGGCAGTACGCGAATGGGGCGTCCCTTGGAAGGCACGCTGTCTTTTATCGGCAATCAGAGTGATCCTGTCACACGAACTTACGCCGTCGAAATCACGGTGGGCAATGAGGACTATCTTCTCAGGTCTGGTTTGACCGTCTCTCTGCGGGTGATGCTCGATCAAATTCAGGCGCATTACATCACACCTTCCCTACTGACCCTAAATGAGCAGGGCGAGATGGGTGTGCGTTTGATCGACCGGAGCAATCGGGTGGTCTTTAACACCATCGAAATTGTCGAGGATGGTCCCGACGGCATGTGGGTCACGGGTCTACCCGAAGCGGCGGCGTTGATTACCGTGGGTCAGGAATATGTAACGGTAGGCACCGAGGTCGACCCTGTCTACGTAGACAGCGCAGGTGCTCAGGTCGTTACCCGATGATCATCGCGAGCATTATCGGTCGTACCCGCACCACGCTTTCCCTATTGGTGCTGATGGTGCTTGTGGGGCTTGCTGCAAGGTCAGCGCTGCCGATCGCCAACGACCCCCATGTGGATTTGCCGCTTTTTTACGTTGGGGTAAACCACGATGGCATTTCTCCTGAAGACGCCGAACGATTGCTTGTTCAGCCCATGGAAATCGAACTTCGCAAACTCGAAGGCATTGTAGAACTCAGGTCGACCGCCTCGGAGGGGATGGCCAGCTTCTTTATCGAATTTGATGTATCTCAGGACTTGGATAAAGCGCTCAGCGATGTGCGTGAGGCAGTAGATGCCGCGAAAGCGGAGATGCCCGATACCGCCGAGGAGCCCTTTGTCGAGGAGATGACCGCTGACGACTTTCCGATGTTGCAGGTCAACCTGATCAGCGAAGGGGTCACAGAACAGGTGCTTTACCGCGCTGCTTTGAGGCTTAGCCAACAAATTGAGACGATCCCCGCGGTACTGAGCGCGGAGCTTCAGGGGCACCGTGACGAAGTGCTCGAAGTCATCATCGACCCTGATGCGCTCAACGCGTATCGCATTTCGGTCGAGGAATTGGTGGTTGTTCTGCAGCGCAACAACCGTCTCATCCCCGCGGGAACCGTGGATCTGGACAGCGGAAGATTCGCGGTGAAGGTGCCTGCCGTTGTGGAACGAGCGGACGAAGTGCTGGAGTTGCCTGTGCGCAGCACCAACGAGGGTGTTGTCACCCTCAGGGACGTCGCTCGAGTCAATCGCACCTTCAAAGATCGCACCAGTTACGCTCGGTATAACGGTCAGGATACGATTTCAATTGGCGTCACCAAACGTTCCGATGCAAATGTGATCGATGCGGTGCAAGAGGTGCTTCAAACTGTGGAAGAAACCTCGGCCATGCTCCCGAGCGGTATCCGCATTATTCCGTCACAGAATCAGGCGGAGTTTGCTGCGGTACAGGTGCGGGAGCTGGAAGGCAACATTCTGACCGCTCTGGCACTCGTGATGATTCTGGTTGTGGCATCGATGGGCTTCAGGAGTGGCCTGGTGGTCGGGCTCGGGATTCCTTTTTCGCTGTTGTTCTCTGTCACCATCATTTATCTGCTGGGGTATACGTTTAATTTTATGGTGATGTTCGGCATGCTGCTGGCCCTTGGGATGCTCATCGACGGCGGTATTGTGGTCACCGAATACGCCAACAGGCTGATGAGCGAGGGGATGGACCACCGCGAGGCCTACGTCTCGGCAGTTCAACGCATGTTCTGGCCGGTTACGGCCTCGACGGCCACGACACTGGCGGCATTTTTGCCCATGCTTTTTTGGCCGGGAGTGTCGGGCCAATTCATGGGTTATTTGCCGATTACTGTCTTTACGGTTCTCATTGGTTCACTCTTTTATGCACTGCTCTTTGGTCCCGTACTGGGTACTTTATTTGGCAAGCCTTCCATGCACAGCGCAGAAGCGCTTGATGCCCAGCGGATTCTGGAAGATGGTGACCCCACTCAGTTGGACACATTGACCGGCCGCTTTGCCCGCTTCATGAAAAAGGTGTGTTATCAACCCCTCCTGACCATGGGCGTTGTTTTTGGTCTGTTGTTCAGTGTGTTTTGGGCCTACGGTAAATACGGCGTCGGCACCATTTTCTTCTCAGACGCTGACCCACAGTTTATTCAGGTGTCGGTACTTGGACGCGGTAATTTCTCGGCCAACGAGGTGAATGATCTGGTACGGGAGGTCGAATCGGAGGTGTTACAGATACCCGGCATTCGTTTTGTTAACACGCAGAGCTTGCTTCCAGGTGCGAGCGAGGGCAACAGCGGATTCATGGGCAGTAGCTCAGATCGCATTGGTTCGATTTTTATCGAGCTGGTGGCAGAGGCAGACAGAGAGCTAGGCGGTAAAGCGATCATGAGCATGATCCGCGATCGGACCGAGCCGTTGGCGGGTATCAAGGTCGAGGTGCAGCCCTTGGAAAAAGGCCCCCCCGTGGGTAAGCCGATACAGATTGAGTTTTCATCCAAGCAGCGGGATCTGTTGGAGCCCGCCATGGCGCGCGTGCGAGCATATCTCGACTCGCTGCCAGATCTGGTTGATATCGACGATTCAGCTGCGCTGCCGTCTATCGAGTGGCGAATAGAGGTGGATCGACAACAAGCGGCCTTGTATGGAGTGGATGTTTCGTCAGCAGGGCTTGTCGTGCAGCTGGTGACGAACGGGGTCAAGGTGGGTGAGTACCGGCCTGACGACGCCGAGGATTCTGTGGATATCAGGGTACGGTTTCCCAAGGCTGAGCGCGGTATTACAGCAATGGACGAACTTCGTATCAGCACCGAACAGGGCATGGTGCCGCTGAGCAACTTTGTACAAATGCGCCCTGCACCCGGCGTTGATTCCTTAAAGCGAGTGGATGGCCGTCCGGTAGAGCTCATCAGAGCGAATGTCCGCGAGGGTGTGATGGCCGACAGCATGGTGGTGGAAATTGAGCAGTGGTTGGCGGGTCAATTCTTTGATCCCGCTATCGAAATCCGTTTTCGCGGGGCGAACGAAGAGCAGGCTGATTCTATGGCCTTTGTTTCGGCCGCTTTTTTATTGGCACTCGCGATTATGTTTATCTTGCTGGTTTCCCAGTTCAATAATTTTTATCAGAGCACTCTGATTCTTTTGGCTGTGGTGATGTCGACGGCGGGCGTATTGCTCGGGTTGCTGCTCTTGGGTAGCCCGTTCAGTGCGCTACTGACCGGGGTGGGCGTGGTGGCACTGGCAGGAATTGTGGTGAACAACAACATTATTCTTATCGACACCTTTAATCACGTGCGGCGCGAACATCCGGAGTTGGATATTCGCGATGTCATTGTCCGAGCCACGGCCCAACGGTTGCGGCCAGTGCTCCTTACGACGATCACCACCGTTTGCGGGCTGTTGCCGCTCGCAGCCGGATTCTCGGTTGATCTCGCGGGACGCTCGATAACGGCCGAAGGTGAAATGGCGATGTTTTGGGCGCCACTGTCTCAAGCCATTGTGTTCGGACTGTCCTTCGCGACCGTACTAACGCTTGTCGCAACACCTGCACTGCTAGCGCTACCTACTGTGATAGGTAACCTCATTCGGAGACTCCGTAAAAGCGTGGTCAGCGCTAGTGCAAATATGGCGGAGCATGCCGCGTCGGATCCATAACGGCTTTATCGAGGAAAGAATTGCGAATGCGATAAATCCACTCAGTTGCTTGGGTAACGAGTTGCCTTATAAACCTATCAGGCCTAACCCGTGATTGTTAAGTGACGGCTCGCTCGTCAATAATGGGCTAACAGGCGGCGATCTATAAAGCAGCACATAGGAGTGATCTCTGATGCAAAGTATCTTGATGGGTGCGGGCCGCGTACTGCTCGGTTTATATTTTTTGCTGCCTGGTATCGCAAAGTTTGCTGATTGGGAGCGCCATGTCGCCCTGATGGAGACACATAATATGGCGATGATCCCCGCGCTTCTAGCGATCGCAGGGGTAGTACAGATTATCGGTGGCCTTAGCTTAATCCTGAATAAGCAAGTGGTGGTCTGTGCGCTCGGCTTTGCGGTGATGATTCTGCTAATCAATGCGAATCTGCATGATTTCTGGAACGTTTATGAAGGTGTTAATGCCGAGCGAGAAACACAAAATTTCGTCAAGAACCTCGCTATTTTGGCCGGCCTACTGGTACTGGCGGCTGCCAACATGACGCCTGTGGATGATCCCACTGACGCTTAGCGGATTTAAATAGGGAGTTCCCCAACCGCCCGATGGCCCATCTCCATCGCCGCAATTGCATCAGCCGCCGGGGCTGAATCGGAGTTGGCAATGGTAATGCGCCCGTGGGGGGCACGACCGATTGCGACTGAATCCCCCGGACCCGCTACGGTATACCCATGTGCCCAGCGGTTCACCGTAATGCTGGCCACATCGCGATCAAAGTCAAAGTGCTCCGAGGAGAGCATTCCCCCTAAGTGTTCCCGTATTTCTGACTCGTAGTCTGAAAACTGCCGGGCCAACATTCTGTAGCGGGCTTCTCGATACTGCTCGGCACGGGGTTTTCCCAGTTCGTCACTGTAGGGGCAACTGATCATCTGAATAACGCAAGGGTCGTCGGGAGTTTGCGTATATTCATAACCGCCCAGACTCACAGGGAAATCAATAAACGCCGTCTGGTGCATGTTGCCCGGGCACATTGCCAGCCCAAGGCCCTGTGCCGCGAGTGCTCGCCAGTTGCGCAGCCCTACGGTGGTGTAAATGAGAGGACTTTTCATTTGCTGGCCAAGCGCTTCCGCCTGGGCGGTTGGCAGATCTGTCACGATATGGGGAATCATCATGTTGTAGCAGGCCATAACCACATGCTGCGCCTCTACACGATGAGCGGTATCTCCCCGCATATAACTCACGGCCACGCTGTCAGCGCCGCCCGCGCCGGGTTGGTGATGCACATCTATAACCGTGCTGTTCAATCTGATGCGAGTAGCCTGATCAGCAAGGTCTAGCCGACCGTAGTCAAATCGCATATTCACCAATGATTCGGCATCGGTACCCGGTGCAACACTCGGGACGAGGTGGCGCACCAGCGCGCGCGCGACGCCCGCGTTACCGTCAGGGAAATGGTGAATGTAGGGGTTGTCGGGGTCATAAACAGGAACGGGCGCAAAGCCCAGGGCGCCACACTCCTTGGCTTCGGCAATATTCAGTAATTCGGTGCCTGCATTCGACCAATCGATACCGGAATGGCGCGCCATTCTCAGCACCTGTGGGTCATCAACACCCAAGGTCTCTTTGAGGTAGTCAAAATAGTTCGTGGTCTCTATGTAGCGCTCGAGCGCATCGCCGCTCAGATTGAGCGTGTGTAGTCCACCCTTGAGTACCCGCAACAACTGTTGCTTGCCGCGATCGCTAAGGGGCGCTAGCGCCACGGCCGCCTCATCTGAAATAGCGGCACCGGGCAGGCCTTCAAGATAATTGTAGTAATTGCAAAAGGGATGGCGGACCAATGTGTCGCGCCCAAAGTGTTTGGCGTTGAAATACGTGGTGGCGCCCAGGCCGTTGCGCTTGTAAAAACCCTGATCAAAGGCGGTATCAAACCGCTCCAAATTGATCCCAACGTCTTTGAATAATGCTTGTATGGTGGAGCTGGCAGATCGGGGTTCCACCAAAGTTTGTGAGCCGCCGTAAGAAATGAGCCGTTGGCCGTCGATGCTGTGCTCGTTGCGTTTGGCGTGGCCTCCGAAGTCGTCGTGGTTGTCAAGAATCAGAATCTTGCGGTCGGGCCCAAAGCGTTGCTGATAAAAGTAAGCGGCAGCCAGGCCGCTGAGCCCGGCACCGACGATCACCAGATCATATAGTTCATTGGTTACTTGGACGGCGGTGGGGGGCGCGGCGCGCTGCCACGCAAGGTTATGCGC
>JAYNNB010000106.1:0-5832 GCA_038112515.1 Luminiphilus sp.
AAATCACGCAGCGCTACCTCCCTTCTGAATTGACGGGTCGCCAAGTGATCGCCGTTGTGAATTTCCCCCCGAAACAGATTGGCCCCCTGCAATCCCAATGTCTGGTCACCGGACTCACTCAAGACGACGGATCAGTGGTACTCATCGGTCCGGACCGCCCGGTAACAAACGGACTAAAACTGGCCTAGAAAAGTTTGTCGCTTCATCCCACTTAGCGGGGGCGGATACGATAGAATCGCCGCTCTCGAGAGAGGTCGTAGTCGCGGCTACAAAGAGGTTTTATGCCGAACACCGCTCAATCATCTGCCGCGGAAAAGTGGTGGCTGCAAAAAAGCAGACTGCCGCTTATTGTGATCGCACTGGCTGTGGTGATTGCCACCATCCTATTACTGACCCCACCTGAAATTGCCAGCACCGCAAAAGTACCGGTCCCGGTATCTGTCAGGATGGTCGTAGCAGAACCCGAATCGCGACAGCTTTCCGTGATGAGCGAGGGCACTGTCAGACCGCGAATAGAGACGAAACTGATTGCGCAAGTGGCCGGCGAGGTCAAATGGACTTCAGATAACCTGATCGCCGGCGGCCAGTTCTCTGAGGGAGAAGTACTGATTCGGCTAGACAGTAGCGACTACTCCGTTGCGCTGAAAAATGCGGAGGCTCAGGTCCGACAAACGGCAGCCGATAAAGCCTACGCGATGGCCGAAGCTAAGCGGATTGGCACATTGCATTCGCAAAACCTCGCCAGCATCTCTCAGCTGCAGCTCGCTGAGCGCTCTCTGGAAAATGCGCTCGCGGCATCATTGAGTGCCGAAGCGGCGCTGGAACGTGCGCGACTGGATATGGAGCGCACCCAGATAAGAGCGCCCTACGCGGGTCGCGTGCGCAACGAAGCAGTAGATATCGGCCAGTTCCTGCAAAAAGGCGCGCCCGTCACAACGATCTACTCCACCGAAGCCATGGAAATCAAGCTGCCGGTTCCCGACGCGCATCTGGCATTCCTCGACGAGTCCTTGGCGCTTAACGGAGTGGTTGGTGCAGATCTGGCAATACCGGTTGTCCTCGCAGCCAATTTTGCGGGTCGCGAACAACAATGGGCGGGGCGGTTGGTGCGAACAGAGGGGAGTATCGACGAGCGTAGCCGGTTCATTTATCTGGTTGCTGAGGTCACTGAACCTGTCAACGAATCAGGCACCCAACTGCCGGTCGGGCTCTTTGTGACAGCAGAAATCGCCGGTCGCCAAGTGGATAATGTGGTGGCTTTACCTCGGTCTTCACTTAGGGCCGACAATCAGGTGATGGTCATCGACGCCGACAATGCACTCCATTTCCGCGAGGTCGACGTTCTCAGACTGACGAACAACCAAGTACTTGTCTCTGGCGGCCTTGACGCAGGCGAGCGGGTCAGTGTTTCCCCACTGCAGTTTGTCGTGGAAGGCATGCCCGTCACCATCGTCGACTAGGTCATAAAGCGATGCCCAAGCTGATTACCTGGTTTGTCGATAATCCCGTCGCAGCCAACCTCCTGATGTTCATTCTGGTCGCGTCGGGTCTGCTCAGCCTCAAGGACGTACGCAAGGAAGAGTTCCCCAATATCGAGACCCCGATTGTGACTGTCACCGTCCCCTATCGCGGCGCCGCACCGGCGGAGGTGGAATCTGGGGTTTGCACGCGCGTCGAGGAATCTATCTCTGGCATAGAAGGCATCCAAAAGATACGCACAACTGCTGCAGAGGGACGCTGTAGCGTCATGGTTGAGGTTGATCTCGACGCTGATCTCTCAAAAGCGCTGGACGACGTCAAAGCTCAGGTCAATGCCATATCAACCTTCCCCGCAAATACCGAACGACCCGTGGTATCTCAGATCACCATGCAGTCCCTGGTCATTCAACTTGCTGTCCACGGACAAACGGATGAGAAATCACTGAAGTTTCTGGTCGAGGATATCCGCAGAGATTTGCTGGAGCTACCAGCGGTCAGTTTAGTGCAAACCACTTACCTCAAACCTGATGAGATATCGGTGGAAGTCTCTGAAGCGACACTGCGCCGCCATGGATTGACAATCGCCGCGGTCGCTGACGCTATCCGTCGCACCAGTATCGATATTCCCGGTGGCAGCATTCGCACCGAGGGTGGCGAAATTAGGCTGCGCAGCACCGGCCAAAGGTACTCCGGTGATGAGCTGAATGATGTAGTAGTACTGAGCCACCCCGATGGATCTCGTTTATTGTTGAACGATATTGCGACGATCATCGATGGTTTCGAGGAATTGGATCAGTACGCCGAACTCAACGGTGAGCCAGCCATGCTGATTCAGATCTGGCGGGTGGGAAATGACAACGCGCTGGAAATCTCCAGTACCGTGCTGGACTACGTAGCAATCAAAGAAAAGTCCCTACCCGATGGTTTGCATCTCACGGTCTGGAATAATGAGGCCAATGAACTGATTGGGCGACTAAGTGCGATTATTGACAGTGCGCTCAGTGGTCTGATTCTGGTTATTGTCAGCTTGTCTCTGTTTCTGCGGGTGCGTTTGGCGCTGTGGGTGAGCGCCGGGATCCCCGTTGCCATTTTTGGCGCAATCGCCCTCTTCCCGAGTATGGATCTCAGCTTGAGCACGCTGTCTCTCATGGGTTTATTGCTATCCCTGGGCGTAGTCGTAGACGACGCGATTGTCGTAGGAGAGAGAATTTACACCAAAGAGCAACAAGGCTTGCCCGCCAGAGAAGCAGCTATTGCGGGCACTAGTGAAGTGGCCGTGCCCGTTTTCTTTGGCGTTTTAACCACCATTGCCGCATTTCTACCCATGCTGAGTGTGGACAGTAATCTCGGGCAATTTTTCGTTTCCATCGGCTGGACCGTCGTGCTGTGCCTCATCTTCAGCCTCATCGAATCCCAGCTGATACTCCCCTCCCACCTTTCCCACCGACGCAGAGGTCGTGGTGAAAGCGATTGGGGCATCCGCTGGGAGCGCTTTCAGGATCGCATCTCCAGCGCTCTGGAAAATTTTTCTGCCCATCACTACCGACGCGTGGTGCAGTGGAGTATCGAAAATCGCTATGCGGTGCTGTCGGTCGCGCTGGGGATGATGATCATCACCGGCGCCACGCTAGCGAGCGGGCGGCTTATCTTCCAGTTTTTCCCCTCGGTTTCAGGCAACAGTGTTGTTGCCCACGTCGCTATGCCAGAGGGATATCCCATTGCCAGCACCAAACAGGTTTTAGCGACACTTCAAGCGTCTGCCGCCAAAACCCGTGAACGAATTGACGCCGACATGTCTGGTGGAAAATCAGCCTTCACCAACGAGTTGTCCTCGATAGGGGTCACCATTACTCAGGGAGCAATGGTGATGATCGGTGAGACGGGCAGTCACATAGCCGAGGTTTCGCTGAATCTGGTTCCCTATCGCGAACGCGGCGGAAAAACACCCCAAGAGATTGCGAACCTATGGCGAGAACTGACACCTCCCATTCCCGACGCGCTTGAACTCAGCTTTTCGGCTAACGCCGTCTCTCTGGGCGCAGACGTTGATCTTGAGCTGCGCGGACGCGATATCGAAGAACTGGGGAAAGCTGCGGCAGCGCTCGATGAGGCGTTGCACGGCTTTGGTAGCCTGTATGACATCAGTAATAGCTACCGCTCTGGCAAGCGGGAGCTGACGCTTGAAATTCTGCCCGCCGCAGAAACCCTGGGGCTTACGCAAGCAGACCTTGGCAATCAGGTCCGGGATGCGTTCTACGGTCGCGAGGCGCAGCGCGTCCAGCGAGGACGCGATGACGTCAGGGTGATGGTTCGCTTCCCTGAGGCCGACCGCAAAGCGCTCAGCACGTTGGAGGCGATGCGAATTCGTCTTCCCGATGGTACTGAGGTCCCCGCGCTGACGGTCGCAAAGATCGCAGAAACGACGGGCAACGCTTCCATCCAACGGACTGATGGCCAACGCAGGATCAATGTTGCCGCGTCTGCAGACAGAACAATCGCAGCGCCCGAAGCGGTGATGGCCGCACTGTTTGAGCAGCAGATCCCCGAGATATTGAGTGCCTATCCTGGTGTCTCAATCAGCAAGGCGGGAGAAGCCGAAGAGCGAGCCGCCGCGCTCGGCGGATTGATCAGTAGCAGTCTTATCGCGCTCATGGTCATATACGCACTGTTAGCGATACCCCTGAAATCCTATTTGCAGCCGCTTGTGGTGATGGCCAGTATCCCCTTCGGATTTATCGGCGCCATCATTGGACATCTGATCATGGGCTACGACCTGGTGTTTTTCTCGTTACTGGGCATGGTTGCACTGGCCGGCGTTGTCATCAATTCCAGTTTGGTGCTGGTGGACTTCATCAACCGAAACCGCAGGCTCCATGGGATGGCGCTTGATGATGCGGTGATTGATTCAGGTGTCTCCCGCTTCCGGCCCATTTTCCTGACCTCCGTCACCACGTTTCTGGGCCTGATGCCCCTGATGGTCACCCGGGACTTCGATACTGCACCCTTCGTACCCATGGCAGTATCTCTGGGGTTCGGCGTCATCTTCGCTACTGCGGTAACGCTCCTGTTGATTCCGTCACTGTATGTGATCCTGGAGGACTGGGTGGCGTTACCACGTGACCCTGCCGAAGCGCCCGCAGAGCAGGCAGTGCAGCCTTAGCTAGACTTGCTCGCGGTCAAGATAGGTCTCAATGAGCGCCATTTGGCCAGGCTCGGCACTCAGACTGGCGCAGAGATTAACCATCGCTAGATCTGAGCGATTTTGCCGCTCGTAGCAGGCCTGTGCCTCACCATGTCCCTGCACCCATTCGGCCAGCAGCGCAGGGCTCACTGCGCCCGCCTCGGACACCAGCACGAAGTCAGCAAGGTTATGCAGCGTTTTCAATAGTTTCGGGCCGATCATCTGCGGCGCAATGAAAGCCGCATCCACCCGCTCGATCATCGACATTGAGAGATAACGCAGAAAAGGCAGGACGGGGGATACCGCGGTAAAACCCATAAAGGCATTGTGTGGGGATAAATACGCTCGCCAGCGCCCCTTTTCATCTTGCTGAACCCAACATTCCTCACCGAAAAAACTGTGGGTATCGAAAGGTATCTGCCAATCGCGGTTCAGGATGACGGTGTCCGCGTCGATCCAGACGGCCACGCCACCCCGCTCCGAAAGCACAGCAGATAACCAGTCGAGTCGAGCGAGATCAGCCATTACTGGCTTGCGACCCGCAAGCTTGCTGCGGAGTGTCTGCGGTATCGAATCAAAAAGATCGTCACCCCGGACTCGGTAATGATAGTGGTGTCGGGCAGCCCAATCCTCTACCGAGGACATGCAGCGGGACATCCACTGCGGCGTGACATCGGGAGCCGATTGCAAAATCGTAACGGGACTCACGCGATGAAAGGTTCGATCAGGCAAGCCCTTGATTGTCAGTGAGCCCGGACAACTCAGGCTGATTGGGGTTCACGCCGCGAATATTTCCCTCACTTCGTAACCAGCGGGCCACCACGTCCCAGATGGGCTCACCGTCCTGCGGCTGCATTGATGCCCAGCCTGCGACCTTGTAGGACTTGCCGGCTTCAATGGGCGCACCGTTAAGCATCAAATTTGAAATACGGGTCCCCGCATCTGCCAGCGGCGCCATGTCATATGACAGCCCGCCAACTCGAACCATATCCCCCCCTTGCTGGTAATAAGGGTCGGGATGGAACAGGTTATCGGCAACATCTTCCAATACCCGTTTCAAAAACTCACCACTCATTTCAGTGAGCGTAACCGAAGGATACGTAATCGCGACCTGCGCCATGAGATCTTCCATGGTGATAAGGGAGCCGGGCAGCAGGGTGGTGCCCCAACGG
>JAYNNB010000107.1:0-629 GCA_038112515.1 Luminiphilus sp.
AGGTTGCGGACAGGGTGTTCCGCATTGGCCATCTGGGCGATTTCAATGATCTCATGCTGGTGGCGACTCTGGCGGGGGTCGAAATGGGTCTGACAAAGGCCAAAGTCCCCCACAATTGCGGGGGAGTCGCAGCAGCAATGGAGATACTTGATCGCACGCCGTCGGTCGGCGTCGCGGCAAAGTAGGATAGATAGCAACTTTAAACGGGAGGATATGAAATGAAACTACTTGCTAAACTGATGGCGGTGACTACCGCTGTGGGTCTTGGAAGCAGCGCCTATGCCGCGGACATGACCCTCAAGTTCGGCCATGTCGGTAACCCTGGCTCGCTTTTCGAGGCGAGTGTGAGCAATTTTGCCGAATGCGTGAACGGGTCAATGGGCGGCAAGGTCGAAGTGCAGACATTTGGCTCGTCGCAGCTGGGCAAGGACAAAGAGCTTCTACAGAAGCTGAAATTGGGTCAGGTGGACTTTGCGCTGCCTTCGTCCGTCATGTCTTCGGTCAGCGACATCTTCGGCGTGTTTGAGATGCCCTATATCATCCGCGACCGCGACCACATGCGCCGCGTCCAAGATGCGATGATGGACAAGTTTCAGGACGCCGCCACCTCCAAGGGTTACTACATCGTA
>JAYNNB010000107.1:689-5773 GCA_038112515.1 Luminiphilus sp.
CAAGTTGCGCACTCCGAACGGGGTGTGGCGGGTGAAGATGTTCCAGCAATACGGGGCCAACCCGACGCCGATGGCGTTTTCGGACGTGTTCACTGCGCTGCAGACCGGCGTGATGGACGGGCAGGAAAACCCCTATGCACAGATCGCCTCGGCCAAGTTCCAGGAAGTGCAAAAATACCTGTCGATCACCGGTCACGTCTATACTCCGGCTTATATCCTGGCTTCGGAAAAGCACTTCAAGAAGCTGCCCGAAGATGTTCAATCGGGTTTGAAGGACTGTGCTGCCAAGACGCAGGCTTTCACCTATGAAGAGGCCGCGGGGCTTGAGAGCGAGCTTCTGGCGGTGATCAAGGATGCAGGTGTCGAGGTGAATGAGGCCGACAAAGACGCGTTTGTCGAGGCATCCAAGCCAATCTATGAGGCCTTCGCGGCCGAAGTGGAAGGCGGGCAGGAACTGATCGATGCGGTATTAGGACTGGCTGGCGGCAGCTAATTAATGACTGGGCGGCAGGGTGACTGCCGCCCGCTATTAATCCGGCGCTCAATCTGAATGGTTGCCACGCTATTCCTTGGCCCGGCAGTTTCCACTACAAAAAATAAGGTCATCATGGATCAGTCAAAATCAGTAGCTCTGCCTAAAGTCGTCGCTTTTCTGAGCGGCGTCCTGCAGTGGATCACAATCTTCCTGATGGTCCTTTTGACCTTCATCGTCTCGATCTCGGTCATCGCCCGGTTGATGGGGCAAAGCTTTTCCTGGTATGACGAATTGGCTGCCATTCTGCTGGCTTGGATCACCTATTACGGATCGGCTCTGGCGGCGCTGCACCGGCGGCACATCGGGTTTGACACGGTTCTGCTGCATATCCCAGTGCGGTTTCGAATGGTTGCAGTGCTTGTCGGCGAGGCGATCGTGCTGTTGTTCTTCTTCCTTATGGCGCGGGCGGGTCTGCAGGTGCTGGAGGTGCTAGAGGGCGACAGCCTGATCTCGCTCACTTGGGTGCCAGTGCAGTTCACCCAGTCGGTCATCCCGATCGGAGCGATCCTATTCATGTTGTGCCAGGTTCTGAGCCTGCCGAACTACTGGAAACTTACCGCCTCGGGGATCTCGCTGGAACATGCTGAGATCGAAGAAGAGGTCGAAACCGAACTTGAAAAGAACAAGGATCGCATCTGATGTTGATGGCAGGTATTTTCGTGGCGCTACTTATCATGCTGTTTATCAACGTGCCTATCGCGGTGGCTTTGGCGATGGCCGGAGTAATTGGCCTGTTCTTTACAGAAGGCGTTGACAGCCTCGTGACCATCGCACTGGACATGTATGACGGATCGACCAAGTTCTCGCTGATTGCTATTCCGATGTTCGTGCTGGCGGGCGCCATCATGAACGCTGGCGGCATCACCGACCGGCTGATCAACTTTGTCACCGCCATCATCGGTTTCATCCGGGGCGGGCTGGCGATGGTGAACATCGGCGTGTCGCTGTTCTTTGCCGAGATCTCGGGCTCGGCCGTGGCCGATGTGGCGGCGATGGGGTCAATTCTGATCCCGCAGATGAAGAAGCGCGGCTACTCCAAGGAATTCTCGGCGGCGGTCACGTCGTCTTCGGCATCGCTTGCGATCATCATTCCGCCGTCGATCCCGATGATCCTCTACGCCGCCTCGGCCAACACCTCAGTGGAACAGCTGTTTGTCGCGGGAGTGGTACCCGGCCTTCTGGGCGCGGCGGGGCTCATGACCGTCGCCTACGCCTTTGCCAAGCGTTACAACTTCCCTGTCGAGGAGGCGTTCAACGTGCGCAACCTGCGCGAGACCTTCGTTGACGCGCTGCCTGCATTCGCCCTGCCGGTGATAATCCTGGGCGGCATCTTCGGCGGTTACGTTACCGCGACTGAGGCGGCAGGGCTGGCGGTAATCGCGGCGCTGGGTGTTTCCGCGTGGTATCGCAACCTCGACCTAGCGCACCTGCGTCGGGCCCTGCTGGATGGAGGCATCCAGACCGCCGTGGTTATGCTGCTGGTGGCGGCTTCGGTGTTGATGGGCGGATTCCTGACTCGTGCACAGATCCCGCAGCAGCTGGCGGAAAGCATCCTGTCGGTGACTGACCAGCAATGGGCGATCCTATTGATTCTGAATATCTTCTTCCTGATCATCGGCTTTTTCCTACACTCGGCTGCGGCAATTATTCTGGTTATCCCCATTGTTCTACCGCTCATCGCGGCGGCGGGGATCGACCCGGTGCACTTTGGCCTGGTAGTTACTCTGAACCTGGCAATCGGTCAGCAGACGCCACCCGTGGCCTCGGTGCTGATCACCGCCTGTTCGGTGGCGCGAGCCAATATCTGGTCGGTGTCCAAGGTGAATATCTGGTTCGTAATGGTGCTGCTGGCCGTGCTGATGCTCTGCACCTATGTCCCGTCGGTCCCTATGTTTCTAGTAGAGTATTTCTATCGATGACCGCGTCTGATCCCGAACTGCTACAGGACCTGCGTGACGGCACTCTTTGGTTGACCTTCAACCGGCCCGAGTCGCGCAATGCGCTAACCTTCAGCATATATGACGCACTGGCCGAGATCTGCCGCACCGTGCCAACCGATGGGTCGGTAAAGGCCATCGTGATCTCGGGTGCGGGCGGTAAGGCCTTTGCCGCGGGCACCGACATGAGCCAGTTCCGTGCCTTCGACAAGCCGCAGGACGCGCTGGATTACGAGGAACAGATCGAAGTTGTGCTGAGTTCGGTGGAACAGTGCCCGATCCCGACCATCGCCGCAATAAATGGCGCCTGTACCGGAGGAGGGGCTTCCATCGCTGGGGTCTGCGATTTGCGGATCGCGGCGGCGAACCTGAAGTTCGGCTTCCCGATTGCGCGGACCCTTGGCAACTGCCTGGCGGCAGGCAACCTGGCGCGGCTCTCTGGACTGATTGGGCCCGGTCGCGTGCGCGAGCTGATTTTCACCGCGCGATTGATGCAGGCCGAGGAAGCTCAGGCGGTGGGGCTGGTAAGCGAGGTGCTCGAGGATGAACATGCGCTGATGGCCCGCGCGGAAGAGCTGTCGGCACTTATCGGCAGTATGGCGCCGCTCACCCTGCGCGCCACCAAGGAGGCGATGCGCCGAAACCGTGCGGCAGTGCAGGTCGAAGACCATGATCTTGTCACCATGTGCTACATGTCCGAGGATTTCCGCACCGGCATCGAGGCCTTCCTAGGCAAGCGGAAACCCGAGTGGAAAGGCAAGTAGAGATGGCGGGCGGCCCACTTTCCGGTGTCAAGGTGATCGAACTGGCACATATCATGGCAGGACCGGTCTGCGGCATGATGCTGGCCGATATGGGCGCCGATGTGATCAAGGTGGAAAAGCCCACCGGTGACGACACACGCCGCATGGTTCCGCCAGAGATCTGCGGTGAAGCGGCGGCCTATATGATGATGAACCGCAACAAGCGGGGCATCGTTCTCAACCTAAAGGAGCCAGACGCGATTGAGGCGCTCCGCAGGTTACTGTCCGAGGCCGACGTGGTGGTCGAGAACTACCGCAAGGGGACCATGGAGCGGTTAGGACTCGGCTTTGACGAGTTGCTCAGGATCAATCCCAGACTGATTTACTGCGAAATTTCAGGTTTTGGCCGTACCGGGCCCTATGCAGACAGGGGTGGATTCGACCTGATCGCGCAGGGAATGTCGGGGCTGATGTCGATCACGGGTGAAGGGCCCGGGCGACCGCCTGTCAAGGTGGCAGCGCCCATCTCGGATATCAACGCCGGCATCCTCGCAGCCATGGCTGTTTCTGCTGCCTATGCAAACATGCTTAAGACCGGGCAGGGGCAGAAAGTGGATACCTCTCTGTTCGAAGCCGCAATCGTCCAGACCTATTGGCAATCGGCGTTTGCCTTTGCCACCGGCGTCACGCCGCAACCCCTTGGATCGGCTCATCCGCTGAACGCACCGTACCAATGTTTCGCCACCGCCGATGGGTGGATCAATATCGGTGCTGCCAACCAGACCAACTGGCAGCGGTTTCTGGCCGTCATCGACGCTGAAGAGCTGAACGATGATCCCCGCTTTGACTCTAACGCTAACCGAATGGTCAACCTTCCCGACTTGGTTCCAATTCTAGAAGAAGTGTTAAAAAAGGACACCACTGAAAACTGGTTGAGGCATCTGGAAAAGGGCAAAGTCCCGGCAGGCCCGGTTCTTACAATTCCCGAGATGCATCGTGACCCGCAGGCACTGGCCCGGCATATGATTGTCGAGGTCGATCACGTTACGGCAGGCCCGGTAAAAGCGATTGGTCACCCAGTCAAATACTCCGCCACTCCGGTCCAGATTACTCGTGCTGCACCGCGTCTGGGCCAGCATACTCGAGAGGTTTTGAGCGAGTGCGGGTATGACGCCACTGACATACAGTCGATGATTGAACGCAGCGTTGCGGTAAGCGCGGATTGATTTCATTAGTTAGGAAAGATCATGTCAAAACTCGATCTAGATAAGGCTCAGGCGATTATCTCGTTTGCCCTGGAATGGCGGCGCGCCAAGGGGTTTCAGCCACTGACTGTTGCTGTGCTTGATGCTGGCGGTTTTCTGGTCGCCCTAGCCAGAGAAGATGGCACCAGCAACCTACGCCCGGAGATTGCCCAAGGCAAGGCGCGTGGGGCCGTTAGCATGGGTCTTGGATCACGAGCGCTTTTCAAACGGGCACAGGAGCAGCCCTATTTTATTCAGGCTATGAACGGCATTTCCGATGGCTCGCTTGTACCCGTTCCTGGTGGAGTGCTGATTAAGTCCGATGAAGTTATCATTGGTTCAGTGGGAATTACCGGAGATACATCGGACAACGACGAAGCTTGTGCAGTGGCAGCAATCAATGCTGCTGGGTTCGCGGCCGACCCGGGCTAACTTTTATTTCCCCACCGAAGTGTTCCGCCGGGCAGGCCCTTTCAGAATAAACCTTCTTGCTGAGGTGAACCTCGGTAATTAGCTTCTGAGCCATGTCTAATTCTGTATCCTTCCGCTCTTTCAAAACTAGTCCCGAAATCATCCAAATCGCAGTTATGCTTTATGTGAGATTTCCGCTCTGACTAAGGAATGT
>JAYNNB010000108.1:0-5727 GCA_038112515.1 Luminiphilus sp.
GGCGGGTCACTTTTGAATCCATCGGTCGCGAGCGTAGCGCCTCGATCAGTAGCAATAGATTCACCGCCGTGGAGGTGGACGTGGTGTTGCAAAATACCAATGCCTCGAAATATCGCATTTGGGTGACGGGAGCAGGGCGGAACATTGTCCGATCGGAGCGAGTTCACTTAAAAGGACTTGCTCGAGGCGGGCTCTTGTGACGAACCAATGGGTGCTTTTTGGTCTCGATCTCACTCGCCTGGTCGATAGGCTGAACCTTGGCTTGGCTCAACTGCTATGGAGCGAAGAGGTTGGCCTGAGACGCTGGTTCTATCCGGCAGCCCGCCTATTAAACGCTGATACGGCAGATTTGGACGCATATCCGCGCCTCATTTCGCGAAACGATCAGGCTGAACAAGATCTCCCCAACGCGGTGTTGTTCCCAGCTGACTTGACGTTGTCGAAGATGGTTGAATTGCCTCTGGATGCTGAGATCGATTTGCCCACAGCCATGAAGTTTGAGGTGCTGAGTAACTCTCCTTTTACTGAGGAAGATACCGCTTTTGGATGGCGCACGGTTTCGCGTGAAGCGGGGTCCTTAAGGGTGGCACTGGTTATTGCCTCTCGTACCCAGATCATATCCCTGTTGGAGGAGCACACGGGTTTCGACCCCGAGGCGTTCCTACATTGCGAAGTGTGGGTTCAAACGCACGACTTGATGGTCCAGTTTGCAGGTTTTGGGGGGGCTGCCAGGCGCGCGCTGTACTTTCGGCGTTTGGCGAACTGGGGCGGGAAAGTTACCGCCATGGCTTTGGCTCTCTTTTTACTGCTTGCAATACCCGCGGCAATGTTGAGCGTGCGGTCAAGTCAAATTGCTCAATTGCTGGTAGCGACTGAACTAGAGGCCGAATCGGCGGCGGCCGCGCGCAATACATTAGTGACGATTGAGGACAATGTACTGGTGGCTCGGGAGTTTTTTGCAGGAAGGGTTTCCTACGATAGGTGGTTAGATGTTATCGCTGACCTCACTCCGGATTCGGTCTATCTCACGCGCATGGGGCTGGAGGAAGACAGGCTGACGATATCTGGAATGGCGGAAAATGCCGCCGAGTACCAGACGACACTCGCCGCCTCTGGGCTCACAAGCGAACTGAGCGCGCCCTCCGCTTTTACCCGAGACGCTCGCACGGGCCTAGAGCGATTCACGCTAACAATGCAGTTGGGTGCCCAAGAATGACCTGGGCGCAGTTTGATGCTTGGTTACGAGCCGTTCCCAGAGAGGCGCGTATTCTTGTGATCACCCTATGTGGTTTATCCACTGCGGTAGCGCTGTTTTTGGTCGCGGCAGCCTGGGCGTCAATATCTCAGAGTTGGTCCGAGATGTCGCGTAGCGAGCCGAAAATAGCGCGCTTGAAGGGCTATCAGGCGTCGGAGCAAGACATGGTCGAACTCGCATCGGAGACTGCATTGCTGCTGCGGGAGCTGGCGTTTTCCTCCGAGTCAGACGAGAGCCAAACCGGGGCCAGGTTGCAGCAAGCGCTGAGAGGCTTCGCTGAAGATGCTGGCATGACCATTCGAGGTAGTCAGCTGGTCTCTGGAGGGCGCGCGGAGGCGGGTCCCGATGGCTTTATGCTCTTGACAGTCGAGCTTCAGATGAGGGGATTACCAGCCGGGCTCACTGTTTTTCTGCGGGATGTCTACGACCACAGCCCATTGCTGAAAGTTTCTAAGCTCAGCATAGTGAAAGTGAGGGATCGACGCGCGTCACGGCGTCGCGATCAAGGTTCGGCGGAGCCCGAACAGAACCTGGATGTGAACATTCAGATAACGGCATTGATGGTGTCAGCGTGAAGAGCCTAGGCCAGCCAGCCAGCATACTGGATCGCGCATTGAAGCCCGTGTGGTTCGCCACATGCGCTGGCATCTTATCCGTGTTTATCTTCAGTCTCTGGACACCCACTGTCGATCCAGTCATGCCCGGTGGCGCCGTGTTGCCATCTGCTGCAGAGAGATTTGAAACAACCGGGTTACCTCAATCGCTAAACGGTTTCGTTGAAAGGCCTCTTTTCTTGCCCGACAGAAGACCTTCGGCGACAGAAGTGCCCGCTTTGGGGCAAACGGTCGTGCAGGTTACGCCGGCGGAAACGGCGCGCGACATAGAAGGGGTGACGCTGCTCGGTGTCTTCTCGTCATCAGATGCTTCTGGCCTGATTCTATCGGAGAGAGGGCTGGGTAAACGTCGCCTAGTGGAGGGAGAGACCCTTCAAGGCTGGACCTTAGTGGGCATCGAATCTAGGGCCGCTATCTTTAGTGACGGCGCGAGAACTGAGCGCTTGGAAATGGAGTTAATGTCAAACCTATCTGCGCCTGCTGCCGCTACGGATAGGAACGCTGGTATGAACAACGGCACTGAAAGCATGGTGTCTGATGAGTCGTCCGAGTCCGGAGGCACTGACGATTATGTTCCCACTTTCGAAAATCAATATGAATCAAGGAAGCGCCAGTCAGCACAAAGTGAGGCGAGTCAGGATGGCGTCCCAGATTCAGAGGATTCAGGTGTTAAAAAATGAAGACTATATACAGGCGCCCAGTGCGAAGTAGCACTCAATTATTGGCCGTGCTGGTGCTTAGTAGCTGCGCCTCGGTACCAGAGCAAAGGATGCAGGATGCCAGTCCTTTGACTGCATCCGCCACTGAGACCGAGACGCGGGTTCAGGGGCAGTCGGAGCAGCCTTTGGAACTCCCAGACATCACCCCGTCGGTCATGTTAGGCAGTGACCAAGTCGTGGCGCTGCCAAAAGCAAGAGAGCCCATTGCTTTGGATGGCGGCTCGGTGATGGTGAATTTTGAGCGAGCGCCACTTGCCGAGGTGGTTCATTCGATTATGGGCGAAACGCTCGGTTTGGATTACGTGATTGAGCACCCGGTGAAGGGGGAGATCACGCTGCGAACGCGTTCCCCAATACCCAGAGAGGAGTTGCTACCGATACTCGAGTCCCTCCTCAGGAACAATAACGTGCTGATGATACGGGGGCCCGAGGATCGCTATTTCATCTCTGGTTCTGCGAATGCTCGCACCACGTTGCCGGCTTATCGGTCTGGAGCTGAGGGCGGCTATGGGAACGTTATTATTCCCCTGCAGTACATCAGCGCGGCGGAAATGGCAGAAATTCTGAAGCCTGTAGCGCCGGGTGACGCGTTTGTGCGCATAGACAACCGCAGAAATCTCCTCATCTTGGCTGGTACACAGATGCAGTTGGAGGGGTGGCTCGATATCATTGCAACCTTCGATATCGATCAACTCGAGGGGGTGTCGGTTGGTATTTTTCCTCTGAGCAATTCCACCGCAGAGGAGATATTTGCCGAACTCGAGCAGATTTTGGCCGAAGCGCCGGGCAGTACGCCCGGAGCGGGTCTCGTATCCATGGTTCGCGTGATGCCCATCGAGCGCCTCAATAGCATCATGGTGGTCTCCCCCCGGGCACACTATATCGACGCTGTGGGAGACTGGGTCGCTACGCTTGACGGGATCGAAGACGAGGGGTCGGAACCCACCTTGCACGTGTATCCAGTACGCAATGGCAATGCCGGGCAACTGGCCGCCCTGCTCAGTACCATATATTTCGAGGGCCGAGGCGGGAACGCCAGCGCCGGTGTCAAGAGGTCGGGCGTGGCGCCAGGCATGGCGCAGGCATCTTCTGGCGGTGTGTCATCTGAAATGCCGCAGCGGGGGGGTGCAGAGGGTGGCCAGGGCGCCAGTTTCGATCTGGGTGACGGTATCAGGGTAGTCTCTGATGACTACAACAATTCATTGCTTGTGTTGGCGACGCCCTATGAGTACCAAAGAATCGAGCGCACGCTTATTAAACTGGATGTTGTTGCCACGCAGGTGCTGATTGAAGCCAGTATTATCGAAGTGACGCTCACAGATGGACTAGAGTACGGACTGGAATGGGCCTTTGATAACTATCTCGGCGGGGGCGATACCGGTACGGGCCTCCTCGACCTCGGTGGGGGGCTGAATCCTGCAGTACCGGGGTTCTCCTATACGGTGGCTGATAGCGCGGGGGCCGTCAAAGCCGTGGTAAACGCGCTGGCGGAGAAGTCCCTCATTAATGTGATATCAACGCCATCCGTCATGGTCCTGGACAACCACACTGCCGCCATACACGTGGGCGATCAGCAACCCATTCGTAGCGCATCGACCGTTACGACGGGCGGTAACGTACAAAACTCGATCCAGTATAAGGATACGGGTGTCAAACTGGAGGTGACGCCTACGGTGAATGACGGGGGTCTTGTCACGCTGGATATTAGTCAATCCATCACCGATGTAGGTCCTGTTGATGCAGCCACAGGCCAGCGAAGCTTTCTCGAGCGCAATGTCAGCTCTCGTGTTGCGATTCGCTCAGGCGAATCGGTCGTGCTGGGTGGCTTGATCCGAGATAACGAGTCCAAAGGCCGCAGCGGTATACCTCTGTTGATGGATATTCCAGGCTTGGGAGCGCTCTTCAGCACTACCAATACCGTATCCTCCAGAACTGAGTTGCTGATTTTCATTTCTCCCCGGGTGCTTGAGGGCGATCAGGACCTCCGAGACCTCAATAGAGAGATGCGTGACAGGATGAAGGGCCTTACTGACTTCAGTGACTTGCCGGTGAGCTTTGGCGAGGAGCAAGGCGTTGAGAGTCGTTGACATGTGGCGCACCCTCCTAGTAGCAGTCCTCTGCTTGTGGCTCTCGGGGTGTGTGACGAAACCTCCCCTGGAGCCAGAAGAGGCGGTTCGGCAGCGCGCGCAGGCGTGGCTTGACGCCGTGATGGCCTTTGACGTGGATGAGATGTACAGCTTTACTCCGCCCGCTTACCAATCTGCACACACCGCAGCCTTTTATTCCCGGAATTATGCTGGTCGCGGCATGTGGACCGCTGCTGAGTTGGGGCCGATTACTTGCCCGTCAAGCGAATCCTATGCGGTCTGCAAGGTTCCCCTGATCATCACATTCCGGGGTTTCAATATGCGAGAAGCCTTGACCACGACCTTGACCGAAACATGGATTGAACTTGACGGGATCTGGTACACCCAGCCCCGATAGCAGTGTAGTAGCGGGTTGGCCGCTTCGTAAGCTGCCGGTATCACTGTCTTTTGGCCATGGATGCTCGCAGGATAGGTGCCAGAGCGAAAAATTAAGACTATCCGGGGAATAAAATTCTGCGGCTAGTCGTCTCACTTTAGGTTGCGGGGAAGTGCGACCAGCATACTCCGTAAAACGTTATTTTTTGCTGTCTAGCGGTCAGCTTAGATGTGAAAAAAAACAGTTTTACGGTGCTTGAGGAGCGTGGTGGTGTATGCTACGTTTCCTAGGGTTGGTAAGTCAGAGGAGCTTCGGTCCTGCAGTAGCTGTGGCCACGCGACTCGTAAGACCGACGGGCTGGGCGAAATGCGAGGGTATTTCGCTTGGAGTTGCTTGACTTAGCGACATAATCAAACGTTTGAAAAACTTTTTAGGAGTGATTCATGAAAAAGAACCTACTGGCGGTCGCGGTTGCGGCAAGTGCAGCAGGGATGGCTTCGGTGGCAACGGCTCAAATGTATATCAATACTGAGCACACCGGTGAAGCGTTGGTATTCCCTTTCTATTCTGCCCAAAATGGCAACACAACAAATAGTCACATCGTCAACACCACCAGACAGTTTAAGGCTCTCAAGGTGAAGAGCGTGGAAGGTTATGAG
This sequence comes from Luminiphilus sp., assembly GCA_038112515.1. Lineage (GTDB taxonomy): Bacteria > Pseudomonadota > Gammaproteobacteria > Pseudomonadales > Halieaceae > Luminiphilus. Next base: position 5,711 of record JAYNNB010000108.1, read on the forward strand.
TCACTGGAGACTAGGGA
>JAYNNB010000109.1:0-5550 GCA_038112515.1 Luminiphilus sp.
TCACTGGGCAGAGCACCTCTACCCGATAGTCAATATTCCGGGTCATGAGATCAGCCGAACCCAACAGATACTCGGGCTTCCCGCGATTATGGAAGACATAGACCCGCGGATGCTCGAGATAGCGGTCGATAATACTGATCGCTTTGATATTCTCGGAGATACCTTTAACACCGGGCAAGAGCATACACATGCCGCGAACGATGAGCCGAATCCGCACTCCCGCCTGACTCGCCTCATACAGTTTGAGCGTGAGCTGTCGATCCACCAAATTATTACATTTAAGGGTCATCATCGCGCGGTAACCCGCCCGCGCGTTTTTGATCTCTCGATCAATTCGCTCAACCAAGCCGGGCCGCGAACTATGGGGTGACACCAGCAGCGTTTCGTATTTTGGGAGTTGATAATTGAACTTCAAAAAGTTGAACACCGCCGCAACATCCCTGCCGATCACCTGATCCGAGGTGAGCAGAGAAAAATCCGTGTAGAGCCGCGCAGTTTTCTCATTGAAGTTGCCGGTACCTATGTGACTGTAGTAGCGGATTTCACCTTCTTCTCGCCGCTCGATCGAAAACAACTTGCAGTGCACTTTCAAGCCGGGGATGCCAAAAATGACCTCAACCCCCGCTTCGGTGAGTCGATGCGCCATCTCAATATTGGCCTGTTCATCGAAACGGGCGGCCAGCTCGACGACCGCCGTTACTCGCTTGCCGTTATGGAGCGCGTTGATGAGCGCTTCGGCGATTCGGGAATTCTTGGCAGTGCGGTAGAGGCAGATTTTGATCGTGGTCACACTCGGATCGAGGGCCGCAGTCTTGAGTACATCAACCAGATAATCAAAAGGGTGATACGGAAAATACAGCAACACGTCGCGCGCCCTGATGACCTCAAAAATACTGGCCGGGTCATCTATCTCGGGCAAACTGATCCGAGGATGCGGCCTGAACTCCAAACTTTTTCCGCCCGGATTGGGGAACGAGAGAAAGTCCTTGGAATTATGATAGCGGCCCCCGGGAATCATGCTGTCGTAACGCCCAAACCCGAAGCTTTTCCTCAGCGCATTAAGCAGCACTTCCGGCATGGTTTTATCGTAAACAAAGCGCACGGCATCCGCCCGTCGACGTTGCTTAAGACTGGAGGCCATTTTTTCTATCAAACTCTCACTGATCGAAGGATCGAGCTCGAGTTCAGCATCGCGAGAGAATTTGAAGCAATAAGCACTTGCCCCGATGGTCCCGAATACGCCTCGGAATACTTGGGGCAAACAGGCACGAATGACATTATCCAGCGTGATATAGACCGTGCCTCGTCGTCGGCCCTTCTGCCTTGGGATCTCAAAAACCCGGCCCAACTGCACTGAAGGCACTTCCAGCACCGCGACCCGTTGGCCCTCCTTGGCTTTAACCATTACCGCGAGATAAAGCGACTCGTCGGTAAGGTTTGGGATGGCCTGTGCCTCATCCAGCAGAATAGGTTCAAGCTCGGGGAGCACAGTATCCCTGAAGTACTGCTGAACGAAGCTCAACTGCCCTTCATCAAGTTGCTTTTCATTGATCAAATAGATTTTTTGCTTCTGCAATTCACCCATCAAATTCCCGTAAATTGCATCGAACTTACGCTGCAGCGACACCACCTCTCGCTGTATCGCCTGCAAAAGGCTCTTCGCCGCCTGTCGTTCCGGTCCTTTCGATACGCTGATAAGACGACGAACCTCGGCGACCCGCACGCGAAAAAACTCGTCGAGGTTATTTGAAAAAATACCGAGATAGCGCACTCTCTCAATCAAGGGCACCGCGGGGTTCTCCGCCTCCTGAAGAACGCGCGCATTAAAAGAGAGCCAGCTCAGCTCCCTCGGGAAAAACCGGTTCTTGTCCAGATCAGCCCATCGCGTGGACACCGGGTTAGCTGTCATTTTCGGCTTTCCATAAATTGAACATGGCTACCAAGTAGCCCCCCGATATCTCTTGGTGAAACCTTGTATCACTCATATCGTGTCTGTCGCTATCGCCTGACCGCACCAAAAGTACCTCCCTTGGTCCCGCATTCATATCACCAGTGCTCAGCCCGAATTGCCCAATTGCAGTAGCAAGAGTTCTACTGGTTCGATGCAATAAAATCCAACGCGGCCTCCGCGCAGGCTTTTGGGGACTCCAGCGGTAGAAGGTGTCCACCCGCGAGCGTCAGCGCTTGTATACGGGGGTTCAGACTTGCCACCCACTCCAAGGTTTTGGCGGGTAGCACATCAGATCGATCGCCCGCGACAACGAGCACAGGGCAGGCCAATCGCTTGATTGCGCCACTCATACGGGGAACCGAGCGATAGACACAGGCCTCCCAGCTACCCGAGTAACGTAAACGAACCTGCTCGTCCTCGGCTTTCTCGTGGCCTGCCTTTACGTAATCCATGAGTACCTCATCAGACACCTGTTGAAATACGCGCTTGCCGCGATAGAACTGGAAGGCCGCTTCATAGCTCTCAAATTGATGGGGGCGCGCCAGCGCCCTCTTCACGATAGGCATCACGTTTGGCTTGAGCCGGGTCATCAGTCGTGACCAAAACCAGAACCTGTCAGAAATAAGCACAGGGTCGAGCGCCACAATTCCTTTAAAGCGCGAGGGTTCCTGACTGGCGGCCAATATGGCAGAGGCAGCGCCCATCGAGTGCCCCACCACCCATACCGAGTCGTCGCCGCGCTCTTTGATCCGATCGAGCAAATCCCGTGCATACACCTGCCACGACAAGAAAGTTGGCGCGGGATCCTCGGCCCACAGCGGACGGTGCTCAATGGCTTGGACATCGACATGTGCGCCGAGGCCAGAGAGCAATGCTTCGTAGGAGCCAGGCGGATAGCCATTGGCGTGGGCGAAAACGATTCTTGGCATGCAGTCGATGCATCCTCCTAATCTCAGAAGCATTCTATCGTACTTAGAGTCCGTTCCATCGCATGCCCCTACGAAAGCAAGTCCCTTATCAGAGCTGAAGGACTTAAACTGGAGCGCAAGGCGAAGAAAGGGAGGCGATCGTCCGATATTCGCTTTACTAAACATAGTACTGCACACGCCAAGCATCTGGTCTAAGAAAACGGCGACATTATGTGCTGCACTCAAATCATTGAAGGGGCATTCAAATGCACAAGTTCAATGAATTTTTCAATCTGCGGGCGGTTCTCACCTCGGCTTTGGGGGCTCTTGCTGCCACGCTGGCTCTTGGGGCAGCAGCACAGTCCAACTTCGAAGCTCCCGCCGAGGGGAAGAGTATTAGTGGTCTTGCACTATTCTCGGGATGGGTGTGTGAGGCTGAAAGCGTTCAAATAGAGTTTCTCCTGAATGGGGCCGTCCTAGACGCGGCTTATGGTACCGATAGAGGCGACACTGAGAGCGTATGCGGCGACACCAATAATGGGTTCAGCTTGCTGTTTAACTTTGGAAATTTCCCGACGGGCGAACAAACGGTAAAATTGCTGGTAGATGGCGAGGAGGTCGCGACGCGCACCTTCAACACTATTCAGCTCAGCCAGGGAGCATTCGTAACGTTCGATGAAACTGATCTTGAGACCGTTACAACCAGCACGACGCTGACTGACTTTCCCAAGGCGGGACACTCGGTGGTCCTGTCTTGGGATCAGGCGTCTCAAAATTTTGTGATTGCCTCTGAGTCGATCCCCGTAGCGGGAGAAGGAGATGTGCTGCGCGATGGCGTTGTCGACGCTCAGTGGGATGTTGGCACCACTGGATTCGATCAAGCCATTAATTACGGAGCATGTGTCGGTAACGGCGGCGCAGATTGCCCTTCCATCGGTTGGGCGGTAGCGGATGACGACGATCGGGGATCAGTGCTTGAGATCACCTACTCTGGTGATCAATTCGCAGGGCTCTTTTTCGAGGCCAGTAGCCCTGGTATCGACATGAGCAGCTACGAATCCGGCTTACTGAATCTCGATATAAAAGTCGTGAGCAGGGGTGTAAATGACTCTGGGTATGTAATCAAGGTAGACGATCATAATGGCGGCTCAACTGGCGACTTCCCAATCTCGGTTGCCGGCTCCGGAGAATGGGAAACCATCAGCGTCCCGGTGGCGGACCTGCTTGCTAATAGTGGTAGCAATCTATCGCTTACACGAGTCAAGACCGGCATCGTGATCTTCGCCCCGTTCGGCAAAACAGAGGGCGTTGTCTACCGACTTGATGATGTGTACTGGTCGGAGTAACTAAAAAACTGAGAACCTTTAAGGCGGTCGTGAGACCGCTTTTTTTTATGAGTGGCTGGCATGCAACTAGCGCCCTGTGTTGTTCCCCTGCAGATCGAAGTGCCGAATTTGCGTTAGAGGGAAAACTACTGACAAAGAGCTACAACTTCGCGAACTCCCGATTCAGATCATACTGGCGTGAGGTCACGTAACGCTCCATCGCTTCAACGCGCCTGCTCGCCGCATCAATTCGGTCTCTCGCTTTTCGCAAGCGCTCCGCCGGCGCATCCGTATAGCGAAACACCGTCTTGCGACGAAAAGCGTGACGATCCTCATCGTATTCCATGTCGACCTCATCGCTCTCCACAGGCGCTGAGGACCACCGTGAAGTCTGGGGCGCGATGGCGAACCAGGCGAGCACGTAAAGCCAGAACGCGAGCGTACCCGTGAACATGAGTAGTGCAATTGCTGCCAGCCGAATTACCCAATTCGGTACATCCCAATGCGCGGCCAATCCGGCACAAACCCCGCCTATCCAGCCTTCGGATCGGTTCCGGTATAGCCCCATACCCCAACCACGTTGACGACTCTCGCTGAACGTGCGCTTATTTCGATCTGCCATGACTATTGCTCCTTGTCAGCCTGGCGGCCTTCATGCTGGCGCCATTGCGGATGGTCCGCATCGAGAATAGATTCCAGTGACTCAACCCGTTCTGATAATTGATCAACCGCCACCAGCATATCCTCCAGTGCCTGCCGGTCTTCCTCGGTCAGATGCTGACTGGAGCGATTAACGCTGCGGTAATGCATGACAATCCAGGTCGGCGCAACGATCACCATAAACAGGATCATCGGCACAAATAACATTTCGAATGGGTTCATTTCTCCTCCCTGCTGAACACTGTGTCGGTTACTGACACAGCCCCAAGTCCTATGGTTTCAATCAGGCCTCGGTTGCTCAGGTATTCTTTTCCTGATCACCGACTTTTGCTGGCACGACATTACTGTCCTGCATACTGCCCTTGATCCGCAACAGCTCGTCCTCCAGCCAATCCGCCTCTCCCAGCGCATCGATCTCTGCCGCAAGGCTGGAGGCAGTATCGCGCCCCAGGTCCATAGCCTGCAATTCCCCTTCGAGGTTATCCACTTTACGCTCAAAGCGCTCAAACCGAGCAAATGCATCGTCGAGTTCTCTCCGCTGCACCTGATTTTTGACCTGCACCCGTGATTGAACAGTTTGGGCACGCAAAAGAATCGTTTTCTGCTTGGCTTTGGCATCATCGAGCTTCAGCTGCAGTTGGCCGATTTCCTCGTTCAACTGAGCAATATGCTCACCGGCACCCGTTAATTCGCTCTCTACAACACG
>JAYNNB010000110.1:0-5486 GCA_038112515.1 Luminiphilus sp.
GTGAGGTTGAGCGGTATACCAATGGGAGACGGTGTGGGAACCTTATCGGTGTAGGGCGCCCCGTTAAAGAAGGTCGCAAATCCCAGAATTTGCGTCACAAAGTCATAGGCAACATCCCGATCCGCCACCATCTGCATGATATTGAAGGGTGCCGCCATGCGGTCAAAGTCGGGGATTGCGGCAGGTAGCGGAGGGCTCAGGCGCTCGTAGGTTTGCACCTGAACCCCATCGGGCCCCCGGTATATCACCACTCGAAGATCCGATTCACCGAACTGCAGCGGGGTGATTGGCGTCTCTGTCCACCAACCCAGTCGAATTGCGTCGTCGTAAATTGACTGCATGTCCTTTACCCGGATCATCAGGCTGAAGTAGCAACCGGTGTCCCAGGCGCGAGCGCCAGGCCGCATGGGTTCTCGCCGCCCTGCGTTGTTAAAACTCACCAACCGGACATGACCAAAATCCCCCCCCATCGGGGCGCGGAGTAACAGGTATTCGCCATTTGCCTCTGCATCTAGCCCCCAGGCTGCGATCGCAGACGCAGATAACGCACCTCTGCTCAGTTCCTCATAGCCGCCAATTTCTGTGAAGAAGCGGGCCGTGATGTCTGGATCAGTGACACTGATCACTACCTCTCTCCAAGGCGAGGTGGTGACGGGTTCCATAGCGCTGACGATCGGGGCGACCACGATGTTCGCAACACCGGTCAACAGCCACACCGCGACAAACATGACTCTGATCGCAGGTACTGATCGCATAGCAGGCCTCATCATCGACACCCTCGTTTTGGTGAAAAATCGGCTAGTGATAACACTTGTTCTTGGACATTTTCCCGACGCCGGCGTTGAACACATTATTGGGGTCAAGTGACCGATAAAAGGCCGCATGGTCCGGCTCGGCAGAATATAAGTGACCAACGTTATGTTCGGCGGGGTATTTGGCGCCGATCTCATCCAAGAGGCGCATCATTCGTGCCTTGACCGCCTCCGGATCGACACCGGCCTTAACGACAAAATCCCAGTGAAATACGTGACACATAAAGTGGCCACCACGATAGGGCGCAGCACATTGATCCAGCAGGTCTTCGGGCAAGAATGTGTGCCACTGGGGATAATTGCGCGGCAGCGCCACGTCGAAGGTGACCATACCATTTGTCTCTTTGGCATGAATCAGGTGGTAACGCGCCGGGGAACCACCCGCAACCAATCGATGCAACAGCGCAGCCTCACCCTCCCTTGGTGAGCACTCGAAGAAGGCACCCTCATCGCTCGCTCGGGTCACCTCATGCAAGACCTGCCGGATCTCGGCAATGGCGGTGTCCGCACCCATCAAGATCAGGTGGTGCTCGTAAGTCTTGCGGTACTCACGCATTCGCTTGGGCAAATGATCAGGCCACCACTTCGCCAGCCGTTGCAATAGATGATCCGCAGGGCGGTTCGGGAGTCCAGGGATTTTATCGAGCCAGCGATCGAGGGCTGCTTTGATGCGATAGAGCCGCGGCATAAACCCCGTACCCAAATACTTAATTATCAAGAAGGTGTCTTTACAGTACTGGTCGGCCCCGTCGAACCAACTCTCGTGCATGTACTCGCCCATCTCGGGTAGTTCGCGGCACTCGACAAGCAGGCGGCGGCGAATTTCATTGAGCTGCTCGGGGTCGTTAGTCCCGACATAAAAGACCTGCTCGGCCTGAGGCTTGTCAAACGTGTCGACCCGCACGGCGAACACCGCCAACTTCCCGGCACTGCCACTGGCCTCATGGAGTCGCCGCTGGTCTGAATTGAATCGGGCGGGCGTGGGAGCCTCTACCTCCCGAACCCGCTGGATGTACTCAGGGTCGGACGCAAGCCCGCCCTCCAATTGCACCGACTGAGGGTCGAAGCGCCCGGCATCCAGATTGCTCAGGATATCCTCTGGAGTTTCACCGAGATCGATGCCCAGATGGTTTACCAACTCCAGCTCGCCCCGCTCAGTGAGCCGCGCAAACAAGGCAAACTCGGTATACGCGGGTCCGCGCTTGACCAGGCTTCCGCCCGAATTATTGCAGATACCGCCTACGACCGAGGCGCCAATACAGGACGAGCCAATTACCGAATGGGGGTTCTTGCCGAAGGGGGTGAGCATTTCCTCAAGCCGGTATAACGTCCCTCCCGCAAAGACCAGTGCCTGCTGCGCATCGCACAGTGGAATACAGGTATCCAGCTTGAGGGTGCTGATGATCACAATCTCCCGGTCGTAATCCTCACCATCCGGGGTCGAGCCACCCGTTATGCCGGTATTAGCGGCCTGACAAATGACAATGCAATCCGCCGCGACACAGGCCTTGAGTATCTGCCAGAAATCTAGCAGCGAGGCGGGCTCAAACACAGCGAGCGCGGACCCGCTGCCGAAACGAATGCCCGTGGTAAAACGCTTGATGTGGTGCGGATCACGAATGACGCGAGTTGTGGGTACAGTAGCGGCGAGTGCGTCGATCCAGCGGGTATCCATGGCGCTCATTTGATCTTGATTAACCGACGTTGTGCTCGTTCGCTTCCGCCCCGGCGCGCACCAAGGCCCCGCTTAAGCTTATGCAATACCCCAGGCGATACCCCGTCGGAGCAATTCGTAGTAGGCCGGAACCTCCCAGCTACCGCGCTCCAATACCGGGTACTCCTCAACCAGAGGCTGCATATCATAGGTAGAGCGGCAGTGACCGAGGGTCAGGTACAGCACCGTGCCCTGCCCGTAAGGCCTGAGATAAAAGACCGCATGATCGTCGTCACCGCTTTCCCAGTCGCCATCCTGAAACGCATCGACCTTGCCTGACCATTTGGTGTGCAGGAGCATTTCGTTCTCACCGTGATATTCCGAAAGATACAGCTCGTCAGTGGTGTCAAAGGGCTCGATGCCCTCGACCAACGGGTGGTCTGGCTTGGTAACCTCGACCCGATAAGGCTCGATGGGTGGATGCGCCAAAAACTGGCTTCCCAGCACCTCCATAAAGTCCTTATTGTCTCGGGGCGCGCGCAAAAGGGGAGGATCGTGACTGAGCCACTCCAACACAGAGTTAGTGGCATGCAGCGCAAACCATTTACCGCCGTTCTCAATATAGGACTTCAGCCGCGCTTGTCCGGCCATATCCGGCACTTCATCGCAGGTATAGGTGATCAGGAGATCCGCCTGGCACATGGCCTCAACATCGCTATAGTCATTGGCCACTTTGACCCTGACCACATCGTGCTCTGCCAGCAGCTTTAACAATTCCAGTCGCGCGAAATCAAAATCGTGGTACTTACCCCCGCACACCAGGTACACATCTCTTCGCTTACCAGCCATCGATTTTCCTCTCTTGTTTTTCTCGGGGTCGCGGTATCAACCCATCGCGCCCGAAAAACTGCCTATTTTTTGCCCAAGGCGCAGACCCAAACAGGAATGCGCAGATTGGATTTACCCGTCCTGTTGTGCCGCCATGGCCGCCATCACCGACTCCTCGATCTCCGAGGGCAGCGGATTGCGCCTGAGCGTGAGGCCACCATTCACCTGAAGATTCTGGCCCGTCATGTAGCACTCGTCGCTACCGAGGAAGACCGCGGCGGCGGCAATATCCTCAGACGTATTCAATCGACCCAGCGGGTAGTTCTTGAGGAACGCCTCCAGCAACCCCGGGGTCTCCAAATGAGGCGCCGCCATGGGTGAGGCCGTAAGACCCGGCGAGATCGAGTTCACGCGGATACCTTTGGCACCGTATTCATCGGCGACGCCCCGCACCACGTGATCGATGCCTGCTTTGGTGCCGATATAGGCGTGATGATTGCCCACCAGAATCGTCGCCGTTGCCGAGGAAATTTGAATGATGGATGACGGGTTAGACATCACACCCACCAACACCTGCATAAACTGGTAGGGCCCTTTGAACTGCAGGTCCATCATCAGGTTGAGGTCTTCCTCAGTGGTTTCCTCAAACTGAGCGAGCAAACCAAGCCCTGTGGCGTTGACCGCAATATCAAGCTTGCCGTGGGCATCCATAATCGCACCGATAGACGATTTGATGTCTTCCATCTTGGTGATATCACAGCTGACCGCCATGCCGCCGATTTCACCGGCCAGCCACTCAAGCTCTTCGAGATGACGGCCGCCGACCGCGACTGTTGCGCCCTCTTCTGCAAAGCGCCGCGCAATGACCTGACCCATATTGCCGCGCCCCGCCGCGCCCAGCACATAAGCCACTTTGCCTGCCAATCGTCCCATGATCTGTCCCCGTTTATTGTTAAGTTAGGATTTCGGATAGTACTAAACTCAGGCGTGTTAGGGGGATTTTCTCCCACCGCGGTGACGGCGCAAAAACTTTCGCAACGCGCCTTCACAGCAACAGCCGGCGCTGGTTGCCAACGGTGGGCCGCGCTAAGGTAGGCAAATGTCTGAATTACCCGTTCTGTATTCTTTCAGACGCTGCCCTTACGCCATGCGGGCACGGATGGCGATTGCGGCGTCGGGCGTACAGGTGTCACTGAGGGAGGTGCTGCTCCGCGACAAGCCGCCCGAATTGCTCGCGGTTTCCCCCAAAGCCACCGTGCCGGTGCTGGTGTTAACCGATGGCGGCGTGATCGAAGAAAGCCTCGACGTCATGCAGTGGGCGCTTGAGCAGAGCGATCCTTGCGGCTGGCTGAAAAGCGCTGAGATCGGCTCCGAATGGATTCACGCGTGCGACAATGAGTTCAAAGGCTGGCTGGATCGCTATAAATACGCCGATCGGTACCCGGCGCATCCGGCCTCAGTTTATCGCCAGCACGCCGAGGCCTTTCTCGCCAAGATCGAGGACAAGCTGTCGGCGTCATTGGGACTTACGGGTGAAGCACCCAGCATCGTTGATGTGGCGTTATTTCCCTTTATTCGACAGTTTGCCGGCGTCGACCCGGTTTGGTGGCAAGAGGCGCCCTACCCCCGCACCCGAGTCTGGCTCGAGGGTTGGTTAAATAGTGCCCTGTTCGACACAATCATGGCTAAATATCCCCGCTGGGAGCCCGGTCAACCCGCGCAGCGGTTCCCATCAGAGGCCGCTGCAACCTGAACCATCAAAAAAGGCTCCGCTGAATAAGGTTGGCACTTATGAGAGATATCACACAGGCGGCATCCCAACGAACTCTACTCGCGCTATTGCTTTGCCCACTACTGTTACTGGGATGTTCGGAAGACGCACCCAGGACGATTGACCTGGTTATCACCAACGCGACGCTCATCGATGCGGTGAACCCGGTCCGCGCCAACCAAACTGTGCTGATCGACCAGGGTCGCATCATTGATGTGGTTAGCAGTGATGTGGCCGGGGAGATTACGGCGAGGGAGCGTGTTGACGCGGGCGGACGCTACCTGATCCCGGGCTTATGGGATTTTCATGTCCACTTCACTTTTGATAAACGTTTCACCGAGGCCATGGCTGGGCTGTTTCTCTACCACGGCGTTACTCAGGTACGGGACACCGGCGGGCTTCTTGAGGATCTGCTGCCCGT
>JAYNNB010000111.1:0-5484 GCA_038112515.1 Luminiphilus sp.
CTCAGGGCGTGTATGGCGGGGATTGTGGCGGTGTCTGGTCCGACAACGCTGGCGGTGGATCTGGCCCGCGCCCACAGCTTGGTGCTGGTGGGGTTCACGCGGGATGACCGCCTGAACGTATATGCTGGGGGAGATCGCGTCGCGACATGAGCAACGCACGTTATCCAGAATGGCAGCTCGAAGCAGCCGAGGCTCTGATCGCGCCGATCGCAGCGACTCAGCCTGGCCCGGTATTGCTATGCCTGCAAGCGGTGCAAGCGCACTTTGGCTACGTTCCCGGCGATGCGGTCGCGACGATTGCCGAGGCCTGCAACGTTTCCCGCGCCGATGTGCACGGCGTGTTGACCTTTTACGCGGATCTCCGCGATACCCCTCCGCCAGCGGTACCGGTGCGCCTGTGTGCAGCGGAGGCCTGCCAGGCAGTTGGGGGCCGTAAACTGAAGGCCGAGTGGTCCGCCGCCTGCGGTGATGATGCCGATCTGGCTACCTTGACCGGCATCGATGAACCGATTTTCTGCTTGGGCAATTGTGCACTGGGGCCCGCGGCCCTCGTCGACGGTGAGTTGTTGGGGCGCGCAGATGTGGCGCGTCTTAAAGCTGCGGTCAGCGTTGCGCAAGCAGTAGGAGAGGGAGCGTGAGCGTTTGGTTTGTACCTCGCGATGCCGCCGCCCGCTCTATGGGTGCAGACGCGGTCGCTGCAGCGCTGGAGGCGCGCGGCGAAACCGTGGTGCGCAATGGCAGCCGCGGCCTGCTGTGGATGGAGCCGTTAGTCGAGCGCGCACAGGAGCGCCATGGCCCCCGTGTGGGATGGGCGAATGTGACTGCCGCGCAGATCGAGGCTGGCTTGCCCGATGAGCAAAGCGAGCAGTACGTCGGGGTTGTGGAGGATATCGATTACCTGGCCCGGCAAAACCGGTGGATTTATGAGCGGGTGGGTATCACTGACCCGGTCGATCCCGAGGATTACGTGGCTCATGGCGGTCTCACGGGACTAAAAAATGCCCTCGCCATGAGTGGTAGCGACGTGGTGCAGGCGGTGACGGATTCTGGCCTGCGTGGCCGCGGTGGCGCCGGCTTTCCGGCGGGTATCAAATGGCGCACAGTGGCGGATCAGCCGCCGGCCCCCCACAGCGGCGAATCTCCCCGCGCGCCCGCGCACAAATACATTTGCGTGAACGCCGACGAGGGTGACAGCGGTACCTTTGCTGATCGCATGCTGATGGAGGGCGACCCCTTTTGTTTGCTCGAGGGGATGGCCATCGCTGCCCACGCCGTGGGTGCTGATCGCGGGCTGGTCTATCTGCGCTCGGAGTACCCCGACGCCATCGCCACCCTGCAAGCGGCGATTTGGATCGCGCGAGAGCAGGGTTGGTTGGGCGACAACATTCTGGGTTCCGATTTGTGTTTTGACGTTGAGATTCGCGTGGGTGCGGGTTCCTACGTCTGCGGGGAAGAAACCGCCATGCTTGAGAGCCTCGAGGGCCGGCGTGGCATGGTGCGCGCCAAGCCACCGCTGCCGGCGATCAAAGGGTTGTTCGGTACCCCCACCGTAATTAACAACGTGCTCACCATCGCCAGTGTGCCCTCCATTTTGGCGCGCGGGGCCGAGGCCTACGCGGCGTTGGGGCAAAACCGTTCGCTCGGTACGCAGGTGTTTCAGCTGGCGGGCAATATCGCGCGAGGGGGAATAGTAGAAACGGCATTTGGCATCAGTGCCCGGGAACTGGTCGAGGAGTTTGGTGGCGGCACGCTGTCCGGCCGGCCGTTGCGTGCGGTGCAAATCGGTGGTCCCTTGGGGGCGTACCTCAGCGCGGAAAAACTCGATGTGCCGATGGCTTATGAGGCGCTGATCGAAGCGGGCGGTATGATTGGCCACGGCGGTGTGGTGCTCTTTGACGACACCGTGAACATGGCAGAGCAGGCGCGTTTTGCCATGGAATTCTGCGTCGAGGAGTCCTGTGGCAAGTGCACGCCGTGTCGTATCGGTGCGGTGCGGGGCGTTGAAACGATCGACAAGATTCGCGCGGGCAGCAACGCAGAAGCCAATACCGAATTGCTCCGTGATCTCTGCGATGTGATGACCCAGGGGTCACTCTGCGCCATGGGAGGGCTGACGCCCAATCCCGTACTGAGCGCACTGAATCAGTTCCCGGAAGATTTCAGATCTCCCGTGATAGCCACGGGTTGAGGGTAGCAGCATGAATATGGTCCAGCAGTTTGATCCGGCGCAGGTGGATTTTTCGCAGGATCTCGGTACGCCAGGTGCCCAGTCTGAGGTGATGATCAATGTCGCCATCGATGGCATTGCCGTGAGTGTGCCTGAGGGCACCTCGGTGATGCGCGCTGCGGCGATGGTCGGGGCCACCATCCCCAAGCTCTGCGCCACCGACAGCCTGAATGCCTTTGGCTCTTGCCGGTTGTGTCTGGTCGAGATCGAAGGCCGCCCGGGCACCCCTGCCTCCTGCACCACACCGTGCCAGGAGGGTATGTCTGTCCATACCCAGACGCCGCGCCTCGACAAGCTGCGCAAAGGCGTGATGGAACTCTATATCTCGGATCATCCGCTGGACTGCCTCACCTGCCCGGCCAATGGTGACTGTGAATTACAGGATATGGCGGGTGCCGTGGGGTTGCGGTCGGTGCGCTATGGCGCCGAGGGTGAAAATCACCTGCATAAGGGCAAGGACGAATCGAACCCTTATTTTACTTTCGACGCCAGCAAGTGCATTGTCTGCAGCCGCTGCGTGCGGGCCTGCTCAGAGGTTCAGGGTACCTTTGCGCTCACCATTGCCGGGCGCGGGTTTGGTTCCGAGGTATCTCCCAGTGAGCAGCAGCCGTTTCTGGAGAGTGAATGTGTCTCCTGTGGTGCCTGTGTCCAGGCCTGCCCCACCGCCACGCTTCAGGAAAAAAGCGTGATCAGTCTCGGTGTGCCGAGCCGCAAAGTGAAAACCACCTGCGCCTACTGTGGCGTGGGGTGCTCGTTTACGGCGGAATTGCGCGGTGATGAGGTGGTGCGAATGGTGCCCGACAAGCAAGGCGGCGCCAACGCGGGTCACTCCTGTGTCAAAGGTCGTTTTGCCTGGGGCTATGCACAGCATCAGGATCGCGTGACCACGCCGATGATTCGCGACAGCATTCAGGATGAGTGGCGCGCCGTTGATTGGGACGAGGCGATTACCTTTGCCGCTGAGCGACTCAATAAAATCAAAACGACCCATGGGGTCGATGCCATCGGCGGTATTACCTCGTCACGCTGCACTAACGAAGAGGTGTATGTGGTGCAGAAAATGGTGCGCGCCGCCTTCGGCACCAACAATGTCGATACCTGCGCCCGCGTGTGTCATTCGCCAACCGGCTATGGCCTCAAGCAAACCTTCGGTACCAGTGCGGGCACGCAGGACTTCGCCTCGGTAGAGCATGCCGACGCCATCCTGGTGATCGGTGCCAACCCGACCGACGCGCACCCGGTATTCGCTTCACGCATGAAGCGTCGCCTGCGCGCCGGCGCAGACCTCATTGTTATTGACCCGCGGTCGATCGACCTGGTGCGCTCGCCACACATTCAGGCAGAGCATCACCTGCAGCTGATGCCCGGTACCAATGTGGCGGTGCTGAACGCGATCTCCCATGTGGTGGCGACCGAGGGGCTCATCGATGAAGCGTTTGTCGCCGAGCGCTGCAGCAAGACGTCGTTCAACGCGTGGTTGGACTTTATCCGCTTGCCCGAGAATAGCCCCGAGGCACTTGCCGAGACGACGGGCGTTGAGGCCGCCACGCTGCGCGCGGCGGCAAGAGCCTATGCCTCGGCCCGCAACGGCGCGATTTATTACGGTCTCGGTGTGACCGAGCACTCCCAGGGTTCCACCATGGTCATGGCGATGGCGAACCTGGCGATGGCGACCGGAAACATCGGTCGGCTCGGGGTGGGGGTCAATCCCTTGCGCGGCCAGAACAATGTGCAGGGCTCGTGTGACATGGGATCTTTCCCCCACGAGTTTGTCGGTTATCGCCACGTGTCTGACGATACGGTGCGGGAGCAGTTCTCTGCCCTGTGGGGCGTGACGCTTCGGGAAGATCCGGGCATGCGTATCCCCAACATGCTGGATTCCGCGGTCGCGGGTGAATTTAAAGGTATTTACATTCAGGGCGAGGACATCGCCCAGTCGGACCCCAATACGCAACACGTGGCAGAGGCCCTGAAGGCGATGGAGTGCGTAATTGTTCAGGATCTGTTCCTCAACGAAACCGCACAGTTTGCCCATGTGTTTTTGCCGGGCACGTCCTTTTTGGAAAAAGACGGCACCTTCACCAATGCCGAGCGACGCATCAACCGGGTGCGGCCGGTCATGACCTCGCGCACCGGTCTCTCGGAGTGGGAGGCCACCTGTGCACTGAGTGAAGCCATGGGTTACCCCATGCCCTATGCCCGTGCCGCAGAGATCATGGATGAAATTGCGGAACTCACACCGACGTTTGCCGGTGTCTCTTTTGATCTGCTCGATAAGCTGGGCAGCGTGCAATGGCCCTGTAACGAACAGGCGCCCACGGGCACGCCGATTATGCACAAGGATCAATTTGTTCGCGGTGAGGGGCAGTTCATCACCACGCCTTATGTACCCACCGACGAGCGCTCGACCCGCAAATTCCCGCTGCTCCTCACGACCGGCCGCATTCTCAGTCAATACAATGTTGGTGCGCAGACGCGGCGCACCGATAACGTAGTCTGGCATGCCGAGGATGTGCTCGATATCCACGAGGCCGACGCCGAGGCCCGGGGGGTCAAAGACGGGGACTGGATCGAAATCGCCAGTCGGGCAGGGCAAACCCGCATGCGTGCGCGCATCAGCGACGATATTCCAGCGGGTGTCGTATACACCACGTTTCATCATCCGGTGAGTGGCACCAACGTGATCACCACCGACAACTCGGATTGGGCGACCAACTGCCCGGAGTACAAGGTGACGGCGGTAGAGATCCGTCCGAGTTCAGAGCAGCGCGCATGAGTGGCGGGGGCGACTATCGACAGGAACATCTGATCAAGATGGCCAACCAGATCGCCCACAGTGTACCCAGCCGGGACGACGTGTCAGGTCAGATTAGCCAGCATATGCGCCAGTTCTGGACGCCGGGGATGCGCGAATTGCTGGCGCAAATTGCCAAAGATACGCCCGAGCAGCTCTCGGCAGAGGTTCGCGCTGCCCTCGATGCGATGCGCTAAATCAAAGAGGACTCGCGATCGAAGCAGTGACGCTTTTGGTCATTCGTGTGTCGGAATTGAGACAGCGTGTTTGGCTTGAAAAGCGCCAAATGCGCACCAGAAAATAGTCCTGCTCGCCCATTTCAGGGCGGGTAGACAAGCGGCGCGACCCAGAGTCGGCGCCGGTGTAAAAGACCGCCCAGAGACCGTGTCGGGGAATGGGCAGCAATTGAGTGGGGAGTGCAGGAGAGGCTTATGGCAGCGTTACCCGAAAAAGCGCGTGTGGT
>JAYNNB010000112.1:0-5425 GCA_038112515.1 Luminiphilus sp.
CGTCGGAGGCGCTCGCACCGGTTTACGTCCAGCCCGGTTTTGCTGTGTATCAACTACCGAATGCGTCGTGGGCGCGCCGGGTCAGTGGCGTGTTCAGCAATGATCTGGTGCGTGTCTATCCGAACCGCGCTCATGCCGTCCTGACTGAGCGGGATGACGGCGCATTTCTGGTCAGTGTTAGGGCGCCTTTCAACCGGCGCACCGGCGCTGAGGCTGTGTGCTCACAGTTTGATACCGGGGGAGGCCGCGAGGCCGCGGCAGGCATTAACCGCCTGCCTGCAGGGGATCTTGATCAGTTGATCGCGGCCCTGGCCACCGAGTATGGCGGCCAGATATAGCGACCTCAGGCAGCGCTTTTACTGAAGGACAGCTCCGGGAAGCCGCCGTCTGCTGATTCGCGCAACTTGTCGTAGTAGATATGCGCGCCACCAAAGTAGACCAGCACGCGCGGCTTTCTTTGCTCAAGGTTGGCGCCCATCATCCACGAGTTCACCTTGTCTCCCTGCGCCATCAGGGTCTGCTCGTGAATTTCGGCGGTGTGCGCTGACCATTCGTCTTCCGCCTCTTGACTTGGCTGGAAGAGGTCATAGCCCTCGGACTCCATCTTCTGGATGCAGTCGGTGATGTAGGCCACGTTCTGCTCGATGGAGGTTGGCAGGTTGGCGAAGGGTGCCTGAGGGCCGGTAATCATAAAGAAGTTGGGATAGCCGGCGGCGTACACGCCCATGATCGACTTGGATTCGTCGTCCCACTTCTCCCGCAGGGTGTGACCATCGGTACCGCGAATGTCGATGGCCTCAAGCGCGCCGGTGTAGGCCTGAAAGCCTGTCGCCAATACAATGATGTCAAACTCGTACAGATTCTCTGTCGTCTGAATGCCGGTCTCGGTGATCTCTTGGATCGGCTCGCGATCCTTGATGTCGACGAGCTTCACGTTGTCGCGGTTGAACGCCTCGTAGTAGCCATGGTCCAGCGGCGGGCGCTTGGCAAACAGCGGGTAACCCTTTGGTGTCAGGAGTTCAACCAACTCAGGGTCGTTGACTTTCTCAGCGATTTTGCTGGTGATGAAATCCGAAGCCATCTGGTTCGCTTCGGCACTGCCAAGCAAGTCATCGAAGG
Source organism: Luminiphilus sp. (assembly GCA_038112515.1). Taxonomy (GTDB): domain Bacteria; phylum Pseudomonadota; class Gammaproteobacteria; order Pseudomonadales; family Halieaceae; genus Luminiphilus. The sequence continues at coordinate 1,120 of JAYNNB010000112.1, forward strand.
TCTCGAATACCCAGCGGAAGCTCCCTTTCCAATGTTCTTCAAAGATGCGCTGAACTTCTTCTGGAGGTGTGTCTACCGCGTTGCGCCCCGGCGGTTGCTCAAAGGCCATGCCGAACATGTGATTGCGGGCTTTGGCGATGATCTCGTCGTAGTTATCTTTGATTTCTTTTTCCCACTCAGGCGTCATATCTTTCTGCATGGCGGGTAATACAAAATTGGGTGTGCGCTGGAATACGGTCACCTGAGAGGCGGTTTTAGCGACCTCAGGTAGCATCTGCACGGTGGTGGCACCTGCACCAATAATCCCAACGCGCTTGCCCGCGACATCGAGGCCCTCTGGCCAGCGAGAGGAATGAAAAATGTGGCCCTTGAAACGATCCTGTCCGGCGATGTTGGGTAGCACGGGCTGCGAAATCATGCCCATGGCGCTGACAAAATATTTGGCGGTGTGTATTTCCCCGCCCTGGGTGCGGACGTTCCACAACCCCGTGTCATTGTCGAACTCAGCGCTCTCGACTTCGGTATTCAATTGGAACATGGGCCACAGCGAGAACTTATCCATGACAAACTTCAGGTAGTTCTGTGTCTCTTCCCAGCCCGAGTAGCGTTTGCTCCAGGACCATTCCTGAAGGACTTCTTTTGAGAAGGTTAAGCAGTAGTAGTAGGACTCACTGTCAGTGGCTGCGCCGGGATACTTGTTCCAGGCCCAGGTGCCCCCCACGTCGCTGGCTCGATCGAACACCTTGACGTTGAGGCCTGCTTCTCGAAGGTGATAGCTCAAAGAAATACCGGCAAAGCCGGCGCCTACGGCAATCACATCATAATCGGCGGTATGCGTCGCACTCATAACTTTCTCCTGCTCACTGCCGCCCCTGCCAGGCGGCTGATACTTCAGTACACTCTCTGTTCGGGCTGTCGGTTCACTGCTTTTTTTTATCGCTAGGCTCTTGTCTCGAGCCAGTCTGAGCTAAACTTACTTGTGTTCAGCAAGTGACGGTCGCCACTATCGCCAACGCCCTGAACCTTGTCAACGATCACTCCACATTAGAGGTTAAACATATGTCTTCCAATACATCTCCGTCGATCGGTATCGTCGGCGGCACCGGTGATCTCGGCCGTGGTCTTGCCTTGCGGCTGGCCAAGGCGGGACACGCCATCTGGGTGGGCTCACGGAAGGCTGAGCAGGCCCATGAAGCCGCTGACGCGCTCAAGGCGGAGTTGGTGAGCCGAGGTGTAGCTGAGCCTGCTATCGAGGGCATGGATAATGTCGCGGCGGCAGAGCGTGGTGACATCGTGTTTGTCACCGTTCCGTTTGGTGCGCACACGCCAACGTTGGAAAGCATTCGCGACGCGGTGCAGGGAAAAGTGCTGGTCGATGTAACGGTACCACTGGTTCCGCCGCGTGTCGCGAGAGTGCAGCTTCCGCCAGAGGGTAGCGCTGGCGTTATCGCCCAAAATTTGCTGGGGGAGGGTGTGCATGTGGTCAGTGCCTTCCAGAATGTGGCTGCAGCGCATTTACAGGCAGATATGGATATCCCCTGCGATGTTTTGGTGACGGGAAACGAAAAAGAGGCCCGCCAGGTCGTGGTCGATTTGATCGCGTCGATAGGGATGAGAGGTTTTCACGCCGGCCTCATCCATAATGCGGCAGCGGCAGAGGCGCTGACCTCGGTGCTGATTAACATCAACAAACAGTACAAAACTCATGCGGGCCTTCGTCTGACGGGTATCGACTGATCCTGTGACCGCGGGTGCGCTGCATCTAACGCCACTGGAGGGTTTCCCCGCAGTGAGGGCTGGTGACGGACTGGCTGAGCTCATCGTGGCGGGCGTGCTTCGCCAATCGCTGTGTGCTGGCGACAGCGTGCCGGTGCTGGTTGTGGCGCAAAAAGTCGTATCAAAGGCAGAAGGACGTCTGGTATTCCTCCGCGATGTTGAGGTCACAGACGACGCCCGGCGGCTTGCTGAAGAGAGCGGCAAAGACCCACGCGTTGTCGAACTCATTCTTCGGGAGTCGCAGTCAGTCATCCGTGTTCGTCCCGGGCTTATCATTGCTGAACATCGCACTGGCCATATTCTCGCCAATGCCGGCATCGATGCTTCGAATACCGGCGTCGGCGCAGTGAGTGGTGATGAGGCGGTGCTGCTCTGGCCTGAGAATCCGGATGCCAGTGCACGCGCTTTATCCGAAGCAGTTTCGCAAGCGTTGGGGTATCACGTTCCCGTGGTGATCAACGATAGCCTAGGCCGGCCCTGGAGGATGGGCACAGTCGGTTTTGCGATTGGCGTCGCCGGTTTGGAGCCGGTGTGGGATCAGGTCGGCGAACGGGATCTGGATGGGCGCACCATGCAGGTCACGGCGCCCGCCATGGCCGATGCGCTGGCGGCTGCCGCTTCGTTGGTTCAGGGGGAGACCGATCAGGGCACGCCCGTTGTGTGGGTGGAGGGCTGCCCGCTGCGAGTGAGCGAGCAGGCTTCTTCCAAAGAGTTGCTTCGGGCAGTGCAGCAGGACATGTTCCGTTAATGGTCTCGGTATGCAATGACACGTCGCGGGCGCCGCTGGTGTTGCTGAGTGGTGGCGGGGGTGGTGCCCGGCTTGCCGCCGGTTTGTCTCAAGCATCAGGCGACAGACCGCTGCTCGTGATCACCAATACTGGCGACGATTTTGAGCATTGCGGCCTCACTATCTGCCCAGACACCGACAGTGTTCTCTACGCCGTTTCCAAGACGATCGACCCCCAGAGAGGCTGGGGCCGCGCAGAAGAAAGTTGGTGGGTCTTTGAGGCTCTCAAAAATCTGGATGGCCCGGACTGGTTTCAGTTGGGCGACAAGGATCTTGCCTTGCACCTTTCTCGCGCTGCCTTGCTGGCGGCAGGACAGGATCTTGCCGGCGCAACGATGACGTTGGGGGGTCGATTGGGTGTGCCGGCCCACGTCACCGTGGTTCCGGCTACTGAATCCCCAGTCAGAACGCAGGTGGTGAGTGATCAGGGCAAATTGGCTTTTCAGGAATACTTTGTTGCGCATCGCTGTGCGCCAGTGCTTCGCGATGTAGTGTACCAGGGGATTGATTCGGCCTCGCCAAATGACCGGTTGGGAGATGCGCTGGATTGCGTCGGAGCGGCAGGGACAGATGTCGTGCTGGGTCCCTCAAATCCGTTCTTGAGCCTTGCCCCTATTCTCGGTATTCCCGGTATGCAGGGACTGTTGCGGCGGGCAGCTCGTCGCGTGGTCGCGGTGTCACCGATTATCGGCGGGCAAGCGCTGAAGGGTCCGGCCGGCAAGATCATGTCGGAACTGGGCCTGGATGTATCCGCTGCCGGGTGGACCCGCTGGATGAACGAGCAATACCCCGGATTGGTCGATGTGTGGGTGTGGGACGAGACCGATCAGGCGGCAACGAAGCATTTGCGCGCCGAGGGTCTGGATATTCGAACGGCATCGACAGTGATGTCAGACCCTGAGCGTGCGGCAGCATTTGGCGACTGGTTATTGGGGGTGTGCGGCAGTGAGCATTGAAGCGGTGGTGGCGTTGAAAACGCTGTCACAGAGCAAGCGGCGACTGTCTGCGGTGCTCAGCGACGAGCAACGTTGTGCCCTGGTCGAGGCGATGGCGCAGGATGTCCTCTCCTGTCTTATGAGGCATCCCGAGATTGACGCTGTGCACGCCGTTTGTGGCCAAGGGTGGGCGCATAGCAGCTTTCCCGAGGGGCCGCTGGTGGTGTGGCAGGAATCACAAGGGCAAGAGGGCGGTCTCAATGGCGCATACGAAATGATTGCGGCAAAAACCACGGCCGAGCGGTTGCTTTTTATCCATGCTGACTTGCCGTTTCTGGCTGAGGACAATGTTTCTGCCGTGATCGCCGCATCGCTTGACCACCACGCCGTGCTGAGCCCGGATCTAACAGAAACGGGTACCAACGCCGTACTCCGTTGGCGCCATCAGTCGCTGCCACTGTGCTTTGGTAAGGATAGTTTTGCGCGCCATCAGCAGGCGACCAGAGCTACCGAGACGCCGTGGCGGGTTGTGTGTGCCAGTGGTATGGCATTGGATATCGACGAGCCAAGTGATCTGGATCGGTTGGACCCTAATGGCACCGGGCTTGGTGAGGCAACCGCACGGTGGTCTGTGGATAACGAGATCAATGTGTCACTGAGCGCTACCCATCAGGCCTGCTAAGGCTGTACAGTAGCCGACATATGGGGGCACAGCATAACGAGTGGTATGCGGCGCGATCGATGGTTGCGCTCGCAGATGGGGGTGACGTGGTCGAGATGGACGACGTCCTGATGGCGCGTGCCCGAG
>JAYNNB010000113.1:0-5358 GCA_038112515.1 Luminiphilus sp.
TGACTGGAGTTGCCAAGGGCCCAATACAGGCGAGCAACCCGATCAACTTGACGTCCCACAGCGCTTTGTTTGCCTGCCGCATCTCGAGCCTCCGCGGGCATGATGTGAAGCCACTCGCTACCTGCAAAACCAGTTCTGGAAAAACCGGCTTGGAAAAGCATGACACTGAAATATTACAGAATATTGGGTCAGATTTAACTCGAGTTCTTCAGCAAAAGATAAAGTTATTTTCATTGGCACCGATATTTACAACAGGGTCAGGGATTGCTCAGCTGAGGAAAGTTATGACGCGTGGAAAAGCCGCTGCAGCCTACAAACGAGTTGATCTGGAATCGGCCGTTGCATCGGCCGATGAGCATCAGCTGGTGTCTTTACTATTCAAGGCCTTAATCGGGGCTCTTTCCGGCGTAGAAGTACACCACCAACACGGCAATCGGGACCAAGCCCGAGAATACTTGACTAAAGCTTCTCGCATTCTCGCCGGCTTACAAGGCAGCCTCGACTATGAACGGGGTGGCGAAATCGCAGTGAACTTGGGCCAACTCTACGGCTATTCGATCCGCAAGCTCTTTGCGGCGAACGTCAACACCGATGTTGCACCGGAAAACATCACTGAGGTGAAAAGTCTGCTTGAACCCATTGCAGAAGCTTGGGAGAGCATGGATCTGTCCAAGCCCCGTCAGTTGATGGCGGTGTAAACCACTGAATTGAGATTATTCGTGGCGGACTCGCAATAAGCGCAACCACGCAATCTCAAATAAAAAATGCGCCGACCGGCGCATTTTTTTTGCCTAGAACAGTCATCACGGCAGCGCATCCAGCGCCGGCAAACAGCCTTTCACACCCGAGGCTTCGCACTGCGAAAGCACAAAAAGCGCGTCGCTCGTCTCCAGCGTATCAATTCGCATGGCCGCAGCATCGCGGATTTCTTGCGCTTGCTGTTGCCCCTGAATCATGGCGAGCGACGCCCAAACATAGGCCTGCCCGGAGCGCCGCTTCACATCAGTACCGTCCAAAAGCATAAAGGACAGCATGTACTGACTATCGGCATAGCCCTCGATGGCCGTCTCCCTGAACCCTTCATACGCCAATCGCCGGTTGCGAATCTGCCCCTCTCCCTCGAAGTAACTCAGCGCAATCATGTAGCGACTTTCAGTAAGCCCCTGTGCTGCGGCCTTGCGAAAGTAAATCAGGCCTTGCGCCCAACTCTTCGCCGCGCCGCGCCCGTCGACATACATCATGCCGAGGTTGTGATTGGCCTCCGCAAGCCCACTCTCAGCGGCGCGTCGATACCAGTCCATCGCAACATCGTATTGCTGCGTGACGCCCAAGCCCTCTTCATAAAGATAGCCAATGTTGTGCTGCGCCTGGGGATCGCCCGCTACGGCAATGTCATACCAGGCACGCATTGCCGTCGCGTAATGCTGACGATCCATGGCGGCAAGGCCAGCGCGAAGTTGGTCCTCCCGCTCGTCCGCGATACCCAGCAATGGCAGGCAGAGCAACGCGCAGAGAAGAGCACCGCGCTTAGTTGCGCTCACGCCCTTTCACCTCTTCTTGGCGATCCAGCGTGCCACCCAAGATCGCGCCTTCGCTGATGCAACCGACCAACGAGCCAGCCTCATCGACTACCGGAATTGCCTCACCCACAAACTCGCGCGCGACGCTGAGGGCTTGTTGCAGGTCATCGCTCAGCTTGAGCACGGAATAGTCGCCCACAATCAATGACGAAGCCGGGCTGTTGCTCTCGGCGAGTGCGGTGAGGATGGGCACCACACCCTGCAGTTTGCCGTTGGTGTCCACCACGTAGGCTTCCGTGCGGTTGGAAGCCCGCAGGTGGGCCACCATTTCCTCGCCGGTGGTAGTGGCGCTGACGGGCGTTACGGCTTCGACGTCGAGATCAGAAACCGAAATATCCTTGAGTGACAAAAACTCCCTGCCCTGACGCAAGTCGAAACCGCGCATGATGAGCTGCCGGTCAAAAAAGCTATAACAAAATAGCCGGGTTGATATGAACGACGACATTGATACGGCGAGGATAGCGGCAACTGCAAATTCGTAGCTGCGGGTAAATTCAAACACGATCAAAACCACACCGATCGGTGCACCGATGACCGACCCCGCCACGGCGGCCATTCCCACCACCGTCAGCATCACAACAGCCGACGGATCGTACCCAAGACCTACGGCGATAAACCCTGCCAGGTACCCCAGCGAGGCACCCAGGAACAGCGCCGGCGAAAATACACCCCCGACCAGGCCCAAGCCGATACACACCACAGTTGCGGCAAGCTTGGCCAGTAACATGAGTACCGCCTCACCGACCAATTTGTCGCCGGCCAACAGGTCGTTTACCGACTGTGTACCCAATCCCACGGCTTCGGGCACCAACATGCCAATGATGGCCATTAGCGTTGCCGCGAGCAGCACCATGGCGAGATCATTATTACGTGCCTTGGCCCAGGCAGCTGTCATCAGCAAGGAACGCATAAAAACGATGGCTAACAGAGCCGCACACGCGCCCAGTCCGAGCACCACCGGTAACAGTCCCCAGTCAGTTGGGCTAGCGGTGACCGAGTAAGGCGATACACGGTCAAAGAAGAGTGGCGTGACCGCCGTTGCCACGATCGCTGAGACGGTAATCGGCGCCACTGCGCGAATGGCAAAGTGTCTTAGTATGGCTTCGGATACCAGTACCACCGCTGCAATCGGCGCACCAAAACCGGCTGAAATCGCCGCCGCCACCCCACAGGCAACATAAATATCCGGGGTCAGCCGCGTGGGAAACAAGGCCCGCACCTGGGCACCCACAGAGGCGCCGAAGTGCAAGACCGGTCCATACTGCCCGACCGAGGCGCCCGCGCTCGCTGAAATGAATGCCGCGGTGGTTGAAATAAACCCCTGACGCGCCGGAAAAGCTGCATCCGGTCTGTGAGCACCCAAAATCGCATCGGCAGGCCCATGCCAGCGGTCCATTTTGAAAGCTTGCTTGAGACCATAAATACAAAAGGCGCCAACAATCAGTGCCGCCCAACGAATTAATCCGGAGCTCAGAGCGCTTTGACCTGCCATTTGCTGTCGAATGACGCCATCAATGGCACCCACCCCCAGTACAAACAGGTTGGCGGCGAGCCCTCCGAGTATGCCAATCACCACGCCAACAAAAAGAACCCTTAACAGTTCCAATCCCAATTCTTTTGGTGAGGTATTCACGAGTAACATTTGAGTGCCGCCGTCTTTTTAAGCGTCTCCACCGGGTATTCGGCCTGGTGTTCGCGGATGTAACGATCAAAACATTGCTTACGCTGCGCCTCGGTTGGCTCTTTCTGGCCACAAGCTCCAAGCACCAGGAGCAGGGTGGCATTCATTGCCACGCTCACCCGAAGAAGCCGCGCGCTGCTGAGCGTCATCCCGAGGGGTGCTCCTGCGACGCTGAGGTCATGTTGGCTTCATCCAGCACTTTGCCCAGTCGAATCATCGCGCTTGCCATCGCGTCCTCGACGTTGGCAGCAAAGGCGGCCCGCTTGTCTACGGCCACCTCGTATTCAGCAATGAGGGTGGCGGCATCCTGTGTTAACGCATTGAGCCGGGTTTCCGTCTCTTCGGCATCTTTACTGGCACTCAGGAGGGCGTCTTCCAAATTCCGGGTGAGCTCGTCTTTTCTTCGCTGGATAGGCTCAAGTCTGCCGGAGTATTGGCGGTCGGCCGCCCTTTCGGCGTCCGCCATTTTTTGGTCGAGCTCTTCGATGCGGCGCCGTTGCTCTCTGATCGCCTCGCGCTGCTTTTTCATCCACTCGATGTACTGATCAATGGAGTCCTCATAATCGACCTCGGCCTCATCATCCTCCGAAGCGAAATCATTACTGGTGAGCGATTGCAGTACCGTTGCCGGCGGCTCCAGCGTCTCGGCACCCAGCTTTTTAATCAGCTCGCTGGCTTGATCCGCTTCGAGTTGAATCTCTGCAATCTGGCCTTTGATCTGCTCACCCTTTTCCAGCGCAATGGCGCTTTGCTCCTGCGTCACGTTAGCCAACTGGGTGGTCAGAGAGCTCAACCATTGGTTTTCGGTGCCCGACAAATCATCGTCGCAGGGGGCACCACGAAGGCCTGCATCAATAAAGGTGATACAGCGCTGCGAATCGGCCAGGCGCGTGGCACCCAACTCAAGCTCGGCGCAAACGTTGCGATAATGGCTGAGGGTTTCCAATTCGCGGCCAAAGCAGGTATCCAGTGCCTCCAGGCAACTCGATGTCAGATTGCCGAGGGCGCCAATGAATTCGCTCATATCGTCGCCATACCCGCCATAGTGTTCCGCGGGATTGCTGGCGCGCTCATCCTGCACGCCTTGACGCGCCGCACTGACCGAAGCAATTAACTGATCCGCATGCACCACCGTGCCCACCCGCTGTTTTGGCGTTTCAGGCTCAGCTGAGTGCCCTTCGCTTGGCGTCTCTTCCTCTATGGCAACGGTGCTATCTGACGCTGCACCCTCCATCGGCGCCTCGGACGGCACAGACTCCCTAACATCGTCCGTCGGGCGCGCACCTTCTATAACCTCAAACGCGGGCGCATCGCTCGATGGTTGGGCGTCGGCCTGAGGTTCGTGATCTTGTGAGAGCGCAACGGCACTCTCGTCACCGTCTACGGCGCCAAAAGATGCCTCCGGGGGGGCGGAGTCGCCATCGGGAGCACCCTTTTCGATAATGGGTTCGTTCAGGGCCGGTGCCGCGTCGTCTGCAGATAGCGCAGCTGCCGGGTCAGTGGGGCCACTTTGATCTCCCGCCGCTCGATTCGCTGAGAGCATGGTGTCTCTGAGCTCCTCGGCGATAATGCGCAACGAAATACTTTGCTCAGCGAGATCCGGCGCATCTTCAATGGACGAAAGACACTTGTTCAGTACCACCGCGCGATCGGCCATGCCGGCTTCGTCACCGGTCATGAGAATGGCGTGCAACACCTCGTGGCGAAAAGAGACAAAGCCCTCCGACAAAGACGCCATACCCTCAGGAATTTGGCATAGCGCCGCGCCTACCGCCCGTAAATCGGCGTCGCTGTCGGCATTGATCAGCGCGAACTGATCGGTCACAGCCTTGATCACGTCACTCATGGTGGCCCCCCTGTCCACTGACTGCTGAGATTGCAAGGAGGAATCCTCGGGGGGCTCGGGAGCAATTTGCTCCTCCGCAGAGACTGGTGGCGCCGACTCCTCGGTGGTGGTGTCTTTGTCGTCATTCGATGACTTACCAAACAAACCAAAGAGCTTCATAGCGCGCCTTATCCCCCAGACAGTGCCTCACAATCTGCCTCGGTGACATCATAGATCTCAGCCTGTGATGTAGGCAAACCCTGATAACACAC
>JAYNNB010000114.1:0-5076 GCA_038112515.1 Luminiphilus sp.
GCGATGCGGCGATCCATTTTAGAGGGCAGTGTCTTAGCCCAAACGGTGGCGACGCGTTTCTCTGAGGAACTGATCGGCGTTTGGCATCAGTATTGTGTCGCTTTTTGCGACGTGTTGGCTGAAGCGACACTAACCAAGCGGAAATTGATCGCTAAACTGCATTGCAATTGGCACCAAAAAAGCTGAATATATATACAGTACTTTTCTGAGGTGCTTTTTAGGTGAGTTTTAAGTGCTGAAGTGGACGGTAGTCATTGTCAGAACGCGCTAAAACCGGCGCGGAAGCAGAAAGTGATGGTCCCAGCGCAGACAGGTCAAATAGCACCATATTAAACAAAAGGCGGGAGGAGCAGGTTATGGATCCGAACAAGCAGAAGGCATTGGACGCGGCGCTGTCACAGATTGAGCGCCAGTTTGGCAAGGGTACCGTGATGCGAATGGGTGACCAGGAGCGCGTCGCAATACCCTCGATCTCCACCGGCTCATTGGGGCTGGATATTGCTCTGGGTATTGGCGGTCTGCCCAAGGGTCGCATTGTTGAGATTTACGGGCCGGAGTCATCGGGCAAGACTACATTGACGCTGCAAGTGATCGCAGAAGCGCAAAAGGTCGGGGGTACGGCCGCGTTCATTGACGCTGAGCACGCATTGGACCCGCAATACGCGGACAAATTGGGTGTGCAGGTAGATGACTTGATCGTATCGCAGCCCGATACCGGTGAGCAGGCCCTCGAAGTCGCAGAAATGCTTGTCCGTTCGGGGGCGGTTGACGTGCTGGTTATTGATTCGGTTGCAGCCCTGACGCCGAAAGCAGAGATTGAGGGAGAAATGGGAGATTCCCACGTGGGACTGCAGGCGCGATTGCTAAGTCAGGCGATGCGCAAGCTCACGGGAGCGATAAAGCAGACAAATTGTCTTGTGATCTTCATTAACCAGATTCGGATGAAGATCGGTGTCATGTTTGGCAGCCCGGAGACAACCACTGGCGGTAACGCACTGAAATTCTACTCATCAGTGAGACTCGATATTCGTCGAATTGGCTCGATTAAAGAGGGAGATGAGGTCGTTGGTAATGAAACTCGGGTTAAGGTGGTGAAGAATAAAGTGTCGCCACCCTTCCGCCAGGCAGAGTTCCAGATTATGTACGGGAGTGGCATCTACCACATGGGCGAGGTGATCGACTGGGGCGTTAAGCTGAATCTCGTCGATAAATCGGGCGCATGGTATGCCTACAAGGGAGACAAAATTGGTCAGGGCAAGGCGAACGCCGCGCGTTTCCTTGAAGAAAACAGCGCGGTCGCAAAAGAGATTGAAGATCAAATTCGTCATCAGATGATGGGGCTGCCGCTCGCGGCGGTCGAGTCAGAACCCGTATCGCCCTCCGCTGAAGAAGAGGTCGATATCAAGGAGGCGGCCGAATCGTCTTGAGTGTTGGTAGGTTGCCGTGCCAGACCGTGATAAACCGGTAACGGTACCCGAACTTCGTCGCGCTGCGATGGACTTGCTGGCGCGGCGGGAACACAGCTTTCGGGAGCTTGCGACGAAACTGCGCAGGCGCTTGCAGAGTCGCCCGATAGAGGGGGGCGACCTAGAAGGGACGTTGCGCGCTTTGGAGGCCGAGGGGCTGCTGAGTGATGAACGCTATGCGGCCTCAAGGGCAAGGCAGTTAGCCAGCCGGGGATACGGTCCTGGCCGTATTCGGGAAGACTTGCGTCAGCAGGGCGTTGAGGAGCATATCGATCGTTCGCTCATGGACGTGTGCACCGACGACTCCAATTGGTTGGCCCACGCGACTGCAGTTTATGAGAAGAAGTATGGAGGCGCGCCGATCGTGGGCGATTTCCAGGCTCGCCAAAGAGAGAAAGCCAAGAGGCTGCGGTTCCTGCAGTACCGAGGATTCGACGGCGAGCTGAGCCGGAAATTGGTCAGCGCCGATGAAAAAGACGGCGCTGTTAACAACTAAACTTCCTGCATCTTACGGCTGGCTGGCGCTACTCAGCACAATTTCACGCGTTTTTCCCGCAACGGCTTTCATCATCAGCGCGTTGTCAGGCCCCATCCGAATAATCTGTTTTTGCAGTGGCGTCAGCGCTTCAAGCGCCTCGTCTTCGTAAATCCACACCGCTTCTTTGCGGGTCAGGCGTGCCTCGCTAAGGTCTATTTCTGGTGTCGAGATAATTGAATCGAGAACGTTCAACACGGCAATATCGAATGTTTCGGGCGACTCACCATAGAAACTCCAGGCCTCTCTAAAGAGTGGAATGAGCCATCGCACGCCGTCGAGGATTGCCGCGATGTCGAGTTGTCGCAGCCAGTCACTTAACGCGTCATAGCGTGAAAAACCTGCGACGTCTGCAGTGACCTTGAGGCCATCATCGCTGATCGGAAACGGGGCTTTGGGTCGCGCAATAGGGATGAGTTTGTATGGCACGTCTCCCTGCGCCATAAGGTAGAGCGTACTGCTCGTGCGCTCAATAATATTTGCTGAGAGGAGGTACTGTTGACCCAGTGACCCTAGCGGTATGTCTGCCAGTGAATCCCGAACTGCATCATCACTTTCCGAGAGAGAGGGTAGCGCGGGCGCCATCGGTTCGGCTGGAAGCGGGTTTTCTGGCTCTTCCGGTATTACCTGTGTCGGGGGTTCGGGCGCGACCTCAGTTGCCGGTGGTGAAGACGGTGCGACCGGCTCTGCGATCACTGGAGGCTCCACCAGTTCGGTCGTTGTATCTTGACCCGGTAGCAAGTCGAGGAAGTATGCCGCAGCGCCAACGATAACGATCAATAAAACGATCAATGAAATATATACAGGGCTAAACGCGCCGGCCTGTCGCCGTTCGCGCCCATTTTTTCTACTTGGCGTTATTTCGATCATGCTCATGCTGGCTCACCCATTCTCTGATCTCATGCTGATTTAGATCGCTATAGCGTCCATGAGTTCAATACCGAGATCGTAAAATTTTGGCAGCCTCGACCATGTTCGATAGCTTCTGCAACGAGGCCTCCCTTGGAAGGTATTTCATACCGCAATCGGGTGCGAGCACCAGTCGCTCTTTATCGATATAAGGCAAAGCCCGTTCTACGCGGTCGACGATGGTGTTTACTGACTCTACCTCCGAGGACGAGAGGTCAATAACGCCGAGTAGGATGGTTTGGTCCGGTAGCGACGACAGCACCGAGCAATCGAGACCTGACTGCGCCGTCTCTATAGAAATTTGCTGGCAACAGGCTTGATGCAACTGGGGTAAGAATGAGTAACCCTCGGGGCGAGCATGAATTAGCGCTGCGTACCCGAAGCAAATATGAACACAGGTCGTGCCCGAGACATCTTGTAACGCCTTATTCAAAGCGTCGATGCCGTAGTCTTCGGCGGCTTCGGGTCTGGCCTGCATATAGGGCTCGTCTAGCTGAACAATGTCGGCCCCCGCGCTGAACAGGTCCTCTACTTCCTCTCTCACGGCTTCCGCGTACGCCAACGCCGCGTCGCGAAGGCTAGGGTAGTAATCGTTTTGGGCTTGTTGCGCCATGGTGAAGGGGCCTGGCACCGTAAATTTGATCGGTCGGTCGGTCAGTGTTTTGAGTCGCTTTACCTCTTCAACACTGATGGGGTGGCGTCGCTTGATTGGTCCCGTAATACGAGGCACGGGCACAGGCTCCCCACTCCGATCGAGTGCTTCTCCCGGGTTGTCGATGTCTATGCCATCCAGAGCCGTGGCGAAGTGATTGGAGTAGCTCTCTCGACAGGCTTCACCGTCAGTAATGATATCCAGCCCCGCAGTGATCTGATCGTCAACGGCGAGGCGGATGGCATCTAGCAAAGCCTCCTCAAGGTGCTCTGAAGGCACTCGCCAGAGTTCTGCCGCCCGCGTGCGCGGAGGGAAGCGCCCTTTGAGCTTTTGTTTATCTATTAGCCAGTCGGGTTGGGGATAACTGCCAACAAGTGAGGTGGGGAATAAGGGTAAAGGTGCCATTGCTCAATCTCGCAATTAAGAATGGCTCCAGTTTACCTTGTTATTGGGTCAGCGGATGCCCGCTATGAGCGCCCCCCAGATTAAAGCGGCCTCAAACTGCTAGGCCACGGCTTTAGAGTAGTCCACCAACTTCGATTTGTAGGTTTCACGGGGTAACGTCCCATGGGGCACAAGTCGTATCTGCGCGGTAACGAGTAAGCGATTTTTGATCGCTTGCTTGATCCGTTCCGCGAGGTCGCTGTTGTCTGGGTTGGTCCCGGGGGCTACCTCAATCACCACCGGCAGGGGAGGGTCCTGAAGCACGCCTTTTGTCGAAGGTTGAATGTTGAACATGCCAGACGTTTCCTTGCTGAAATCCTCCAGCACATTGCGCACTGCCGTCGGGAACAGGTTTACGCCACGGACAATCAGCATGTCGTCGGTTCTACCAATACAGCGAATTCTGGGGCCTGTTCTGCCTGTGGGGTTATCTTGCAGCGTGACGACGACATGGTCTCGGCTGCGGAAGCGAAACATGGGCATCGCCTCGCGCTTGAGTGCGGTGTAGACGAGCTCACCCTGTGCGCCGTCCTCCCAGGGTATCGGCGTGCCTGTCTGTGGGTCAATCAGCTCAACATGAACGAACTCTCTCGCCATGAAGTGCATGCCTGCTTCATCGGCATCCTCCGCCCACACTGAGAGCGAGATATCGCCGATTCCCATGGATTCGCGGATCGTGCAGCCGAACGCTTCCTGTATGGTCGCTCGAATCAGTGGATCGCCACCTCCCGGCTCGCCAGCCGTGATCATGTTATTGAGTCCCAGCGACTGCGTATCGATATTGCGTTCACGACACCAGTCTATGAGGTAGAGACCGTAAGAAGGCGTGCAACTGACTCCGGTGGCACCCAGATGCTGTATCGCGCCAACCATGCGCTCGGTATTGCCTGTGCCGACCGGGATAACACTGGCCCCGATCTTATCGAAGCCGTAATAGACGGCGCCCGCTACAAAGGGTCCGGCATTGAAGCCGACGACCAATCGTTGCCCGGGCTTGAAGCCCGCTGCGGTGTAACCGCGGGCGACATTGGTGGCATACATATCTAAGTCATTGGCGGTTAATCCCAAAT
>JAYNNB010000115.1:0-3146 GCA_038112515.1 Luminiphilus sp.
ATACGCCGGTCGAGGATGGGCGCATCAAGGCTTGGCACGGCTGTCTGGTGCGGGCCCAAGGTGATGTCATTACCGATGAGGACCGCGACATCGCCCGCCAAACCCAGGCCGGCGCGCTTGAGGCGTTTGCCACCGATTTTCAGATCTGGCGGCACAAGCGCCCGGCATTGAAGATCATGGCCTTGAAAACAGACGGACCATTTAAAGTAGGTAGGAATTGGTACAGCCAGTTCTATCAGGCCCGCGGTGAGGTAGCGTCTGCGGCGAGTGAGTTGAACGGTGTTTATCACGTGCCCGGCGTAGATACGCCGGCGGATCGCAATCACGCTATCGATGACGGGTTACCGATATGACGCCAGAGGCCCCCGCGGTTATCACGCCAGATGCTGCTGCGGCACTCTGCGACGCCTATCTGGGTGCGCTGGTGGCGGGGGATCTGGAGGCCGTCCTGGCGCTGTTTACCCCGGATGCGCTGGTTGAAGACCCTGTCGGTAGCGAGCCCCAACAGGGACAGGAGGCCTTACGCGCGTTCTACCAGATTGCCTGCGACTCGGTGAGTGGAGCAGAAAGGGTTGGTCCACCGCGTATCGCGGGTACGGACATCGCCTTTGCGTTCACGATCACCGTTGGCAGTGCACCGGATGCCATGTGCATCGATATCATTGATGTGTTCACTTGCGATGGCGATGGCAAAGTATCCGGCATGCGCGCTTACTGGGGACCCGACAATATGCGCCCAGCACAGGTGGCGTCGTAGTCCACTTTTGTGAGTCGCGTTGCTCGGAATGCCGTCGCGTTCAGGAATAGGTGACCACGCTTTTCAGGATAAGACTGACCAGCATCGACTGACGGGATACCCCGGTCTTGGCGAAAATGGAGCGCAGCTGTGCCCGCGCCGTATTTCTCGCGATCCCAAGTTCTGCGGCTGCTTGATCTAGATTGGCCCCCTCGGCCAAGAGTTTTGACAGACTGACCTCGGCTTTGGTGAGTCCATATAGCGACATGAGTATTCGGGTGTCGATTTCATAGCTGCGCTCGGGCTCATTGATAAACACAATCATGTGGGGTGTGTGCCCCGGCTCGACCGTTTTGTCGATCATCATGGGTTTGATGAGGAGCTCTAAATCGGCTTTGCCTGAAGGGCGATCCACCGACAGCGCATTGGTGGGCGCCGGGGCCTGCTCCCGCTGTGCGGTCGCAATTGCCTCGATGTATTCCTGCAGTTTACCGCGCGCTGCTGGGCTTTCGAGGTGAATTTGATCGTTGACGATTGAAAGGCCATCTTTTTCGCGGACCAGCGCATCAGCCACCGTATTTCGGGTCACGATCTTCCCGCGTTCATCTAATGTGATCACACCGACGGATTGTCTGACAAAAGTGGAGCTGTAAAGGCGCCTTTCCTTATCCATCTGGATCAACTGCATGCCATTGGCGACCGCTCGCTGGATGTGTCCTGCGAGCAACTCAAGAAAGTCTCGCTCTGCGCGGCCAAAATTTTCCGCGTTTTTGGGTCGACAGAAACGCACGCTGAACCGCTGGCCGTTCGCATTGCGCAAGTCGACACCAATCATGTGGTAAATGTCGATTGGCGCCATACAGAAATGGTACAGGTCGGTTTGCTCGAGTGATTGATAGGACACGCATTCATCGAGGGAGACCACCTTTCCCCAAGGCAGATTGGTCATGAGGTTGGAGGTGTAGTAGCGATCGGTATAAGGATTGTTGTGGTCGTCAACGAAGGTTTTCGCTAACTGTTCGGAGGAGACGAACAGCAGTCCGCCGTCGTCTCCTTGGGGCTCGCGCATAGTGATCGAACCGAAGCTGGCATCGATGAGCCGACGGGTTTCCGTCAGAAACGCGTTGTAAGGATCCTCCTCGATATGACCATCGTAGAGGTGCCCTAAGAGTTTAGAAAAATCTGTGAGGTCAGCGTCTTTCATGCGACAAGTATGATAGCACCGCTTATGAGAGGCCCAAGCGGTTTGCGCACCACTCGGAGCGCGGCTAGGGGGCCTTCAGTGAGCTATTTATTGCCCTTGTCCGACGCCATTTCGATGGCAATCGCCTCAATCAGGTCCTCCTGTCCGCCGACGGTGCGTCGACGCGCCATTTCCAGAAGAATGCGGTGCGAGGGCACTCCGTATCGCGACTCAGCTCGCTTGGCAAACAGCAAAAACGAGGAGTACGCGCCCGCGTAGCCGAGCACCAAGGCATCGCGACTCAACCGAACCGGCTCATCCAGAATGGGTAACACGTGGTCCTCGGCGGCATCGGCGAGTTTGAAGATGTCGATGCCGGTATCGGCGCCCATGCGCTCTAATACTGCGGCCATGGCCTCTAGCGGCGTATTTCCCGCGCCCGCCCCGAGTCCCGCCGCAGAGCCGTCTATTCGCGTTGCACCGGCTTCAATCGCGGCAAGCGAGTTGCCGACGCCCATGGCAAGATTGTGATGACCATGAAAACCGATTTCAGTGTCGGGATGGAGACGATCCCGAAGGAGTGCGATGCGCGCAGTTACGTCGGCCGGTAGCATGTAGCCTGCCGAGTCGGTGCAGTAAATGCAGTTGGCGCCATACGATTCCATCAGCAATGCCTGCTCCAGCAACTCGGCCGGTTCCACCATGTGCGCCATCATCAGGAAGCCGACGGTATCCAATCCAAGCGCCCGACTGAGCGCAATATGCTGCCTCGAGACATTGGCTTCGGTGCAATGGGTTGCGACGCGTATGGTACTGACGCCGCAATCTTTGGCCATGCGTAGGTGGTCAACGGTGCCGATACCGGGCAATAACAATGCGGAGATTCTGGCGCGCTTTACAGTGCCCACCACGCCACGGAGATACGTTTCGTCGGTTTCTGCGGGAAAGCCATAGTTTACCGAAGCGCCTCCAAGACCATCGCCATGGGTTACCTCGATTAGCGGTACGCCAGCCTCATCCAACGCCTGCGAAATTGCCTGCATTTGCGCGAGCGTTATTTGGTGTTGCTTGGGGTGCATGCCGTCCCGCAGACACATGTCGTGGAGCAGAATCTTTTTTCCGGTTAGGTCCATGCCTGCTTCCTCAGTGCTGCCGACGTTGGGCGATCATCTCAGCAGTTCTCAGTCCTGCGGCGGTCATGATGTCGAGATTACCCGCATAGGTGGG
>JAYNNB010000115.1:3246-5068 GCA_038112515.1 Luminiphilus sp.
GCCACTGTCGCCACAATCTCGGCGTAGCGCACGTGTTGAATCAGACTGACCGCTCGCACCATGGGAATGGTTGCCTGGCCCCCACAGGTCACCATGTTGACGTTGTGGGTGTTGTCATTCGCCAGTACTGCATCGAGGTTTACCGGTGGGATGCAGTAGGGGCCGATAGCCGCGGGTGTCAGGTCGATCATTAATGCGCCGGCAGCGGTAACTTTCTCGCTGTTGTCTGCGTGGGCGTATGCAGAGGTGGCATCGAAAACAAAATCGACAGGCGCCTCAGCCCACCCGGTGATCAGTCCGTCCACGCCCTCTGTTGAAACGCGCAGACCGAGATCTCTTGCGCGTTGAATACCGGGAGAGTCTTCAATCCCGATCATCCAAACTGGCTCGATCCAATCACTTCTGAGGCACTTCATCAGAAGGTCGGTACCGATATTTCCCGGCCCGATAATGGCGGCGCGCGCTTTTTGTTGCATGCGGGAATTCCTCAGGAGAAAGCGCAGGTAGCGCCGCAGGTGGGGATATCGTCCCCCGACATTTCAAGACGCAGACTGTCACCTGCCTGCACGGGCTCCAGTGGCACTACCGAGCCCGACAGAATGATTTCACCTGCCTCGAGGTCGATGCCGAAGGCGCCTAGCGTGTTGGCTAGCCAGGCAACAGCGGTTAGCGGATTTCCCTGAACAGCACTGCCCAGTCCGCTACTCAGCAGCGCCCCGTTCTTGTACAGGTCGATACGAAGTGCCGCGAGGTCAACGCCTCTGGGATCAATCTCTGACGCTCCAAGCACATAAACGCCACAGGACGCGTTATCGGCGATGGTGTCCTGAATAGCGATCTGCCAATTAGCGATCCGCGAATCAACGATTTCGAAGCAGGGCAGAATGCACTCGGTTGCCGCAAGGACGCTCTCTTCGGTATTGTTTGTGCCCGACAAAGTTTGAGCGAGGCGAAACGCAATCTCGACTTCAGCGCGCGGCGCGATCAGCGTGCTGCTGGCAGGGATAATCCCGCCGTCAGCAACCGCCATGGCATCAGTCAAAAATCCGAAATCGGGTTGAAAAACCCCCAACATTTGCTGCACGGCGGCGGAGGTGACGCCAATCTTTTTGCCCACGATGCGCTCGCCGTCCCGGGTACAGCGCAACGCCAGCATTGCGCGGGAGATGTGATAGGCGTCTTCCACGGTAACGTCGGGGTGGGTCTTTGTGATTGGCGGCAAGGTGCTGCGCTCACGCAGCGCGCGATATAGGGCCTCTCCGAGTTCGGCGTGGATCGCTGCTGTAAGTGGCATCGGCTACGATCCCTCCCCCAAAAAATCGAGAGACCGGCGATTGAATGTGGTGGGGTACTCCGTCATCACCCAGTGGCCGCAGCGGTTCAAGATCTCTGCTTGAACACGATGACAGCGCTCCAATAACTTCCAGACCCCCGAGGCGGGACAAAAATGGTCTTCCATGCCCCAGAATACCAACACTGGATGCTGGATTTCTGAGAGGCGCTCGCTAAGGTCTGGTATGGCCATAGTAGCCAGCACATGGGGGTTTTGAGTTTGCAGGGTTTGCCACCGTTCATCGACTAATTCGTCGTTCACCAGAGTGGGGTCAAAAACCAATAATGTCAGCAGCTTGGCCAGCACATCGCGGGTAAATTCTGGAGATCCCATGGGATACTTTACCATCTCCTGAATGCCTCGCATGGCGAAATAATCGGCCTTGCTTTCAATGCCCCCCGGCGCCATTAAAATGAGTCGATTTACGCGATTGGGGTACTCTAGTGCAGCCCCGAGTGCGACCGCGCCTCCCAGTGAATTGCCCACCAG
>JAYNNB010000116.1:0-4977 GCA_038112515.1 Luminiphilus sp.
CGAATGTCGAGGCTGTAGTCTTCCATGGGCGCGTAGTAACCGTGCTCAAAGACGCGATTCTGCATGCCCCGCTGAACGCTCTCGCAAATTTCCCAGTCTTGCCTGTTCACGAGGTGCCAGAAATCAACCGCATCGGCGCTATCAAATTCCGGGCGTGCGATTTCCGATGGATGAAACAGGAAGTCACAGCGGATGCGAGTGTGTCCTGCGCATTGCGGCCAAAGATAGAAGGCGGCGACGTGATCCATTGACAGACTCAGCATCAGATTTGGGTAAAACAGCTCGCCTTTGTGATGGGTTTTTTCGGTATCACTGAGCCCGGGAAAGGGGGCGCGATTGGTGCGGCCGCTGGCGGTAAACGTGTTGGTGCCCTCGCGCTGAGGAATGCCGTCATCCCAATCGAGGCCCCCACCTCCCTGTTTGAAGGCGGGCACGATCCGACAGAGTTCCGGATGGACCGGCCCACAGTGATAGCACTCGTTATAGTTTTCCACGATGACCTTCCAGTTGGCGTTGACCTCGTAGGTGAGAGATGCGCCGACCCGTAAGTCTGCCAGTGGATAGTTTTGCAGCCTGCCGGTGCCGGGCCCCAGTGTGTGCAGCAGGGGGGAGGGCGCGTCAGTGCCCAGATGTACGAAAAGAAATCCCCCCCATTCTTCCAGCGGTAGGTGATGGAGTTCGACGCCGTCGGTTGCAATGTCTAGGTGTGGCGTGCCGCGCAGGCGACCGTCGAGATGATAGGTCCACGCGTGATAGGGGCAGACGATGTTTCGCTCAAATGTTCCAGTGACGGGGCCGGGATCAGGCAGCGCCACCAGTTCAGTGCCGCGGTGGCGGCAAACGTTAAAGAACGCAGCGAGGTTGCCTCCCTCTCCGCGGACTACCAACAGCGATTGCTCCTTGAGTCGAATCGCCAGATAGTCGCCCGGACTGGGTAATGACTCGCTGCGGCCAATACACACCCAATCTGACTCGAAGATCGCTCGGTACTCGAGGTCGAACGCCTCCTCAGAGAGGTAGCTTTCGCGGGGGAGAGTTCTTTCCAGCGTGTCGAGCATCGATCCGCTAGCTTGCCGAGTCGGGTGCACGTGCATAGACGGCTGCGGGGACGTCCAGAGTTACGGGTTCGTCGCGCAGGAAGGTCGAGGTGTCATCGACCAAACCGCGTGCGAAGAGGTGCCCGTTGTGAACCGCGTGAACAATAGCGCCCGGCGCCAGCGCATCGCCGATCAATGTCACAGACGATGGGTTGTCAGCGTCGCTTTGGCCCACCAGCCCCTGATACAGGGCGTCGTTAGGTTCGCGGTGTCCGACGATAACCACGGCGTCGACTTGGATCTCCGTTTCCGCGGTGTGGAACAGGTTTTTGAGCGTAGCGCATTCGCCGTCAAAACTAATGAGATTGGCAGTGGTATGAACGGCAACATTGGCCCGCTCAAGCGCCTGGTAAACGTAGGGGAGCTCGTTGGTCATGAATGTCCAAGCCGAAGCGTGGCCTGCTGGCGTGGCGTAGGTGACTTGTCTGTGCTGCCCCGCTAGATACTCTGCGATGACGCCACCGAGGTAGTAGTTGTCGAAATCAAACACCAGTATACGGTCACCGCTAACCCTGCCTGCGTAGACATCCTCCGGTGTATAGACCTGTGCCCCCTCGAGGGGTTTGGAGGGAATCTCCAAAGGTGAATACAACCTGCGTGTCCAGCGGGCGCCGGTTGCCAGCGCAATGTGATCGGCTTCGAAGTCCTTCAGTGTTGCTGCATCCAGCGGGCTGTTAGTGAACATATCGACATTGCCCATTTGAGACAGGGCCCAAACCCGGTAATCCCGAACGCGACGCCAGGTCGCCATGCCGGGTAGCTGGCTTTCCTGGAGCACCCGTCCGCCCCAATCGTCGGTTTGTTCAGCGAGGGTCACCGAAAAGCCCTGCCGGGCGGCAATGAGCGCCGCTTCCAAGCCGGCGGGTCCACCTCCCACGACGAGGACTTTCTCGGGGGAGGAAGCCTGCTTGAATTTTTCTGGATGCCATCCGCGTCGCCACTCCTCGCCGGCGGTGGCATTCTGGGTGCAGCGCACGGGTACGCCATCGTGCCAACTGGCGATACAAATATTGCAGCCTATGCACTCGCGGATGTCGTCATAGCGGCCCTCTCGCACCTTCTGGGGTAAAAAGGGATCGGCAATGCTGGCTCGGGCGCCGCCGATCAAATCGAGCACGCCGCGGCGAATTTGCGACACCATAGTGTCGGGAGAGGTGAAGCGGCCGACACCGACGACCGGCCTGTCGGTGACGCGTTTCACAAAGTCGATGATGGGTTCGTGGGCGCCCTCGGGTCGAAATCGGGAGGCGCCACAATCGGTAGGACTGGAGTCCATTTTGACGTCCCACAGATCCGGGACATCTGACAGCAGGCTGACAACGCCATGGGCCTCGCTTTCATAATGGTCGCTGACTTTTGCCCGTAATTCCTCGAGACTGATCCTCAGCGCCACCGCCGCGCGGCTACCTGCCTCGTCGCGTGTGACCTCCAGCATTTCGCGCACAAAGCGGACCCGATTCTCGAGCGAGCCACCATAGCCGTCGTCCCGGTGGTTGTATTCCGGCAGCAGAAATTCGTAACCGAGATAACCCATGCCGGCATAGACATAGAGAATATCGAATCCCGCATCCAGAGCGCGACGGGTGGCCATCCGCTGCCACTCTAAAACCGCATCAATGTCCCCCGCCGTCATTTTTTTTGGTCGTAGCTGCCCCATAAAGCCGATGTGCGTCGCAGCCCACGAAATGCCAGATGGAGACAGCGGGGCTAATCGCGAGGTTCGATTCATCACGGCGGCGCCGCCATGCCAGAGTTCAACGGCGGCCAGACTGCCGTGACGGTGGATGGCTTCGGTAGACAGTGCGTGAGAGGCAATATCAGCCTCGTTCCAGAGGCGCGCAAACGGGAGTGGAGAGTCGTCGGAGCTGGGGTGTATCGAGACTGCGCCGGTGCTCACCACGCCCCAACCGCCCTCGGCTTTGGTCTCTCGAAATGCAGCCCTGACTCTAGGGTTGCTCTCGGTCATGCCGCTGGCGTGGGGTACCTGATAGAAGCGATTGGGTGCAACCACAGGGCCAATTTGAATTGGCTCAAACAGTATTTGATGACCCGGATGGCAGGCGGAAAGATCGGTGCCGTCTGTTAACGATGTCATGTGCTCTGACTTTCCCATATTCGGCAGCTCGGCACCCGTAGTGGGCCTATTGACGTGATTGCGGTTAAACGGTGATTGTGCGGTGGATCTTAACGCTGACACAACCTTGCGACACCTCATTTCGAGCGAGTGTGGCAAGGCGCAGTATTCCCGGTAACAAGTTTTTCAATGCGTTTTTGTCGGATAGATATCGGTGCTGTTTAAGTCAGTGGCAGGCTTATCATTAACAAAGCGTTGCCACATTGCCTCGAAGCAAGCCTCAAGCTCTCGAACTCGATCGACATGATTCAAGAAAGGGCTGGCGATCAAGCTTGGTCTGGCACTTTCCCGCAAGTTATCAATCAAGTGCGGACGCTGTATCCATTGTGAGGCGCGTGACACATATTCATCGGTGTTGGTGGTAACACACTCGTGAAGACCGACTGAGCTGAGCGTATTACCGCTGTAGGTTTGCATGGCTATCGAGGTGTCGGGTCGTAGCGTCAGAACAGGCAACCCCATCCATAAGGCGTGTAGCGTTGTCACCCCGCCGGAAACCGGAAAGGGATCCAGCGCGAAGTCAGCCACGGACGCAAGATTCATGAATTCCAACATAGACAGGCGAGGCACTGCCGAGACTCTGTCCATAGGAAATTTGTGCGCAACCAGTCTCGGGATGAAAAAGTTATTAGCTTCGGCTTCGCTCGTCTCTGAAGTAACAATAATGAGACCGCAGTTGGGGTTCTGCGCGAGAATTTTTTGCCAGCACTCGAGAGTAGCCTCGCTGATTTTTCGCGTGTGGTTGAGGCTGATCATGGTCACATAGCCATTACTTTGCCAAGGAGAGGGGTATTGGTTCTCACAATTCACGGGAGGCGCATAGGCGGTGAGGCACTGCATTCGACACAAAGCCTCTGTGTAATGTGCCTCCGCACCGCTGGGGCAGGTTTCGAAATCGGTCAAGCGATAATCTATTTCTTTCATGCCCAGCGTATGTACGAACCCCCACCAGGTGAGTTGGATGGGCGCGGCTCTTGCCGCAAATACCTCAAGTCTGGAAGCTTCCGTGTGACCCGAGAGGTCCAAGAGAATGTCGATTTCCAGAGATCGTATGTGGCTGAGCAGCGCGCCATCATCAAGATTTTTGACATTGTGCCAATGGGGCACCCATTCCTTCAGAAGTTGAGATATTTCATCCTCAGCTCCGGTCATGAAGGCGTGGATCTCGAATCGGGCGTTATCGTGAAGTCGAAAGTATGGCTCGATAAAGTAACGGACCGGGTGGTTGCCAAGATCTCCCGACAAGTAGCCGACGCGCAGCGGCCGCGGGCTCGTCGCTTGCTTGGCATCCTGCAGTGGTATTTCGCTGGTAATCGGCTGGGTATAGCGCGCAGACCATCCCTCGAACGCCGACTTTATGGTCGATGGCTCGCTGGCGTAATTGCTTTGCCAGATCGCCAGATTCAAGGCGGTGACTGCATTGTCCGGGGCCTGCAGTAGCGATTTGCTGGCCGCGTCGATAGCTCTCTGATGATCTCCCATGATCATGTACAGCTCTGAAAGTTGGGCGAGAGCAGCGGCTTCATCGCCTGCCTTTTCCAGACAGGCTTCCAAAATATCAATAGCGTCGCTGAAACGCCGCTGGCTCTTGTCGATATGAGCGATAAAGCGCGCTGCGGGACCAGCGTCACTGCCGCCCCCTTCCCACACCTCGGTGAGTCGCCTTCGGGCTTCGATGGCATTACCCTCCGAGAGGAGTTTGATGCCTTCCTGAAATGGCGTCAGCGCTGACAACTAGCTTTTGCC
>JAYNNB010000117.1:0-4967 GCA_038112515.1 Luminiphilus sp.
TATCAGGCGGCGTCAGCCGGGGCATGTTGGTAGCCGTGATTGTGACTGTGGTCGCCTCCCTGTTTGTGGATCTTCATATCAACAGTTATGGCGTGGTGGTCGCGGTTGTGGCGATGACCTCGATTCTGTTTTCACTGTGCGGTTTGATCAATGCGGTATTCGCCAACACGTTTGATGACATTAATATCGTGCCGACGTTCGTGCTAACGCCCCTGACCTATCTTGGCGGTGTTTTTTACTCGCTGGAATTGCTGCCTGAATTTTGGGCAACCGTTTCTCAAGCAAACCCTCTGGTCTACGTGGTGAATGCGTTTCGGTACGGCATGTTAGGGGTGAGCGATGTCAGCGTCAGTTTTGCCTTCGGTATGATCGGAGCCTTCACGGCGGTGGCCTATTGGTATGCGGCTTACCTCATCAGAACTGGTCGACGGTTGCGCACCTAACGCTATGGAAGGCGTTCTTGGCCGTCGTGTCTCTGCGCCGCTTGCTTACGCCCCGGACGTGCTCGAGCGGATAGAGCGAATACGACCGTTTCCTTTTGTGGGTCACGGGTGGGATGTTTGGCATTGCTATGAGCTGTCTTGGTTCGTTGGGGATAGCATTGAGCATTGGATCGGTGCACTGTCCATTCCAGCCGACTCCCCGGCGACGGTTGAGTCGAAGTCTCTCAAGCTCTATCTGAATTCGTTAAATCACCACCAATACGATACTCACGCGGCAGCGAGACATACAATTGAGCGGGATGTGGGAGCCTGTGTGAGCGCCCCCGTTTCCCTGGCTTGCTTTCCGGTCGATGACGTTGCGACGATCACGCTCGAACTCTCTGGTGTGAATCTGCCGACTTGCACGAAGAATCAAGAGCTTGCAATAATCGACCCCGCTGTTTTGACGATTTCACCAGGGAAGGGGAATCTAGTGTCTGAACACCTTATTAGCCACAGTCTTCGTTCACTGTGCCCAGTCACGGCGCAACCTGACTGGGGGAGCCTGTCGGTACGCTACTCAGGCCCGCCCATCGAACACGCCAGTTTGGCGACCTATCTCGACGCTTATCGAACCCATCAAGGTTTCCATGAGCAATGCGTAGAGCAAATCTACTCTGACCTGATGAGTCTGGGGCTCGAGTCTCTGCAGGTGATTGCTTTCTATCAGCGACGAGGGGGTATCGACATTACGCCATGGCGCAGTGATCAAGCGATTCCTGTCAACACCCGTCGAATAGGGCGACAGTAGTCGTCATGATGCCGAGCGCGATCCGGTTCGGCGCTCTCTCGAGCGTCCTCTCAATGCTTGTCTTGCTGGTGTGTGCTTTGCCAGTACGAAGTGCGCCCGGGTTGACCGAGAGTGAGTTAAAAGCCGTTTTTTTGCTACGGCTACCGCAGTTTGTCAGTTGGCCCGATGAGCAATCAGCGACGGTCTTTTGTGTCGCCCCCACCTCTGAACTCTCGGGATTGTTGCAGGAAATCGTCGCGGCCGAGCCCAAAGGCCGAGAAGTCAGGCCCCTGATAGCAGATCAGGTCAGTACCTGCGACGTCGTTTTTGCTTCTGTAGGGGAGAGGGAGTCAGAGCAGGCCTTCGAGCAGGGCGTATTGTGGGTAAGTGACCGACCAGGTTTCGCCAGAGAGGGAGGCATGGTTGAGCTGAAGCGTCACGGTGCGCGGATGCGTTTAGTGATTAATCTCCCAGCCTTGGAGTCGGCCGGCCTCAAGGCGAGCAGTAAGCTGCTGCAACTCTCTGAAGTGGTGGGGGAGCTCTCGGGCGATGTCTAATCAATCCCGACAACGCTCTATTCATCGCCACTTGGCAAAAGTGGGTGCTTTTATCACCAGTACGGTGGGCGGTGTATTTCTGATCGTTTTGCTGGGCGTGTCTTTGGTGAGCTCGAGGGAAGACCTGTTGGAGAGCACCTCGGGTTTGGCGCGGGTGTTGGCCTCAAACCTGACAGCGTCGGTGGTGTTCCGCGACCCGGGCACCGCCGCCGAGCTCTTGAGTGGCTTGAGTTCAGCGCCAGACGTCATTGAGGCAAGGCTCGTATTGCCGGACGGGACCGACTTTGCCTATTACCGACCCGGGGGTTTCTCTGCGCCAGCCCTCTTGCAGGAGGGATACGCCGAGACGCTCCTAATCCCTGTGCAACTGGAGGGAGAGCAAATTGCGAGGTTGAGCGTTGTTGTAAACCTCTGGCCTGTTTACGAGCGTCTGTTGTGGGTATCTGCGTTGGCGGGCCTGCTTTGGCTGGTAGGCATACTCGCCGCCTATGTTCTGTCCAGAACGCTGAATGCACGCATTACCCAGCCACTTGCGGCACTGGCAGGCATGATGTCCGAGGTTACGGAGCGTGAGGACTACAGCCGGCGATTTACCTATCAAGAAAGCAATGAGCTTGGTTTGGTCGTTGAGGCCTTCAATGAGTTGATGGCGCGTACGGAGGATCGGGAGCAGCGGCTGAAAAGCATGATCTCCGCGTTGGTGAAGGCCAGAGATGAGGCAGAGGCGGCCGCGCGCTCCAAAACCAGCTTTCTCGCCAACATGTCGCACGAGATTCGAACACCTATGAACGGTGTGATGGGAATGATTGCTTTGCTGAAGCGGAGTCAACTGACGAAGCAACAGGTGGCCTATTTCGAGACGATCGAGCGCTCCTCCGAGGCCTTGCTCACGATCATTGACGATATTCTTGATTTCACCAAGATAGAAGCTGGACGGCTCGTTCTCATCAAAGAGCCCTTTGATTTTGTCGACAGTATTGGCTCCATAGAGGCGCTTTTTGCGGAAACGGCGAAGCAGAAGGGATTACAGCTACGGGTTGAGCTGGACGAAGATATACCGAGACGAATCGTGGGTGACCCGGGACGTATCAGGCAAGTACTCCTTAATCTGATTGGTAACGCCATTAAATTCACCGAGCGCGGTTCGGTCACTTTATCGGTATGCGTGGTTCAGACGGGCGGTCTCCCCGGATTGCGGTTTGACGTTTTGGACACCGGGCCCGGCATTCTTCCGGAGGATGAGGAGCGTATCTTCGGTGAGTTTTTCCAAGCCGATGTTAGTTTGACGCGAGCACATGGCGGAACGGGTCTAGGCCTGGCGATTGCCAAGCAACTAGTGACCTTGATGGAGGGCACCATCGGCTCCCAGGCAAACCCGGGCGGGGGCAGTATTTTCTGGTTCGACATCCCACTTCTGGAGGCGTCTGCCGACGAGGCGCTGGCGCCCTCTCTTTCGGCCCTAACCGCCAGTCAGGCTCGGGCGGAGTCTGCTCGACTCGGCAGACTGACGAGTACGGATTCGGCTGATGCCGCCCCCGAGGTAACGCAGAGCGAGCACTCGGGTCCGTCGCGCTGCGATCTCAGGGTTCTCGTCGCCGAAGATTCCGAGGTCAATCAGTTCATTATTCGAGAATTGCTTGCCGACTGGGTGGTGGAGGTGGTGGTAGTGGCCGATGGGCTCGCGGCAGTCGAGGCGTTCAAAGCTGAGAGTTTTGATTTGGTTTTAATGGATATTCAGATGCCAACAATGGATGGGCTCGAGGCTACACGGGAAATTCGCTTGCTTCAGCAACGTGAAGCGCTCAATCAGTCGTGCGTGATTGTGGGATTGTCGGCTCATGCCATGAGTGGGGATCGAGAAAAATATTTAGCCGAAGGAATGGCTGACTATCTCACGAAGCCCATTCGACCGGAGGCACTGCAACAGGTGCTGGATACCTGTGCGAGCAATAAAGTCAGTTAACAGGCGCAACGCCCGTTAGCGAAAACAGGGAGGTGTGTGGAGATGGAACTTTTGACTGTTATTCGATGTGCTCTTGCTCAAGCGGTGGCGACCCTTGTGCTGGGCATGAGCGTTGGCTCACACGCTCTTGCTCAGAATGTCCCTGCCGATTTGTTAGGGCTGTCTATTGAGGAGTTATTTGACGCGAATGTCATCAGCGACTCCGAGAGGGAAGCAGCAAGTAACCGATGGCATGTTTCCTATACCTATGCCGTGTCAGATTACGACGAGTACTATATAGGGACTCGGAGCGTATCTTATGACGATGTGCTTTTTACTCCTGGTGCAGAGCCGCGTACCGAGAATAACTATCCGGTAGTGCCTACCGAGATTAAGCAAGAAGTTCACGCATTGCGGGTGGCTTACGACTTATCAGAATCTTTGACGCTACGGGCGCAACTGCCCATGGTGAAACAGAGCACAGACCACATTTCGATTGTGCCGGGTTATAACGCCTTTAATATCAGTTCTGATGGTGTCGGCGATCTTGCGGTCGTGTTGGATCGCACCATTACGCAGTCGCTCAACAGCGTTTGGAAAGCGGGTATCGGGGTCAGTCTGCCAACGGGCTCTATTGATGAGGAGGGTGATACCCCTCGAGCTCCGGGCAACCAGCAATTGCCCTACACGATGCAGTTGGGTTCGGGCACATTGGATTTCCCCCTGTTTTTGAGCTTTCGCAAGTATGAAGCCCGCTGGGACTGGGGGTTGGACGCAAGTTTTACGGTTCGCACAGGTGAGAATGATCGCGACTATCGCCTAGGTAACAAGGCCGGCCTTGGTGGCTGGGTGATGTGGAATGGTTGGTCAGAGGTCAGGCCGGGTGTCCGATTGGATTATCGCTGGCGTGATGATATCAAGGGGGAAGATGCTTCGTTGAGGGTTCCTGTCCCGGCTTTTCCCTATCCTGCTCCAGTGACCAACCCTAGTGCGTTTGGCGGCGAACAGCTTGATCTCTCCGTTTTCCTGCGCATGCCGTTTGCTGATCATTGGTACGCGGAGCTGTCTTATGCACGGCCCTTGTTGCTGGACCTCAGCGGGCCCCAGTCCTCAGAGAATTATCACTTTAGCTTCGAAGTGGGCACTTCTTTTTAGGCGCTACGTGCCGTTCAGTGAATGCCTCATTGTGCTAGAATCCGCGGCCACGGAGAGGTGGCCGAGTGGTCGAAGGCGCACGCCTGGAAAGTGTGTATACG
>JAYNNB010000118.1:0-4184 GCA_038112515.1 Luminiphilus sp.
AAATGCTGGTAAGAAACCTCTATTTCTCTCTGGAAGCCGCGATTCGCGGCTGGCTCGATGGCAAAGCGAACTACTTTGAGCCGATCCCACTGGGTGGTGCTATCCGCGGCCCATCCGTTGCACGCGTAGTGTCATCGCGTCTCGAGGGCTTTAACGAGGGCGATATCATCTTTGGGCTTCATCACTGGGAAGACTATTCCTTGAGCGACGCCAACACCATTTTGCTGTCAAAACTGAATCCCGAGCCAGATATCCCCCTCTCTTATTACTCTGGAGGGCTGGGCGGATCGGGGCATACCGCTTATGTCGGTCTCCACGAGATTGGAAGAATTCAAGCTGGCGAGACCGTTGTGATCAGTGCCGCTGCAGGCGCAACCGGATCAATGGCGACACAAATTGCCAAGCTTCGCGGTTGCAAGGTCGTCGGTATCGTCGGCGGAGATGACAAGGCAGCGCTCATCACAGAACAGCTCGGGGCAGATGCCGCGATCAACTATAAAACCTGCGAGGATCTCTCTGCAGCGATCATGCAAGCTTGCCCCGAAGGGGTCGACGTTTACTTCGATAACGTCGGCGGCAAAACACTGGACGCCATACTCAACTGCATGAACACTTTTGGCCGCATCATTGGCTGCGGGATGATCAGTGACTACAACGACCAGGACAACCCCACGCCCATCTACAGCATGTGGAAGCTAGTGGAAAAAGAGCTGACCTTGAAAGGCTTTTTACTCTATACCTATATGGACAAGGTGCCAGAAGCCTCGCGACAGCTCCATGAATGGGTGCGCTCAGGTGATATTACTATTCTGGAAAATATCACCGAGGGCCTTCCCAAGGCCGGCTGGGCGTATAGCGAGATGATGCGCGGTGCAACCATTGGCAAAAATCTTGTCGCAATGGACCTACAAGAGGGCGAGGACCTCTAAGCACGCATAGCCCTTCGGCAAACCCGATCCCGCAGTTCGTCGCGGGCAACAGGCTCAGTCTGAAACCAATGGCTCAACTGTGCCCAGCAGTTGCAAAAAGACGCCGTCGGGGTCCTCAAAAACAGCAATGCCCATGGTCGACCGATCCCCGTCGCAGCATCTGACAATGGGGGACACAAACTGAACGCCCGCCTGCTCTAGCTTGGCCACATCGTTTTCGATATCGGCCGATGCATAATTAACCCTTTGAATTCCCGCGTGGTTGATTGGCAGAGGATGCGGCGGAGACGCATTGGCAGGACTGATCCACTGACTAAGCAGGATGCGGGATCCATCCACTGTATGCGTCAGCATTGCCTCTCGCACGCTGAAGGGCTCCGTGAACCCCCGGGCCAGCGACTCCTGTTCATCGCTAACACGCTCGTTGATGGGGGCGCTCTCGAAGCCCAGTTGCTCGTAGAAAGGCACCGAGCGCTGAAGTTCGCTCACATTGATATTGAGATGGTCAATGTGCGTGACGTAGCTGCCGTTGGTGAGCGCGTGCGCTCTGGTTTTGTTTTGCCGGAGCTCTACAAAGGTGCCGGCCGGGTCTTTCAGCACTGCGAATCGAGCGCCCCCGGCACTGATCGCCACTGGACCGATGGGCTCATACCCCAAACCCGCCATGCGCGCGAGATCAGCGTTTATGTCATCGGTTCCCAACACAACTTTGACAAACCCCAGTGCATTTAGCGCGGCATAGGCTGGCTGCAGGTTTTTGGGCTCAAACCACTGAATCAAATCAATCATTCGCCCTGTCGGCTCGTGAAGCCGCGTCGGGTCAATCTCAGTCTCGCCGAGATAGATAATCTCCGCATACATCCGGTAGGGCTCGGTCATACCCATCGAATGGGCCATCTCGAGCGTGTTGGTCTCGGGGAACGGGCCAATGGCTTTGGCAAAGCCCAGCTCCCGATAAAACGCTCTCGTAGCGGCGTAGGCGTTAGTGTTGATATTGAAGTGAATCCTGCCCTGCAGTGAGAGCGCAGACTCGTCTGCCGCTAATGAATGAGGAGACAGAATCGGGCAAATAAGCGTAGCAGCGCAGAGAAAAATATCCCGTAGCCGAGGATGCCAATGACCCATAGCCCTTACTCCCTAGTTGGTCCCCCAGAGCCTAGCACAGCAAAAGGCAGACGGGCGCCGACACAACCAGCTGCGGAGCGCTCAGCAGAGGAGTGAAACCACTCTCAAAAGCGCCTGCTCAAGCCAACCGTGACCATCCAACCTTCGGAGTCGTAAAAGTCGAGGTCGCTGTCGAGCTCTCCCACAGCCAGCGATACGTTGGGCTGCCACGCGCTTTTGCCAAAAAGCTGTTTAAAGAAGATCTGCGTAGCGAATCCAAAACCATCAGCATCGTTCACACCCCCGAATAGGGGATTCACAGCATCGCCGTCTAGAGAGGAGAAGTTCACCACCGTAGCCCAACCGTAACGGGGCGTGTTACGCACATAGCTCACCCCCACCTCGAAGCCGTCTTGGGACATGGCAGCCCCATCCAGGTCTCGGTCGAGCGCGGCAATGTGAGGCCTGATGAGATGCTCCCCTCCGCCGAGGGTGAAGAGATAACCAAGCTCCACGCGCGTCCAGTCTCCCTCTCGACTGAGTAGCCCGCGCTCGGCCGCCGACAAATCAAGCGACGCCCCGCTACTCTCCTGATCAAGTTCAATATTACGAGTGAGCGCCTTGAGCTCAAACTGAGACCCCATAATCTTGTCCCAGGTAAAGCGCAGCCCCGTCGCATCTCGCGCAGTTTTTTTGCGGTCGTCACCGAGAAGATAAGGGTCCTCCCATACCTCGGTCTGTATCGCCGCAGCAGAATCAATTGCGAGCTGGAATCGGCCTCCGGCGTCAGTATCGTGTCGAATCGAGATGATGGTCGAACGGTCGAACTGCAGGAAATTAGCCAGATCATTACCAATGGAAAACAGCGTTTTCTTGTCCTTGAACAAATAGCTCACATTCAGTGCCACCGCGGGGACGGCGAAGCTCTCATCTTCCGGAGCACCGTAATCCGTTATCGTGCTCGCCCCCAAATCGACATCGATCACTTTGACGTCGGCAATCATGTTGCTCTCGAGACTTCCTCCACCCACGCCCAAACTGACGAACCCCGACCAACCCGTGGTTTCGGGCAATGGTCCCAGCGCCCAGGCAGATGACGCTGCAAGTAATCCAGTGAAAATAAAGGTCAAGATCTTCATGAATACTCCTTAACAGCAAACAACGCCGCGTAAGCAAAGCGATGCTGCAGGGTGAAAGCGACGGCGAGGAAGGTCACAGGTTAGGCAACCCGGACCAACCCTTCAACTGCACAAGGTGACAATAACGTGGGCAGCAACATTTAGTGCCGGTCTCGTCGCTAGCGCGGGGCGGCTAGAACCCGGGAGTTCGAACCCGCAAGATCATCCACACACAAAAACGCCCCCATCAGGGGGCGCTTTCTTGTGTGGCCCGCCCGGAGAGATGAGCTTCGGCTGCGCCTCGCTGGTCTCGCCGCTATCGCGGCTCGGCTCGAACTCGGGAGTTCGAACCCTCTAGATTACCCGCACACAAAAACGCCCCCATCCGGGGGCGCTTTAATATGTGGCCCGCCCGGAGGGAGCCAATTAACTATATATGCTATTGATATTATTGAATTTATTTTTGATAAAATACGGGCAACGCCAATATACCCCCTTTATTTATAATCTGGCGTAGCGGGAGATCATGTTGCCCCGAGGCGGATACAGAAGCGGCGCAGGCCGACCCACAGGCTCACTCAGCAAGACCAACTCAGAGCAGTCCCTGCGGCTCTCCGAGCTTGCTAAAGACTATACCAATGATGCCCTATTGACCCTCGTTGACGTCGCCAAAAATAGCCGGTCGGATGCCGCTCGAGTGTCTGCGGCAAATGCTCTATTGGATCGTGGTTATGGGAAGCCCGCGATTAGAGAAGAGATTGAACATGTCGACCTGCCGCCGATGGTTATCCAGATCAAGGCACCAAACAGCGAGTCTGGCGGCGGCTCGGTCAAAGCTCTCGATGATTAATCAATGAAAAACCAAATGTGCCTACTCCAGCAACGGTGCCGTGGTAAATGGGACGGACTCAGAATCCTCTCCGCCGCTTAAAAAGGCCGCAATGTCACGAGCGTGATCCTCTAAATAGCCGGAGTTAGTACCCCAAGCTGAAGCGTTTGAAGTGGTGACCACGCTACGTCCTATCTCTTCACC
>JAYNNB010000118.1:4194-4887 GCA_038112515.1 Luminiphilus sp.
GAGGCGGATACAGAAGCGGCGCAGGCCGACCCAGCCCACGAATAGCGTGGCGATCGCCAGCAGCAGTAACTCAAACCGATCCAGCAACGGCACGGCTGCAGGTTGTGGAAGCGGAGCCTGCACCCGTATCGCTGCAGCGGCACTTTGGGTGGAGTACTGGTCGGTGACACGCACTTGTACCGGGAACGCACCCGATTCCGTCGGCGTTCCGCTGATCTCACCCGTGCCCGGGTCGAGCGTCATGCCAGCAGGCAGCGGGGTTTGGGCAAGCAGGCTGAAGGTCACTGCACCCTTGGTTCCGCTGACCGTGGGCGTGATGGTCAATGGTTGCCCGACTTCACCAGCCCCGTCCGGGTAGGTGAACGTGATCGGGTAGCTCTTGATATCGATGCTCAGTGCAGTGCTGGTCACCAGGTCACCGGAAGGCTCCGGCACCGTCAGGCTGACCGTGAGCGGCGTTGCGATGACTTCTGTTGGCGTTCCTGTCACGGCGCCCGTCGCAGTATTGAACGACAGGCCTTGTGGCAGGGTGCCGGTAAGGGCGAACACACCCGGCACGACTGAAGGGGGCACCACGGGCGAGACATTCAGTGCCGTGCCAAGCTCACCCGTTACGGCAGCATAGCTCAAGGTCGGGTTGATGGTGATCTGAACCGCATCCAGTTGCACAGCCGTTGTGCTGTCCTCCACCTG
>JAYNNB010000119.1:0-4206 GCA_038112515.1 Luminiphilus sp.
GGAAAAACCTCATTGATATCAATCTGACGGGCATGATGCTGGCGATCAAAGCCAGCATCGAACTGATGAAAAAGAATCCCGACCAAAGCGGTGGATCAATTATTCTCAACAGCTCGATTAACGGTATTCTCGCGCTCGCCGGAGATGTCACTTACTCCACGACCAAGGGCGCCCTGCGGCTGCTGGCAAAGTCCACAGCTGTGCATCTGGCGAAAACCCAAACCGGTATCCGCTGCAACTCGATTCATCCAGGCGTAATAGAGACGCCCTTGATTCAGGGCGCTATCGCGGGGGCTCCGGATCCTGATGCGGCCCGCAGTATGCTCGAGGGTATCGCGCCGGTCGGGCGACTGGGTAGCATGGAAGAAATCGTATCGCTATTGATTTATCTTTCCTCAGACGACGCGAAATTTATCACCGGATCAGAGATCGTCATCGACGGTGGCTCGACGGCGGGGCTGCCCGGCGTCTAAGCCACTAACAATCAGAGCGAGCAGTGTTATTCGCCGTGTAAAACGCTAAACACGCGACGAGAGAACTTCCACTCACCCGCGACTTTTACGCACTCATCATCATATTGACCCCGCGGTCGTAACTCCGTGCCGTCTTGTGTGACCGCGACCTCGTCGGTGTAGCTGCGCATCGTTGCATGGTCGCCATCGACATTGATCACTCCCGGCATAGCCATCATGTTCACGAAAGGAAACATCTTCATCGCTTCCAGCCATGCCGCAACGATGGTTTCGCGTCCTTTGAGGCCCTCCATATCCAGATGAGGCAGTTCCCAAATCGCATCTTCCGCCCAGGTGGACCCCCAGATGTCTGCATCTCGCTGGTTCACGCCATCACAGTAGCGCTCCAGTAAGGCACGAATCGCTTGTTGTTCTTCAAAATGCTGATCGCACATGTATCTTCTCCCTCTCCTGCTGCACAGTTACTGATTAATCAATCCGCCATCAATGACCATCTGCGCACCGGTCATATACGTCGACAGATCTGAGACCAAAAACAAGGCCGCATCGGCAATTGTGTGTGGCGGACCCATATAGCCCATGGGCACTGCGGCATTCAATTTCACATATTCTTCCGGGTTCTCCACCGAGGATTGACGTTGCATGTTGGTATCAATCAGACCCGGGTGCAGGGTATTACAGCGAATGCCATCGGCCGCGGTCTCAGCGGCCACGGTTTTGGTAAAACCGATTACGCCTCCTTTGGCAGCCGCATAAGCACTGCAGGCGGGCACACCGACCAATGCTGCGACCGAGGACATATTGACAATGGAGCCCTTGACCCCGGCCTGACGCATTACCGCCACCGCTTTCTGGGTCCCCAGAAATACGCTGGTCATGTTGACCAGCATCTGCCGGTTGTAATCCGCGAGGGATAGCTCCGGCAACGTTTTCAAAACTGCAATCCCCGCATTGTTGATCAGTGCGTCCAGCCTGCCGTGCTCACTGAGAATGGTCGCCATCGTGGTGTCCCAGGCATCCTCATCCGTCACATCCTGCTGCCACGCCTTAGCCTGCCCGCCCGCGGCAACAATTTCTGCCGCAGTGGTGGCGGCACCCTCACCGTCAACATCAGTGACGATGACCGTTGCCCCCTCGCTGGCCAACTTATGGGCTATCGCATGGCCCAACCCAGGGTTTGACGCACCGCCAGTGACCAAACACACCTTCCCATCAACCATGCCCATGGATTTTCTCCTTTTGTGTCAACTTTATGATTAGCTTTGTGCGATTGATAAAAACACGGCGACGAACCGACTCGACCCTAGGCGTCGCTGGTATCTGCGAGATAGATTCGTTCGAGATGATCTGTGACAGTCTCGATAACACGACGCGCCCGCTGCTCTCGATGCGCTGATCGATACGCTACGCCCATCCCTTGCATGACAAACTGCACCAGGTCATGCGCTGCCTGGAGCGATTTAACTTGTTTCCAATGGGGAAATACCGCGCGAACGGTCTTTAGGAATTCACGCTCGAAATCCTGCTCTACCTCGCCTACGGCCTCTGCCAACTCCTTGTCGGTTCTGGCGGCAGACAACAGCTCCTGATAGGCAATAAAGGAAGGCAGGTTGACATATTTCCAGGCCGATTCGACTGACGTGCGGATCGTCTTTCTCGTTAGCCTCTCATCAGGGGACTCAATGCCCGTCATCAGAGCCCGGTATTCATTGATCCGCCGCACGTGCAGATAACCCACTACCGCACTCATCACGGCTGATCGGGACGGGAAATGATGCATCATCGCGCCCCGGGAAACGCTCGCCTCCTCGGCAATCATTGCGGTGGTGGTGCTGGCATAACCGAATTCCACGAAGCATCGCACTGCGGCTTCCAATATCGCTTGCCGTGTCAGCGCACTCTTCTCCGCCTGCCACCCCTCGCCAGCTCGCGGCGCGCCGGGCGACTTAGCGGACAGTCGACCCCGCTTGCCAGAACCGGCGTTATTCTTCATCTGCTTAGCACTCATAAAAGCCCCTACTCTCGGCGCCTATCGGCGAATCCGCGTTTGACCCCAGCAAACAATCCGGCTTGCTTTTTTTATGATCGATATCCTAGACTGATTTTATAAGGACAACCACCGAAACAACGCTCACTGCGCCACTGGAATTCTTCGGTGACACGCTGGAAACACACAGGTAAAAGCCCGATGTCAGGAACGAAACCGCTGCATCCCGGTCTATTCACTTGGCCAGATACCAACCCCAGCCTCATCGGCAGTCGCTGTCTGGAT
The DNA here is from genome assembly GCA_038112515.1 of Luminiphilus sp. Classification (GTDB taxonomy): domain Bacteria; phylum Pseudomonadota; class Gammaproteobacteria; order Pseudomonadales; family Halieaceae; genus Luminiphilus. The sequence continues at coordinate 2,746 of JAYNNB010000119.1, forward strand.
TGCGGCGAACACGCCTTCCCAAGCCAGTCCTCTTGCAGAGCTTGCTCCGGGCAAAATACGCAGGACGCCGAGCTGGGCAGCGCAGGGACACTGTGGACATGGACAATCCAATCGTTCATGCCCAAGACGCCCTACCACACCGACGAAACGCCCGAGACGTTTCGACCCTATGGCGTCGGTTATGTCGAGCTCCCCTGCGGACTGAAAGTAGAGAGTCGCCTGAGAGAAAATACGCCGGATCAACTTCACATCGGCATGCCCATGAAGTTGGAAATCATCACGGTGCGCAAGGATGAGGAAGGCAATGACTTGGTGACCTTCCAATTTTGCACGGCAGAGGAGGCACATTGATGGATGTCGCAATCGTAGGATTAGGTCTGCACCCGTTTGGCAGAACAGCCACCATGTCAGGCCTTGAACAAGGCGCTGCCGCCGTGAGAGCGGCGCTTGCTGATGCGGGCACTGATTTCAAAGCGATGCAATTCGCGTTCGGTGGCAGTCAAGACAGTGGCAATGCGGATTCGCTGGTCAACCTGCTTGGGCTAACTGGCCTGCAGTTCACCAATGTCGCCAACGGCTGTGCCACGGGCGGGAGCTCTCTGAACGCCGCCTACTCAGCCATTAAAAGCGGTCAATATGACGTTGGTTTGGTGGTGGGTTTTGATAAACATGACCGCGGTGCATTCAACCCCAAACCGGCGGAGTGGGGCCTAGACGACTGGTATGGCGAAACCGGGCTAATGCTAACCACTCAGTACTTTGGAATGAAGATCCAGCGATACATGCACGACTATGGTATTTCGCGAGAGACCCTAATACGGGTTGCCGAAAAAGCCTTTCGCAACGGCGCGCTGACGCCAACCGCCTGGCGCCAGACCGCACTGTCGTGGGAAGAGATTGAAAACGCGCCGATGGTCAGTGAGCCGCTGAACAAATATATGTTCTGCTCTCCCGCCGAAGGCGGTTGCGCACTGGTTGTCTGCCGCGCTGATATAGCGCATCAGTTCCACCCCCGTCCCATTTATCTGAAAACTGCGGTGGTAAGATCGCGGAACTACGGCAGCTTCGAGGTGTTCAGTCCCTCGCAACCACCCGAGATGGCCGCCTCACCTACGGTGACCGCCTCCCAGGCAGCGTTTGAGCTGGCTGGCGTGGGCCCGGAGGATATTGACGTTGCACAGTTGCAGGACACCGAGGTGGGCGCCGAGATTATGCACATGGCGGAAAACGGCTTTTGTGCTCACGGTGAACAGGAACAGTGGCTGGCAGAGGGTGTGACAGAGATTACCGGACGCCTGCCCGTCAATACGGATGGCGGATGTCTCGCCAACGGCGAGCCAGTCGGCGCCTCTGGACTGCGTCAGGTCCATGAGATTTGCGTGCAACTCAGAGGAGAAGGCGGCGCCAGGCAGGTGGCGGGGGAACCCAAGATTGGCTACACCCACGTGTACGGAGCTCCAG
>JAYNNB010000119.1:4216-4758 GCA_038112515.1 Luminiphilus sp.
GGTATCAGCGGCGTCAATATGTTGGCGCGATAACCCCGTGACGCAGTGTCTCGGGCATAGCAGTCAGCAGAAGGGATAGACAATGGCGAACGCAGAACAGAAGCAACAAGGGGATGGAGGCCGTTTTGTCGGCACAACGTGGCAGGATCTGCTCGATCTCGAGACAGTCGAAGTACCTGAGTACCTGAGAGTTCAGCATAATCCCTACATGGGGGACGAGGATCTCTCAGTAGATCGCTATATCAGTCAGGAGTTCTTCAACAAAGAAAAAGAGCAAATGTGGCCGCGAGTGTGGCAGATGGCCTGCCGCGAAGAGGAAATTCCCGAGCCCGGTGATCACCATGTTTACTGGATCATTGACCGTAGCGTGATCGTAACCCGCACACCCTCAGGCGAGATTAAAGGGTTTATTAATTCCTGTCGGCATCGGGGCCGCTGTCTGCGCGACGAGTCGGGTTCCGTCGACAAATTCCGCTGTCCTTTCCATGGCGCCACCTGGGATCTGGAAGGACAGTTCCAGGGCATCCCCAATCAGTGGGACT
>JAYNNB010000120.1:0-4653 GCA_038112515.1 Luminiphilus sp.
GAGGGATTCGATGAAGAAATCTCTGAGGAGCTTCGGGCGCGGGCAAAAGATGCGTTGCTGACATTGGCCATCGCTTCGGAAGAAAAGTTGGGTGCCAATGAGCCCGCCGAAGACTTGCTGACAATGGATGGCATGGACAAGCACCTCGCATTTGTATTGGCGGGTCGCGGCATCGTTACGATGGAAGACCTTGCTGAGCAGGGAGTAGACGATCTCCTTGATATCGAAGACATGACTGAAGAACGCGCGGCAGAGCTCATTATGACGGCTCGCGCCCCTTGGTTCGCGGAGGAAGAGGAGGCAACAGCCTGAGGTTTATCAGGTGGTGATTGCACTCTAGCGACCGAGCGAATAGGGAGAGAGAAATGGCACAAGTGACAGTAGCGCAACTGGCAGAGACCGTCGGGGCGTCGGTAGACCGGCTTTTGTCGCAGATGAAGGACGCGGGATTGCCTCACGCCTCGGCCGAAGAGGGTGTGTCAGAGGAGGATAAGCAGACGCTGCTGGCCCACCTTAAGCAAAGCCATGGCGAGCGTGCAGAGGGTGGGGCGCCCAAGAAAATTACGCTGAAGCGCAAATCCGTCAGCACCCTGCGGGCTGGTGGGGCAGGCAAACGCACCATCAACGTTGAAGTGCGAAAGAAGCGGACCTACGTCAAGCGGGAAGATCTCGATGAGGCGGGCTCGGATGCTGACACAGATACCGAGACTCCCGTAGAGGTTGAAGCCGGTGTGGGCGACGCCGCCGCATCGGTAGCCGCTCAGCCAGCCTCAGAGGAAATGGTCCCTGTTGAGCTGGACGAATCTGTTGACACATCTGATCCAGAGTTGCTACGGCAGCGGGCCGCAGCCAGGCGCAAGGCTGAAGATCAGGCGAGACAGCTTGAATTGGAGGCTGCGGTTAAAGCCCGCGCAGAGGAGGCGGCGCGTCAAGCTCAGGAGGCCGCTGCGCAGCCGAGCGCCAAAGAGGCGGATAGGAAGCCCAAGCGCCTTCATGCCGCTCCGACGAAAGAGAGCACTTTGCCTGCCAGAGATGAACTCCGCAGGCGCAACACCAAGGGACGTCTTGAGCGCGGAGGTGTCGCTGGAGCAAGAGGCAAGCAGCGCGGACACAATTTATCGATCACGGATCTGGAGGCCGCCGAGGCGGGGGTAGCGCGGCGTCGTGGTGGGCGGAAAAGAAAGCTGCATGATGAGCCTAATCAGCATGGTTTCGAGCAGCCTACCGAAAAGATCATCTATGACGTGAACGTTCCAGAAAACATTACCGTCGGCGATCTGGCACAACAGATGGCAGTTAAAGCGGGCGAGGTGATCAAAGAACTGATGAGCCTGGGTGTGATGGCTACCATCAATCAGGTGCTCGATCAGGATACCGCCACCCTGGTCGTAGAGGAGTTGGGACATCGGGTCGTGCTGAGGAGCGCTGAGGAAGTCGAGGAAAAACTCGAGGAAACGCTGGCAAGCCAGGAGGGAACGCCAGAGCCCAGAGCACCAGTGGTGACGGTCATGGGTCACGTTGACCACGGTAAGACTTCGCTTCTGGATTACATTCGAAAATCCCGGGTTGCCAGTGGTGAAGCAGGAGGGATTACCCAGCACATCGGCGCGTATCACGTCCAGACTGACAAAGGGATAATCACGTTTCTGGACACCCCTGGTCACGCCGCATTCACCGCAATGCGGGCGCGCGGGGCTAAGTCCACCGATATCGTGGTGTTAGTGGTCGCGGCCGATGACGGCGTTATGCCTCAAACAGAAGAGGCCATCCAACACGCCCGGGCAGCGGGTGTGCCGATCGTTGTTGCGGTCAATAAGATCGACAAGGAGGCGGCTGATCCTGAGCGTGTCAAAACGGAGCTCGCAGCCAAAGATGTCATTCCTGAGGACTGGGGTGGGGATACACAGTTTATGCCGGTGTCAGCGCATACCGGTCAGGGCATCGACGAATTGCTTGATGCCTTGTTATTGCAAGCAGAATTGTTGGAACTGACAGCACCGGCAGATGTTCCAGCTTCAGGGATTGTGATCGAATCCCGGTTGGACAAGGGTCGCGGCGCCGTCGCTTCGCTGCTAATACAGCAGGGGACCTTGCGTCAGGGCGATATCGTGCTGGCGGGTCTGCAGTACGGCCGCGTGCGAGCCATGCTTGATGAGAACGGAAATCAGATTAAAGAAGCTGGCCCGAGCATTCCGGTAGAGGTGCTGGGGTTGGACGGAACCCCCGACGCGGGAGATCCGGTGGTCGCCGTTGAGAGTGAGAAGAAGGCACGTGAAGTGGCTGACTTCCGACAAGAAAAGATGCGGTCTTCCAAGTTGGCGCGGCAGCAGGCTGCGAAGCTCGACAATATGTTTGAGACCATGACCGCAGGTTCGGTTCAGACCCTGAATCTGATTATCAAGGCAGATGTTCGCGGTTCTTTTGAGGCGCTTCAGGGCGCCTTGGCGGATCTGGGTAATGAAGAGGTCAAGGTCAATATTGTCTCCGGTGGTGTCGGTGGTATTTCTGAGACCGATATCAGCCTCGCTATTACGAGCTCGGCGATCATCATTGGCTTTAATGCGCGAGCCGACAGCAAGGCGCGGGCAATGGCCGAGAACGAAGGTGTCGAGATCCGCTACTACAACGTGATTTACGATTTGATCGATGACGTGCGCGCTGCGCTCTCGGGGATGCTCTCACCGGAGATGCGCGAGGAAATCGTCGGAATTGCCGAGGTGCGCGATGTCTTCCGTTCGCCCAAGTTTGGTCAGATCGCGGGCTGTATGGTGATCGAGGGTACTGTTTATCGGTCCAAGCCCATCCGCGTGTTGCGTGACAATGTTGTAATTTACGAGGGGGAGCTCGAGTCCCTACGCCGCTTCAAGGATGATGCCAATGAAGTGCGCAATGGCACGGAGTGTGGCATTGGGGTGAAAAACTATACCGATGTGAAGGTAGGCGACCTGATTGAAGTCTTCGAAGTCAACGAGATCGCAAGGAGTCTCTGAGCCCGCGCTATGGGTAAAGAGTTTGAGCGGACCGAGCGGGTCAGTCAGTTTTTGCACAGGGAGTTGGCATACCTGCTGCAAACTGCTGTGCGAGACCCGCGTGTTCAACAGGTAAATTTGACCGGGGTTGAGGTTAGCCGAGACCTGTCTCACGCCAAGGTGTTTTTTACGCTCATGGAGGATTCCACTCCCGAAGAGCGCACCGAAATGACGCGGGTCTTGGAAAAAGTAGCGGGCTTTTTGCGATCCCAGTTAGCCAAGGTTTCGTCCATGCGCACCGTGCCGCGCCTAGGTTTTCGATTTGATGAGAGTGTTGGTCGGGGCCGCGATATGGAGAGCTTGCTGAGAGAAGTGCGGCGAGCCGATGAGGAGCTTTTCTCTGCGCCGCCTCAGGCGGGACCTGATTCTTCGGCGGATTAATGGCTCGTCGGCGAAAAGGTCGGCAGGTAGACGGTTTGCTGGTGCTCGACAAGCCGGGTGGCATCACCTCTAACTCAGCACTACAGCACGCCAAGCGGCTCTTTGGTGCAGCAAAGGCGGGTCATACCGGCAGCCTGGATCCATTGGCGACGGGTGTGCTGCCGCTGTGCTTCGGCGAGGCCACCAAGTTTTCTCAGTTTTTGCTCGATGCGGATAAAGAATACACCAGTACTTTTGTGCTGGGCGTGGGCACTGATACCGCAGACGCGGATGGCGATGTGCAGGCTAGAGCGTCGGCTTCTCACATCACGCCGGAGGCAATTGCCCAGGGCCTCGCAAGCTTATCCGGACCGATCGAGCAGATCCCCCCCATGTATTCAGCGTTAAAGGTCGATGGTAAGCCCCTTTACCAGCGCGCCAGAGCTGGAGAGCAGGTGGAGCGTAAGGCGCGGTCCGTGACCATCCATCGCTTTGATGTGCTCGCCTTTCACGCGGGGGAGGTAGCAACGGTGCAAGTTAGCGTGCGCTGCAGCAAGGGGACTTATATTCGTGTACTTGCGGAGGATCTTGGTGCTGCGCTGGGCGTGCCCGCGCATGTCAGCGTGCTAAGACGATGTCAGTCGGGCCCGTTCGATTTGTCCTCAGCGGTTACGCTCGATCAGTTATCGATGCGGCGGGATCACCATTGCGAGCAGGCGTTAGATGAATTATTGGCGCCGATCGAGGCCTGTATGCCTCATTTGCCGCGCGTTGAACTCTCCGAGGCCGCAACTTTTTACATGACAAAGGGACAGCCTGTAGTAGTGCCAAACGGCCCTCAGAGTGGTATGGTGCGCATCGCTGACGCGGGAGGATCCTTTCTCGGCGTTGGTCTTGTTCGAGAAGACGGAAAATTGGCCCCAATGCGGCTTCTTTCCCAGTAGATTTGCGGCCTTTGCCGCTCCCCGAACCTATCTGTAAACCTGCACGGATGGGCTCGTTTTCAACAAGCAGGTTGGAGAATTAACCATGGCGTTGGACGCAGCCGTTAAGGCACAAATTGTTAAGGATTATCAGCAGTCTGAGGGCGACACCGGTTCACCGGAAGTGCAAGTCGCTTTGCTCACCGCAAATATCGAGCAACTGCAATCTCATTTCAAAGAACATGCTCAGGATCACCACTCACGACGTGGTTTGATTCGCATGGTTAACCAGCGTCGAAAGTTACTCGACTACCTCAAGCAAAAAGACACCGCCCGCTATG
>JAYNNB010000121.1:0-4595 GCA_038112515.1 Luminiphilus sp.
CCAGCTGCAGAACTGTTTGCCGCGTCTCGATACTCAGGGTTGTGCGCTCCGACCATCGTGCAGCAATGAAAACACCAACGTCAGTGCCCACCCAAAATACGAGCAACAAAATATGCAGGTATAACCAAAGTCCTTCCATTACTTACCCCCTGTTATTGTTTTTAATATTGGCGCCCGATTCCAGCACGTCTTTTATCAGTGTGAATCGCGCTTGGGCCCACTGGGCATCTTGTTCTTCCGTAGGCTCATAGTTCTCCAGCGCATCTCCGGCAATAACGCCGGATTGCGCCAGCAGCGCTTCAAGGGATTTGACCCGCTCGGTTAAAACGGAGTGCTCGGTCATGAGCCGAACGATGATCGCGAGTAAACGGTCAATCTCCGGGTCCGAGAAAAACGCAGGGCGGCCCGCCTTGACGGTCTTTTTGTCATTGCTCACAGCATGGCACTCTTTTGCGCACCAAAGGCATACCAGGTGATGGTATCGGAGAGCCTGCCGGTATCTGAGTCAAAGGTGGCGTCCGAGCCGCATGCGGCTGCGATCGCCGTGGCTGAGGGTCTGCAGGTGGGTGCCGTGAGTATCAATGACGCCTCATTGACCGGGGTGGTAAACGACGTGGAAAAGAATAGCTTTAGGTTTTCGGGGATGGGAGGTTCGCGCATGGGATCTGCCGGCCTGATGCGATTTATTCGCAAGCGCGCTTTGTTGATCCAAACGGGCGAGCCAGCAGCAATACAACTTTTTTCGGATTAATTTAAGGAGAGCACTTTATGGCAATGGTATGGGTAGACCTTAAGCCAGGGCCCGGCGGATGCGCGCCTATTTTGGAATTCCTCAGCCAGATTTTGCCGGACACACGCGCATTTGACGGCTGCCAGGGTCTTCGGGTTTATGAAGAGGGAGACGGGGAAGCACTGGTATTTATTGAGTATTGGGACAGCGCGGAGCATTACCAGCGTTACTTGGACTGGCGAACCGAGACCGGCGTGCTGAATAAGCTGGGCGATTTACTGGCTGCGCCTCCCGTTATTCGCATCGCCGAAGATACCGGCGTCTGACTCTCCCTGAAGGAGGCGGCTTACTCGATATTAAGAGACAAAGCCGTAGAGCACCCCGGCAATTTTTCTTAGCTGTATCTCTTCGGCGCCCTCCGTAATGCGGTAGCGCCGGTGATGTCGGTAGATATGCTCGAAAGGTTTGTGGCGCGAGTAGCCCAGCCCACCGTGAAATTGCATGGCCGTATCTGCCGCATTACAGACCAGCCGGTTGGCGCGGTAGTTACACATCGACACTTTGTCCGTCAGCTTCCGAGCAACATCGACTTTGTCCATTTGGTCCATTTGCGCTGCTGTCTTGTAGATCAGCAAACGCAACATTTCCGCTTCGGTTTGCAGTTCTACCAGCGGGAACTGGATGCCCTGATTGGCTGATAGCGGTTTGCCAAAAGGGGCACGCTCTTTTGTGTACTTGAAAGTCTCGTCGAGACAGTATTGCGCGGCACCAAGCGAGGACGCGGCCTGTCTGATACGGCTCTCGTGCACAAAGTGCATCGCAATTTTGAGTCCCTGATCCACATCACCCAATACGTTGCTGTCGGGCACAAATACGTCCGATAAGGTGCAGCGAGGGTGGTCGGTGGGCATATTGAGCGTCCACAGATATTCGCCGATCTCAAACCCGGGTGCATCGGTGGGCACAACAAAACAACCGATGCCCGCGGCGCTGCCGTCTGCGCCAGAGTGCCTCGCGAACACCAGCACATGGCTGGCTTTATGCAGGCCAGTCGTCCACATTTTTTCGCCTGTCAGACACCAGCCACCGACACCATCTCGCGTGGTTTTTTCGGCACGGGTCTCCATCCAGGTAGCGTCAGACCCATGCGCAGCCTCGGTCAGGCCAAAGCACCAGCCCATTTCTCCCCGCAACAGGGGCTCCATCCAGCGCTCTTGCTGCGCAGGGGTGCCAAAGTCTCGCAACATCAGCGGCGTCATCAAATTGCCAACGATTGAGCTCTCGTTCTGCAGGTCGTTATGTAGACCAAGCCCCTTCTGTGCCAGATATTCCCGGATACGCGCCATTGCGAGATTGGTGCCGTTCTGGCCCCCAAAAGCCTCGGGTAGCGCGTAGCGAAAATGTCCTGCTGCATCGGCGCGACGGCGCATTTCCATCAGGAGTGCTTCCCACTCTTCCCGGGGCAGGCCGCCGCGATCCCAGTCGGTGCGCGCATGCTCCCGACGATGGTCAAAGAAGCGTTGGTTATCGTCTCGGGCCTCGAGGGGTTTTATTTCCCGCTCGATGAAGTCATCGAGAACCAGCAGGTAGTCCTCGATATCGCGTGGAATATCAAAAAGAAAATCCTGACGCATTAGCATCGTCCTTTGAGTAGATATTTAACTCGCCCCATCTTACCGCCCACTGGGTCAGCGGTGGGCTTGGTTGGTAACTGCGCTAGCGGGCGACACACTTAAAATCAATCTGATTGCCAACGCTGCTCAGCAATGGCGCGACTGGCGTATTTTGGGTTGTTGATCGACGTTACCAACAGTTGCCGCGTCTTGAGATAGTCAAAAAAAGCGGCGTTGTCGATTATATCTCGCCTCGCAAGAGCCCGAGATAGCTGTTGGGCAACCGGGATGTCTACTTCGACGGTCGTGAGCCATTTAGCTGCCGCATCTTGATCCAGTGCCTCCAAGGCGGGCCTCATGGCCAGTTCCCTTTGGATAATTCCCAGCACGTTGGCTGCGACTCTGGCATTGAATCGGTCGCGCCCCTCGAGGTGGGGTGCGGCATCCTCGATCAGAAAGGACTTTACCGCATTCAGTAGCGAGTCCGCTGATACCTCTGCTGTTGGCGCGTCTTCCTCTCGATTCATTGGTCCCCCCATTCATCGATTAAGAGGAGCATATCCAATTCCGCTTCTGATCGTCTGCGGGCCACAGCGGCGCGCTCGACGTCACCTTGTCCCCCTTTCCAGAGCGCCCCCATGGTTTGGCAGACCAATCCCCAGCTCAGTGCGGCGAAGATCTCCCAATAGCGGATGTTGTGGAGATCAGGACTCCACCCGGCGACCGATTGGTAGCCAGCGATTAAGTCTGCATAGTCGCCAAATCCGCCCACCGGCTTTTCCAGTTTTCCAAATCGCCACACATTGGCGCAGAGATAGCCCAGATCCTCTCCGGGTGGGCCTTGGTGCGTCAGTTCCCAGTCCAGTACGCCTGCCAATCCCTGATCGTTGATCAGCAAATTGCCGGTGCGAAAGTCTCCATGAAGTAGAACATGGGGGGGTTCTGCTGGGGCATGATCGATCAACCAATTAAGACCATACTGCAGTGCGGGTGATACATCACCAAACGCGTGGAGTCGTTTTTGTGCCGCCTCGAAGCGCCGGGCCAGTGTTGTAGGACCAATGCTGCTGGGCAGATTCGTGCAGTCGATGGCATGGATGTGTGCGAGGGCCTCGCCGCACTGATAGGCGAGCTTATTGCGCGCGTGTGCAAAGTTGGCGTCATTGAGCCATCGCTGGGGGATGCTTTCTCCCGGAATGAACCCCATCAAAAATGCCTCGCCGATGGCGTGATGCTCCTCGAATACCCCATAAACTGTGGGTACGGGGACGGCGGTTTTGCTGGCAAGCTGGATGACCTGAGCCTCGTCAACTAAAGACAGCCCCAGAATATTGCCTTCGAGATTGGCCACCGCACCGGCGCTGAAGGGGCGCCGGCGGAGAATCAGTGGCGTATCGCCCCATTTCAATCGCCAGGTTTCGTTATTCGCTCCGCCCGAAAGACGCTCTAAATCCGTGACGGCGGTGCCATCAAGGGTGTCCGCGAGCAGGGGCGGCAAACTGCTATTCAGATGTTTGGTGAGTTCCTTTGGAAGCATTGGTAAAGTTTTTAATCCACCTGTGAGTCCGCGACCGCCGCGCCTATCCCCGCTCGATCTGAAACGTCAGACCAGCATGGGCTTCCAGCCGCTCGAGTAATGCCTCACCCAGTGCTGCTGCCGGCGTCCAGAGTCCGCCGCTGGCCAAGTCCGGGTTCTTTAATAAGCACAATGCCGCCTCGGCGAGCATTTTGGACGTTGAGCCATACCCCGGATCGCGATCACCCTGAACGCTGCTGATCATCAATTCACCGTCGCGACTCATGCCGGCAAAGATAACGTCGTAGTTGCCGCTTTCGCGCTCTTCTTTGGTGGGGCCCTCTCCCGGTTGGAGCTTACTCTTCGCGACGGAGTCATCCTTGGCGACGAACTCCGCGGTCGCTTTGCCTTGGTCGCCATCGCCCGTTAGCAGCATTTCGTCATAGCGAAAATCTTCGCCGTAGCGGTGACCGAGTAAAAAGTTGGAGCGATGAATATTCTTCGTGTTGATGGGCGCCATGATAAACGGTGCGCTCCAGCTGCCCAGCTCTTCATCATATTGGGGCGCGGCCCCTGCGGGCTGCTCAGGTCCGGTAAACCCCTCCGCGAGCGCGAAAGCATTGGTCAGAACGCCAATAATTTCTGGGTTACTGGCAACCGCTGCCATCGTGGCGCGCATAGAGGCGATCGTGCCGCCCGAGAAACCGCCGTTCATTGCGCGGACGCGACCTTTCAC
>JAYNNB010000122.1:0-4506 GCA_038112515.1 Luminiphilus sp.
GGGCGTGGGTGCCAAAGCCTTAACGCTGGTTTGGTCAAAGCCGCTCGGCGACCCTCTGGGTGGCACTGAGTTGGCCAACGGTCGTCATCAAATCAAAATGTTTGAGCCAGAAGCTGGTGCGGAGGCGCCACCAGCGGCACCCTTTATTCTGCTGGGCTCTCTGCAGTTCTCCGATGCCTGCTTGCGAACCTACGCACACCCCGAACTACTCAAAGTGACCGAATCGATTAACGGCCCAGACTTCGCGCCGTTTAATGAGGCGCTCTTTATTAAAGAGCCTGGCATCGGTGCGGCGGTATCCTGGCATCAGGACGGTGTCACCCATTGGGACAGCCCTGATTTTGACGAGGACATTCATGGATTCAACTTCATGGCTCAGGTGTATGGCAGCACTGCGGTGAATGGCGTGTGGGTGCTACCGGGCACACATAAACAAGGAAAACTGGATATCAAAGCGCTGGTCGCCGAATCGGGCAGTGAGCGCCTCGAAGGGGCTGTCCCTATCGTATGCAACCCCGGCGACGTGGTGATCTGCAATCGCCAGCTTTTGCATGGTTCGTTCCCCAATTGCGGCTTTGAACCGCGAATTACGGTGAACTTCGGTTTTCACAAGCGCGCGTCGGTCTTGGGCGTGATGGGGGGTGGTATCCACAGTGACGCGCAGGTTTTTGACGAGGCCATCGTTGCGCGCCGATCACGCGCCATCGCCTACGCAATCGATGCCCGCAAGCAGCGGTTTCCCGCTGAGACACCCTATGAGTATCAACCGCTTTTGGCGGCGGCTAACGATTATCAGTGGAATGACGCCGCGCGCGCTGACCTTAAGGATTACAACCTCGACGATCTCAGTATCTGACCGATGCAAGCAATCCTCAATAATGAGCGGCCAGATAGGATCGCCCTCATTCAGGCCGATGAGACTTGCACCTATTCAGCACTCGATAACCGCGTAGCGCGGTTTGCCAGTGGATTGTTAGCTGGTAGCACTGACCTCGATGAAGCGCGAGTGGCTTTTCTGCTGCCGGCCAGTATCGATTACGTAACCGTTTTGCATGGGGTGTGGCGCGCTGGCGGTATTGCGATTCCGCTCAATGTTGCCGCTACAGAATCCGAATGGGAGCATTGTCTGGCCAGCGCGGGGGTCACTCAAGTTATCGCCGCGGATAACAACCGGGGAAGTATTCAAGAACTCTGCGATCGTTTGTCTATTACCCTTGGAACCGTTAATGAAGTTTTGAGCGATGACCTCTGCTCAATGCCTGAACTCTCTGATGAGCGACGGGCGATGATTGTCTTCACTAGCGGCACAACCAGTAAACCGAAGGGGGTCGTTACTACCCATGGCAACATTGCCGCGCAGATTTCTACTTTGGTCCATGCGTGGGAGTGGCAATCCGAGGATGTGATACCGCTTTTTCTTCCGCTGCATCACGTGCACGGCATCATTAATGTGCTGAGCTGTGCGCTGTGGGCGGGCGCCACGGTTCATCTGATGCCCAAGCTCGATATCAAATCGCTATGTGACCAAGTGGCGGACGATATCTATACGCTGCTGATGGCAGTGCCAACCGTGTATGTAAAACTTATCGATCATATAAAGAAGCTTGAAGAGCAAGAGGCTCAGCGGGTCTGCGAGGGTTTTGCCAATATGCGTCTGAATGTGTCGGGGTCGGCAGCTTGTCCGATTGAGGTTTTCACGCAATGGCAGGAGCTTACCGGACAGGTATTACTGGAGCGTTACGGCATGACCGAAATAGGGATGGCGCTCTCAAATCCCTACCGGGGTGAGCGGCGGGCAGGGTATGTCGGTCAACCGCTCCCGGGCGTCGCTATAAAGTTGGTTGACGAGGCTGATAACGTAATTGACGAGGAGAGCGTATCCGGTGAAATCCTCGTTCGAAGTGGCACGGTTTTTCTCGAGTACTGGGCGAACCCGGAGGCCACCGCCGCGTCGTTTACCGACGGTTGGTTCCGCACGGGCGATATTGCGGTTAGGGAGGAGGGCTATTTCCGCATCATGGGTCGCTCCTCGGTCGATATCATAAAGTCGGGCGGCTATAAGTTATCTGCGTTGGAGATTGAGGATAAGCTGCTTGCGCACCCGGATATCACCGAAGTCGCGGTTATTGGTGTGGACGATCGTACATGGGGTGAAGTCGTTGCTGCGGCGGTGGTGCTGAAGACTGGAGCAACGCTCTCCGTGACCGCCCTCAAAGAGTGGTGCGAGGATAGGCTGTCGGGCTACAAAATCCCCAAGAAATTGCTGGTGTTGGAGACGTTGCCAAGAAATGCCATGGGCAAAGTTGTAAAACCCACGCTCAAGACACTGTTTCCCTAATTTTGCGATCTTGCGCTTCGGGCTGGTGAGTCACCCGCGTTGCTATGCCCGCGGAGTTCCGCAAACGGCGGACACTTTTATTTGGCTACGCCCTGCGGTGCTGCCTTGGAGAGCAGGTAGTGGGTGAGTGTCGATAGTAGCAAGGCGGGAAACACCTCATGGAGCTGGTGCCGGAGGTCGAGACCGATCCAGACAAGCAGAGTGGTAACGCCGGCAGCCATGGACCACAGCACAGAACGTGCGGATCCTCTCTCCCAGTAGAGCCCGAATACCACGGCAGGAAAGAAGCACACCGCATAAAGACTCCCAGAGAAGATGGTGATCTCGACGATATCTCCGGGCGGATTCAGTGCCAGCAAGGCGGCGACCACAGAAAATGCGATGACTGATGTGCGTGTCCAAAGAAGCTCTCGGGAGGAGGCTTTGAATGGAGCGACAAGGTTTTTGTACAGGGTGGAAGCCGCGACAAGCAGCACGCTGTCCATTGATGACATGGCGGCGGCAAGGATTGAGATAATCAGAAAATCGGTGGCCCATAGCGGAAACACGGCGGGATCATTGACCAAGGCGGGCACGATCAAATCGGTATCAGTGACTTCCGTCAGTATCAAATGGGCGTAGATCCCCACCGGAAAAAGACAGCTCAGTACAATCGCCAACCCGATGGTCGCTATCCACTTACCGCGCCTGACCTCCGCCTCATTACGCAGCGCGTAGAACCGTGACAGTTGCCGCGGATCAGCCAACAGCTTTAGAGCTCCGGACAGGGAAACGCCGAGGAGCACAGCGAAGGGAATGCCGCCATTCAGCTCAAAAAGAAATTGCTTGTCGGGGGTTTCATACAACGCTGCGATCGATCCCACGCCGCCCGCCGCGCGGGTGACGAAAAAGAAAATCACCAGACCACCCAAGAGCATCAATAACCCTTGAAGCACATCAGTTCGCACCACGGACACAACCCCCCCGATTGCCGTATACAGCACGACAATCATGAGTGTTAGTCCAACCCCGGACGCGTAGGGAATTTCGAGAAACATCTGAAACAAATGGCCTGCGCCTTTAAATATTGCGAGCAGGTACAGCAGGCTGGCAAAAACAATGACGATGGCAGAGCACTGGAGGAGGGGGTGGCGGGTGGAATGGTCGTCTCCGCTGATATACCGGCTACCGAGGAAGTCGGGGATGGTCAGCGCGTCCCATTTGGAAGCAAATCGTCTCAGAGGCGCTCCAATCCAGCGCCAGGAAATCCAACTGAACAGTACCAGCAATATGGCCATCGTGAACCATGCGACACCGTATTCGTAGGCTTTGCCCGCGTGACCGATATAGGTGTTCGTGGAAGCAAACGTGGCAAAAAAAGAAATCCCCACCACAACGCCACTCATCTCGCGGTTGCCCACGTAGTAGCCCGACATGCCGCGACTGGCTTGGCTACCCAGATATGCGTTGTATAACAAGGCGCCGCTATAGCCTGCGAGTAATACGAGTGCGAGCCAATGCTGTGCGATCCAATTCATGGGAGGTCGTTATTGTTGCGGCCGTGGATCGCGCAGTATCGCAAATTCTTCGCGGCTCGGGAGAAAGTGGCAATCAGGCAGCGTCGAATCGGCCAGGATCCGCTCTAACGTTACTGTCAACGAGTTAATGATCGCGACTGAACATAGCGTGAGTCACGAGCGGGCAAGTGTCGGGGGTAGACGCGCTCACGTCAGATGCTGCGGCTTCCCGAGGGAAAAGCTATCAGTTCCGATCACCTTTTTTGAGACATCTGGTGCGGTTCGAAGTGACTTGAACTGATCTGTGAATTAGCTAGGGTAGGAGTCTTAGAAACGTAAACCAAATGCTGCTGACAACAGAGGGATTAGCCTAATGAAAATAATGAACACCGTCCGTGCAGGGCTTTTAATCACGCTGACATTGATTTTCTCGTTAGCAGTAGCGGAGCCGATCGCCCGAATGTCCGATAAGGGAGTGATCGAACTTGGCAAAACTATCTCAAAACAAGAAAAAGCTTTCGAGAAAGCGCTACCTTCGAAATTCAAGAAGAGCATTCTCCGCGGGCCTACCGGAGAGCTGATGGTTAAAGACTACTTAAGTGACCTGGCGGATGCGATAAAGCACTTGAACGATCGATTTACGGGGCAGTATTCCGCAAGTGCAGAAGTCAC
>JAYNNB010000123.1:0-4498 GCA_038112515.1 Luminiphilus sp.
GCGCGGCGTCGGTTGCCGAGGGCACGGTGTACCTCTACTACAAAAACAAGCAGGATCTGTTAGCCGGGGTGGTGGGTCGTTTCTGGACGCAACTGACACTCGGCGCCGAGGCGGCGATTGAGCCAGATGCAGCAACTCGAGAGCAGCTGGAGCAATTGGGCCACTACCACCTCAACTCCATTCTGGACCAATTTGAAGTGGTCTCGCTGACCTATCGGGCACGTCCACAGCAAGAGCAGGATCTCGATCAGGTACGTGAGTACGTTAGGGTATTTGATCGCATCATGCAGCGCGGCGTCGACCGCGGTGAGCTCCCCGAGGAGACACCTATTGGGCAGTTGCGAGATGTTTTCTTCGGGACGCTGGAGTTTTCCGCCAGAACACTGAAGCTACGGGATCTCCCTTATGACCATTCGGTTGTAAGCAATCTGCTGGCCCTTATGGTGGGCGCATCTGATGCTACTTTAGGGCAGGCCAAAGGCGAAGAACCCAGCAACCGCGACCTGATGAATACGCTCAAATCGATTCAGAAGCAGCTGAAAAGGTCCGGCGACTTATAATTGATCGGTCCTGGGTTCAAGTCTTGGCGGGCCCACCATTTTCATGAGGTACAGAGACCTAAGCAGCGAGCTGATAAAGAGCCCTCGTTTCTCGGGTCGGAGCCGCTGCTAACATTGAGGCCCAGCAAAAAATCTGGAATCTCACCGACGCTAAAACGAAGCGCGTCTTTTTACCTCAGGATAAAGGACCGACAATGATGCGCAAACTTATGGCAAGCCTCATTAGGCAGCAATAGTCCACGGCGTATCTGGAGGGTTAAGCCGGATCAGCTTCGAAGCCTCGGGTTGGCGGTGTGTGGGAGCCACGTAGAGCCCGGACTCGTCTGGCGTGCTCAATGATGCCGGCCAAGGTCTACTTGGTTGCGCACTCAAAACTTCGGCTGTCTTCAGGATTCCCGGCACCGCTATAGCGTGCATATTTCGGGAAGGGGCACAACGGTCGAGTGCGAGTGGGCCATGCACTGGTGCTGCTTCCTGTGGCTATTATCTGAGCGGGCGGTTCATTGCGCTCCACCCAGTCAACTAATGCTGCGAGCGTATCGAACCTATCCAGCGTGGGACCGCCGGAGCAATGGGCCATGCCAGGCACAGGAAATACCCGCACGAATGCGTCGGCGCGTTTATTGTGAGTGGCGTTGACCTCCTGCCACCAGTTTGTCGTATCGTTAACCGAGAACACGGGGTCAGAGACCCCATGGGGCACAATCATCTTTCCGCCTCGGCGCTCAAACGCCTCAAGTTGGGTTTCGCGAGCTCCCATATCGATCCATGGCGAGCGGGGGAACGTCTCAGAGGACACGTAGATGTTATTGGCGGTGGTGTCGAAGTCATAGCGCTCAATATAAGCCCCAATACTCTGGGGGTTTTCGGCAACAGGCACTGGGGGTACGCTCATGAGGGCCGCCGAGGCACCAGCGCCCAAAACAAAGTTCAGGGCCGGCACCTTCCCATCTGAGCTACCCAGTTTCCATAAGCGCCAATTTTCACTGCCAAATCCTCCGTCCCAGGCCCAGTCGGCATAGAGTCGCTCACCGTTGGAATTTGTAGGCCCTCGCATAACTGTTGCCAAGGCTGCTATGTGCGCGCCGGTCAGGCATGAGAGGCTATTGTTATGTGATGGGCACTGTTGTGCGACGAGCTTTTCAAGAACGGCATTCCCGTCACAACGTTGATAGTCGCCGGTTATGCCGTCTTCCAGCCCATCGTTGGCATCACAGCTGGCCAAAATTGCCTCACGCACGGTTATGAGTTGGTCGTTTGTAAAGGCCCCCTGCAACGACTGGAGTGTGACTGGACTTCTGCCCTCGGGATTACTGATGCGATCGAAGGCCTTTAGATCCCACAGCTCAGCGATGGACGCTCGCGGTAATGAGAACCCGGGTGCCATGGCAACAATCCCGTCGAAGTGCTCGGGATAGCGTTGCGCAAGCATCATGCCTTCTTGCCCCCCTTTGGAGCAGCCCCAGAAATACGAGTGCTTTATATTTTGACCGTAAAAGGCCCTGATCAGAGCCTTGGCTGCGAGTGTGACCGGTTCGAGTGACAGGCCGCCATAGTTGGCCCTCGCGATGGGGTCGTGACCGAAAGCTAGTTTGCCCCCGCGCTCCGGATCGGTATGAATGGCGTTGTCATGTCCTGAGTCTTGCGAGACCACAGCATAGCCCTGCAGCAGGGCCGGAACATTGCCGACGCCATTGTATCCCAGAGCATCACCGATCACGCCATTGCTCCCGCCACCGCCTTGGAAGAAGAACCGGCCATTCCAGTCCTCAGGCAGGCGTATGTGGAACTGGAGTCGATACGGTTGATCGTCGATACCGACATGGGGTTTGAGTGCAGCATAAATATCGCAATGAGCGGGGAGGTTAACAGCGCTAGCTGAAGCCGCCGCAATAGAGAATGTCTGGGCTGTCAGCCACTGCTGGGAGGTGATGGCAGTACTGGCGTCCGGCCACGCATCAGACATTCTCTGCGGCAAGTTTGCGCAGCGCTCTTCGGCGGGCTGCGACTCAAACGCCTGCTTCTTAAGATCGTCGCCGTAGCTGGGCGGGGTGAGTGTGGCGAACGTATACGCGAAAGCCCAGGCAATTAGAGCGTTATTTGTTTGCATGGGACAACCTCACCGCCGCAATGCGGTCTTGTAGCGGATCAGAGGAAATCTCTGCTGTCGCAGACATGGCGATGTTCATAATCTGTGGTGATTCAGGATTGAAGGAGGGCCAGGCAGGGGCTCCTGCAAAATTCGGGTTGCCCGTTTTTATGAAATGCGCAAAGTACCGCTGCGATATCTCGGCGGCTTTTTGGTCCTGATCCGTGAGCGCGTCCGTGTACTTAGCGGCAACGGTATTCAAGAAAAAGGGGATGTCTGTGGCATGTGGGGCGCCGGGCCATTCTCTTCGTTTAGATTCAGCGACATAAGAGAAGCGATAAAGCCAAGCGTTGCTACCGGACTCTACCACTTTGCCGGCGAAATAGTGTGCGGGTTCGTGCATGATTTTATCTGCACCCACCAGCATATTGAGTTGTCTAAGGTCGATCTTATCCTCGGGGTCATAGGCTTGGCGGGCTATCTCTGATGCGGAGCCGAAACTGCTAAAAAGCTCCTGTTTGGTTTTAGCGAAGTTAAAGCCAATATCCATACTGGTCGTGCCTATTAAGACTGGTACACGGGCAAATTGACCGGATGCAATCGATTCGCTTTGTGCGGGATTGGAAGTGGCGCCGTCCGCCAACGGACCGCCCGCGTAGGTGTTTTGGTTGCGCATACTCGCCATGTTTAGCCCATCGGTGACTTGAGATGCTGTCAAGGCTCGAAGAGAGTTTAGGGTCGTTTTGTTCTCCCCGCTTATGCCATATTGCGTTGCAAAACGGATTCCAAACGACTCTGCCGACGGATTATGATCATCCCCTTCACTCACTTTGCGCGCCCCCATGATCGGGCCACGACCGCCTCCGGACATAATGATGGCGCGATCGAAACTACCGAGAGCATCGGTTGATGTCAGAAGATTGATAACCGAACCACCTCCAGCGGATTCACCCATGATCGTCACGGCTTCAGGGTTGCCCCCAAAGGCCTGAATATTACGTTGTACCCATTCAAGGGCGGCGAGTTGGTCTAAGTAGCCATAGTTGCCAAGTCCACCCTCGGCCTTCGTCAGCGCGGGATGAGCAAAAAATCCAAAGCGGCCGAGTCGATAATTGAAGCTGACAAACACAATGCCGTCTTGAGCATATTGGTGTCCGCTATAGACCTCGGGTGAGGAGCCACCATTGACAAAACCACCACCGTGTATCCATACCACTACAGGCTGAAGGGCTGTCGATTCCGATGAACTGCGCCAAATATTGATGAACAAGCAGTCCTCTGCTGGTTCGGTGCCCAGAGGCGCTGCATCACTAGGGAAGGGCTCTTGCATACAGTCAGCGCCAAACTCACTAGCTTCTCGGATGCCATTCCATGACACCGCTGGTTGCGTCGCTGCCCAGCGAAGCATACCTACAGGAGGAGCGGCATAAGGTATACCTTTGAAGACGATGACGTCTTCTTCCTCGACGCCCCTGACAAGACCGCTTTCTACTTTGACAACGCCGATCCCTTGAGCGCCCAGATTGTCGCTGGTACCGCAGGCGGAGAGCAGCAATGGAGTGCCTAGTATCAACGATATCAACATCAGCTTTTTCTTTAGCCTTGGCACGTTTTCTTCCTCTCTCATGTTTTAGGTTGTGATGTTTCGCCAGAGATTATTGTTAATGTTCTCAATTCAATGCTTAAGAGTTTTACAACTAAAGTCACCATCGCCACTGGGAGTGGTCACGCTGGGATGCGGGCATAGAGGGCGCGTCACTGGCGCTAGGGCTCCTGGCGGTATTCCCGTAGCTGCAATTGATCCCGGGGCTTTGTCTCGCTCGACCCATTCGATCAAAGGCGTCAAAGC
>JAYNNB010000124.1:0-4445 GCA_038112515.1 Luminiphilus sp.
ACATCAAAGGCACCAATGGCAAGAGTCAGGGCATTGTTCCCTTTTTGAAGGTCGTCAATGACACGGCGGTCGCCGTGAATCAGGGAGGCAAGCGCAAAGGAGCCGTTTGTGCGTACCTCGAGACCTGGCACATGGACATCGAGGAATTCCTCGACCTGCGTAAAAACACAGGCGATGACCGACGCCGAACCCACGACATGAACACCGCAAACTGGATCCCGGATCTATTCATGAAGCGGGTGTTTGAAGATGGAGAGTGGACACTGTTCTCACCGAATGATGTGCCTGATCTCCATGACCTTTACGGCACCGCGTTCGAAGCGCGTTACGAGCACTACGAGCAGATGGCTCGTAACGGAGAGCTAAAACTGCACAAAACCCTGAAG
Source organism: Luminiphilus sp. (assembly GCA_038112515.1). Lineage (GTDB taxonomy): Bacteria > Pseudomonadota > Gammaproteobacteria > Pseudomonadales > Halieaceae > Luminiphilus. Next base: position 387 of record JAYNNB010000124.1, read on the forward strand.
GCGCAAAACCTGTGGCGCAAAATGCTGGGAATGATCTTTGAGACAGGGCACCCCTGGATGACCTTCAAGGATCCGTGCAACCTGCGTTCGCCGCAGCAGCATTGCGGTGTCGTGCACTCGTCGAACCTGTGCACCGAAATTACGCTCAATACCAACTCGGAAGAAATCGCAGTCTGCAACCTCGGCTCAGTCAATCTTCCGCAACATATTGAGAATGGCGAGCTGAATTTGGACAAGCTGCGCAGCACCGTGCGCACAGCTATCCGCATGCTCGATAACGTCATCGATATCAACTATTACTCTGTCCCACAGGCGGAAACCTCCAACTTCCGCCATCGACCGATAGGTCTGGGGCTCATGGGCTTTCAGGATGCGCTGTATCGAATCGATGCGCCCTATGGATCGGACGACGCGGTCACCTTCGCCGACAGATCCATGGAGGCGATCAGCTACTTCGCCATTGAGGCTTCCAGTGAGCTGGCCAGCGAGCGCGGCACCTACTCCTCTTACGACGGCTCACTCTGGAGCAGAGGCATCTTCCCGCTGGACTCGCTCGATATCTTGATAGAGCAACGCGGTGAGAAGTACATCGATGTTAACCGCGACAAGACACTCGACTGGGACGCCCTCAAGGCAAAGGTAGCGGCTGCGGGAATGCGCAACTCAAACGTCATGGCAATTGCGCCCACAGCGACCATTGCCAACATCACCGGCGTTTCGCAATCAATCGAGCCCACTTATCAAAATCTGTATGTGAAATCGAACCTTTCAGGTGAATTCACCGTGGTGAATCCCTATCTGGTCAACGATCTCAAGAGCCGCGACCTCTGGGACAAGGTGATGGTCAATGATCTGAAGTATTTCGATGGCAGCGTCCAGAGTATCGACCGGATTCCAGCAGACCTTAAGGCCAAATACGCGACAGCGTTTGAAGTGGAGCCACGATGGTTGGTTGATAGCGCCAGCCGGCGGCAGAAGTGGATTGACCAGGCTCAATCACTGAACCTGTATATCAACAACGCGAGCGGCAAAAAACTCGATGTGACCTACCGGATGGCATGGTTTAGCGGCCTGAAAACGACCTATTACCTGCGGTCACTCGCCGCTACCGGTACCGAGAAGTCAACGGTGAGTACGGGTAACTTGAACGCCGTATCCAACGCTACCGAAGCACCGCAACCAGCGCCCGTGCCAAAAGCCTGCTCGCTGGACGATCCAGATTGCGAAGCCTGTCAATAAAGGCGCGCTGAAAAAGGAGATAAAGCAAGATGCTAACTTGGGAAGATTATAATCAGGACGAGACCGTGACCTCCGCTCCGGAGCCGGCGGTTGTTGCAGCCGCTGCCGCAGCGCAAAGGGTGGTTGATGAGCCCGCCGAACCCGTAGCGGAAACCGCCGCAGCAGAGCCTTCACCGGAAGCCATGCAGGCTGCCGAGGCGGCTGTTGCCAATATGGATACCTCAGCAGGTGTCGAGGAATTGGAAATGGGCGCCTCACGAGTTTCCGTGGATGAGAAAGCGATGATCAATTGTCGCGCTGATCTCAATCAGTTGGTGCCGTTCAAGTATGACTGGGCGTGGCAAAAATACCTTGATGGTTGCGCTAATCACTGGATGCCTCAAGAAATCAATATGACGGCAGACGTCGCTACTTGGAGGAGCAAGGAAGGCCTGAGTGATGACGAGCGTCGCATCGTCATGCGCTCCCTGGGCTACTTTTCCACCGCCGATTCCCTGGTAGCGAACAATCTTGTGTTGGGTATTTATCGCTTGGTGACCAATCCAGAGTGCCGACAGTACCTCCTGCGTCAGGCCTTTGAAGAGGCGATCCACACTCATGCCTACCAGTACTGCATAGAATCTTTGGGCATGGACGAGGGCGAAGTTTTCAATATGTATCGCGAGGTACCCTCGGTGGCGAAGAAAGCGGCATGGTCTATTAGCCATACCCACATTCTGTCAGACCCCAATTTCAATACGGGCACGCTGGAAGCGGATCAGCAGTTACTGCGCAATCTGATCGGTTTTTACGCCGTCACAGAGGGCATTTTCTTCTACTGCGGATTTACCCAGATTCTCTCCATGGGTCGGCGTAACAAAATGACCGGGGTTGCTGAGCAGTTCCAGTACATCCTGCGTGATGAGTCGATGCACCTGAATTTTGGTATCGACGTAATTAACCAGATCAAGCTGGAAAATCCGCGACTGTGGACGCCCGAATTCAAGGAAGAGGTCACGCAAATGATTCTCGAGGGCACAGCCATCGAGATCGAATACGCGCGAGATACAATGCCTCGCGGCGTTTTGGGAATGAACGCGGCCATGATGGAGGAATATCTGCACTTTATTGCTAACCGCAGGTTGACCCAATTAGGTTTGGCGGAGCAGTTCCCCGGCGCCCAGAATCCCTTCCCCTGGATGTCCGAGATCATGGATCTGCGCAAGGAGAAGAATTTCTTCGAGACGCGCGTCATCGAATACCAAACAGGTGGCGCGCTCAACTGGGACTAATTGACTTGCTTAACCCAAGGGCGCTGCGGCGCCCTTTTTTGTGTCCTGATGTGGCGTCTTTGGCTCTTTAACCAGGCAGGGTGTTCATTCTTACCGCATGAGGGCGCTACACTCGCGCTTTGTCATAGAGGAACTGGCTTATGTCACTGTGGAACCGTATTGATCCCGAGAGCAAACCTCCCCTCGAAGCGCTATGGGAGGCGCTGCCCGGCGGGCTAAACGGTATACCCGACGTCGTGGCCCGTCGCGCTGCCATGTCGGCGTCGCGCGCTGCAGGCCCCAAAGGCAGTTTCCCCAACCTACAAATTTCCGAACACCAATACCCGGGGCCAGAGAGTGAGCTGACCCTCAGACTCTATCGCCCCGAAACGGCTACCGCCGTATCGCCCGGACTAATTTATATTCACGGCGGCGGCATGATCATGGGCGATCTGGACGCCCAAGACGAAAACATGCGCCAGGCGGCAACGGAACTCAATATCCCCATTGCCTCAATCGACTACCGCAAGGCGCCAGAGAACCCCTATCCTGCCGCACCAGAAGATTGTTATGCGGGCGTCTGCTGGGTATTCGAGAACGCTGCCAGCCTGGGAATAGATGCCAGCAACATCGGTCTCATGGGGGCCTCTGCCGGCGGCGGATTGGCATTGGCCGTGGCGCTGATGCTCAGAGATCGTCGGGGACCGACACTCAAATACTTACTGCCAATTTATCCAATGATCGATGATCGTCATGAGACCACTTCCTCCAACGAAGTAGTCGATATCGGCATCTGGGATCGAGCAGGCTCTATCGAGGCCTGGGGTTGGTACTTGGGCGGTGCCGCCCCCGATGCCTACGCAGCACCTGCTCGGGCAGAGGACCTGTCGAATCTTCCACCCACCTATATCGATGTCGGCGACCTCGACCTGTTTCGCGATGAGGATATTGAGATCGCGCAACGACTGTCAGCGGCAGGGGTCCCTGTTGAGTTCCATTTGTGGACGGGCGCTTATCACGCATCAGAGCTGTTCGCGCCGGATGCACGCCTCAGTCAGGAAATTTGGGCAACGCGTTACCGCGCCATTCGACGCATGGCCGAGCTAGCGGCTTAGTATATTTGTCAGACCCGAGTGTGAGAGTGCGATTCCCTGCCCCCGTAATGGGGTGGTAGAGTTTTGCAAATCCAATAGTAGAAAAGGAAGTAAGCGATGCAAAAGGGCCACTGCCTGTGCGGCGATGTTCAGTATGAGTTCGATGAAACACAAGTGGGCTTTGGGCTGCATTGCCACTGCAAAGACTGTCAGCGAGTGACCGGTTCGGGCAAAGCGACAGTCATTATGTTTCCGCAGGACGCGGTCACAATCTCGGGTGAATACAAAATCTACGGCTCCATAGGGTTCGAAGGCTCGCACGTCAACCGGGGTTTTTGCCCCAACTGCGGCAGCCAGATGTTCACCTTCGTGGACGAAATTCCCGGCCAGATGTTCATTAAAGCTGGCGGGATGGAGGATACCAGTTGGCTGTCAGTCGGTATGACCTGCTGGACCAGCACCGCGCGGGATTGGCT
>JAYNNB010000125.1:0-4401 GCA_038112515.1 Luminiphilus sp.
CGTTCTGAAAGGCACTGATGTTGTGTTTGAAATTGCTCCAGCCACTCGCTCCAGGGCCGCTGCCGTGAATAAAGATCACTGTGCCCCGCGCCGCGCAGGTGGCGCGGTGTTCGGTGTAATGAATCGAGCGTCCCTCGGCGACCTCGATATATTGTGAGGGCTCAGGGTTCGCGGGCATCAGACAAAGACGTCCTGATTTTCCATGCCCAGTTGAATGGCGCCCAAGTTTCGGGCGAATGATGTCGGGTTGTTGGCGACGTGGCACCGAGCGATGTGAATGTCATGCCACAGATGCTGTAGCGGATGGCCGTCAAAGACAGAGCGACCACCGGCCACCTGGAAGAGCGTATCAACCGCTTCGCTGGCCTTGTCGATGACGATGGATGCCTGATAGCGGTACAGGACGCGTTCTTCGATGCTGGGCGACCAACTTGCCGCCTCCATTTGATCGAAGTTGTGAAACATCACGGCCTCGAGTTCGCGAATCGTATTGAGCACGCGTGCGATACGTTCCTGGGTTTCCACGTCGCCCGCGAGTTTGGTTGGATCGCTGGTGGCCGCGCTCGTGCGAGTCTCGATAAAAAGCTTGAGTGCCTTCTTCAACGCCCCGATCGCGGCGGTATTGACCACCCGGACAAAGGTTTGCGCCCATGACAGATCGTAAATAGGGTTGTCCTGATCGTGTACGCAGTTGAAGCCATCCATCTGCCGATGGGTGCGATGCTCGGGGACAAAAATAGGCGTTTCGATAACGATATCATTCGATCCGGTGCCCTGAAGGCCCATGACATTCCAGGTATCCTCGATATCGTACTGCGTCCGAGGAATCAGAAAAGTACGATAGCCGTCTCCCGGTATCACGCCCCCAAGTAATGCCCATGAGCAATGGTCCGAGCCAGAACTCCAACCCCAGCGACCGCTCAACATGAATCCGCCTTCTGCCATCTCCGCCTTGGCGCCCACCGGATTGTAAGAACTGCTGACCAGCGTATTGGGATCGCTGGCGTAGACCTCCTCCTGCGCGGCTTGAGACATCAACGCGATCTGGAAGGCATGCACGCCGATAATGCCGCAGGCCCAGGCAGTGCTCATGTCAGCCTCGGCGATGAGAATCTGCTCGCGGAAAAAGTCCTGGGGTTTCCTCTCGAGTCCGCCCCATTGTTTGGGCAACAGCATGGTAAAGAAGCCGGAGTCTTTCAGCGCGTCCACGACCTCGGTGGAGAGGCGTCGGTTGTCGCGTTGCTCGGCCGACTTGCTCTCTATCAAGGTTTGAATCTGTTTGGTGACCAGTGGTTCGTAACTGCTCATAGCTGAACTTCCATCTCGCTGGTGCGTGCTTCGGTATCACCCACTCTAATCGCTACGATAGCGACTCAGTAGGCGACCCTTTAATCAATATGTAGTAAACCTCGGCGGGAATTAGTCCGTCTGACCTACACTGAAATCATGGCCCCAGAAGCTGGCTGCGGTGCTCTCAAAAATGGCGTAGCTTGACCAATCGTCGATGGTGCGCCCCTCGGCACCGTATTCGATATCAAAGCCCGCGGGACTGCGCATATAAAAAGACACCATATGGTCGTTGCAGTGCCTGCCAAGCGTGCCGCTGAGGGGCGCGCCCGCTTGAATACGCCGGTCATTACAACGTCCTACTTCATCTATATTGTTGACCTCGAGCATGAGGTGGACACACTGCGCGGGCATGGGCATTTCGAAAAGCCCGAGGCTGTGATGTCTGCGGTTGCAGTGCATGAACCACAGCCGTTTTACGGGTTCCTCGGGATTGGGCGTGAATCTGATTTTCATCAGATCTGACAATCCAAACCCTAAGACATCTGAGAAGAATCCCGCCATCTCATCAAATTGTGCCGCCGGGAGTACAACATGGCCCAAGCCCTGATCGCCGGTGACGAAGCCTGAGACCCCGACGGGAGAATTGAATGCCGCGAAGTCCGATATGCGACCCCAAAAGGCTTCGTGCTGCATCCCCGATGGGTCTTTAAATGCGATGAGGCGCTGCACCTGTCGCTGGGCGCATTGTTCCGGAGAGCCCCACTCCCACGAAGCACCCGCTGCGCTCAGTTGTTCGGTAACTTTCATCAGCGCCTGCTCTGAGACGGTTTCCCAGCCGATGAGGCTCAGTTGGTCTGTGTCTCCTTGCTCAGCAAAAAGCCGAAACGGATGATCGTCCATCTTTAGAAATACGGTGCCATCTCCCTGAGCAACCGCTGCGCTGACATCCTGCAAGCCGAGGACTTGCGTGCCAAATTCTCGCCATTCTTCGGGATTGCGGCTGGATATGCCGAGATAGCCCAAACTGTTAATTGCCATTGTCGACTCCTCTACGCCGATTGGGGTGCGTGAAGCATGTCACGCAAACGGGTTTTGAGAACTTTACCCGACGCATTCAGGGGTAAAGCATCAATCCAGTGAATCTCTCGGGGGATTTTGTAATTCGCCATGTGATCGCGGCACCAAGCCGTCAATGCCTCGGCGTCGGCGCGATCAGGGCATGACGCTACAATAAATGCGGCACCCACCTCACCGAGTCTGTCGTCGGCTCGTCCCACAACGGCCACTTGGCTAATATCGGGGTGGCGGAGGAGGAGCTGCTCAATCTCCGCTGGATAGCAGTTGAAGCCGCCCGAGATATACATGTCCTTTAGGCGATCGGTGATGCAGAGGTTCCCCTCTGAGTCCAGAGCGCCAATATCCCCCGTGTGCAGCCAGCCACCTTCATCGATCGTTTGTTGAGTGGCATCTGCATCGTCGAGATACCCGAGCATCAGGTTATATCCCCGCACGACGATTTCACCCATGCTCCCCGGCGCCAAATGTTCTCCGGTCGGGTTGACGATGGAAACTTCTACATCTGGGATGGCGCGGCCCGAGGTGCGGGCGATTGTTCCCGCGTCATCGCCGCGACGGCACATCGTCACCAGCCCACAGGTTTCAGAGAGACCGTAGGCAGTGATGACCGTGTCTATGCCCAAGACCCCCCGCATGTCTTCAATGAGTTGCTGAGGGATCACCGCCGCACCGGTGGTCGCTTTGTTGAGCGATGCGATGCGCGCGGGCTCGAGATTGGGATGCGTCAGAATCGAGTGGAACAAAGTCGGCGGCCCCGGCATGCAGGTAATTTGCCGTGCTTCTATGGTGCTGATCAGTGCGTCGATGTCGAGCACCGGCATCGGGTGCGCCTCGGCACCGACCAGCAGGCAAGCGAGCCAGCCCGCTTTGTAGCCAAAGCTGTGAAAAAACGGATTGATGATCAAGTAGCGATCGGACGCCTCCAAGCCCAGAAGCGAGGCAAATGTTGTGAATGCACGCAGATTTTGGCGATGCGATGTCATGACGCCTTTCGGCGTGCCCGTGGTACCTGAGGTAAATAAAATATCGGATACGTCGGTAGCCTTTACGCTACCTCGGGCTGCCAGCAATGCTTGACTGACCGGCCCCTCTGGGTCAGCCAGCGCCTCCTTCCCGGATTGCAGCAGTGCCGTGAAACCAGCCTCACCCGGCTGGTCCAGCACGATAGACCGCGACAAATCACCGCAGTCTTCGTTGATCAAAAGCGCTGGGTATTGGATCCCAAGGAACTCGCCCACCGTTATCAGCACCTTGGCACCACTGAGGCGCAATACCTGAGCCGCCTCATGCCCGCGATAACGGGTATTAAGGGTGACAAGGGTGCCGCCAATGTAATGAGTGGCTAACGCGGTGACGATCCATTCCCAGCGATTGGGTGCCCATATGGCGACGCGCGTGCCGGGGGTGAATCCATGCTCAAGTAACCCCGCTGCCGTCCAACGGACGTGCTCGAGCAATTGTGTAAAGGACAGGGAATAGTCCTCCTCGCGAATGAAAGTGCGATCGCCCCAATGCGAAGCGGCGAATTCGACCAACTCGGCAGTATGTGTGACAGCAGTGGGCATTGCGCTCGGATCCTGCGTTGGACTCCTGCAATCGATGGTTTGCAAGGTAAGCAAGGAGCGCCGCACTGTCATAGTCTCAATGGGGGATGATCCTGCGCCTACTGAATTTGATACTGCCGGACCTATCAGGATCGCAGGGTTTACCCATGAATAAGCTGGTCAGCGCCGAGGCGGCGCTGTCTGTCATTCAGGACGGCATGACTGTAGGCATTGGTGGCTGGGGGCCGCGCCGCAAGCCCATGGCGTTGATCAGGACATTACTCCGAAGTGATGTGCGTGATTTGACCATTGTCGCTTATGGCGGAGCGGATGTCGGCCTGCTTTGCGCTGCTGGAAAGGTGAAGCGGGTGGTGTTCGCCTTTGTCTCTCTGGACTTTATGCCGCTGGAGCCAGCGTTTCGGCGTGCCCGGGAGCAGGGTGCGATTGAGGTCACTGAGATCGACGAGGGCATGTTGCTACTGGGTTTGCG
>JAYNNB010000126.1:0-4395 GCA_038112515.1 Luminiphilus sp.
ACACTAGGCCAATCAGCAGTTCACGGAGGTCCAGGATCAGCCCAGCACCACTTACAGGATCAATTACAGGAATAGCCAGAGATGGGTATATAAATATTGTAAGCACCAAAGCTAGCGCTGCTCTAATTCTCACTGAAACAACGTCCAAGGAGACGAGCGGTGCGGCAAGGAGCATTGCTGAGATTCGCAGAAAAGGGATAAGGCCTGTGATTAGCAGCTGAACAACATCATCAAGAATGAGATTCATCTCTGAAAAACTTGAGGAATCATGTCGAATATTTTAACAAACATCTCTGAGAGGACTGTCAGCTGCCAATCGCCGAAAATCAGTAGCGCAGCCACCAATGCGGCCAGCTTGGGTATAAAGCTCAGCGTCATCTCCTGAATAGAGGTAGCTGCCTGAATTACGCCAACGATTAAGCCAACCGACAAAGCAGTTAAGAGGACCGGCGCTGCCACGGAAAGCACCGTCCAGATCGCCTCTCTGCCAATCACCAATATCTCGGTCGTTTCCATTGAGCAGAGCCTTAAACGTAGCTGCCGGTCAGTGACGTCATCAGTAACATCCAACCATCCACCATTACGAACAACAATAGTTTGAAAGGCAATGAAATAATCATGGGGGAAAGCATCATCATACCCATTGACATCAATACACTGCCCACCACCATGTCGATGATGATAAACGGTATGTACAACATGAAACCGATGGTAAAAGCACTTTTCAACTCTGAGGTAATGAAGGCTGGAATAAGGACTGTTAACGGCGTGTCCATCGGTTCGGCGATGTCAGTTTCATTGGAAATACTGACAAATGTTTGTAAATCTGTTCCTCTTGTTTGCCGCAACATGAAGTCTTTCATCGGGATCTGAGCTGCCTCTACAGCCGCCTCCAGGCCTATTTCATTATTACTATATGGCGCGATAGCGTCGTCATAAATCTGAGTGAATACGGGCGCCATAATAAATAGTGTTAGAAAAAGCGCGATCCCCAGCAGTATTTGATTAGGTGGAGTGGAAGCTGTACCCATGGCTTGCCGGAGCAAGCCGAGCACAATGATAATTCTCGTGAAACTCGTCATCATCAGCAAGATAGATGGTAGCAAGGTGAGAACAGTCATGAGGCCGAGGAGCTGAAGTGTTACCGAGTACTCGGTTTCTCCATCTTGGCCTTGAATGGCGCTCAGAATCGGGAACGCTGCTTGGGCCGACGCGTCGTGGGCCGCAAACACCATAGAAGCCAACAGCAGATATCTGAGCATAATCCCCCCGTCGATGGGCCCGGCGTCTGAACCCACCCCCACGGTAGAATTCAGTCAGGTCGGGATATTCTGCAACGCGCTGTCGGGCTCGGAATCGGCATGGGATGAATCCGCGCCGGCCTCACCCGAGAGCTTTGCAATAGTGCTGATATTAGCGGGTGTTGCACCAATTAAGAACCGTTCATTCTCCACTTCTACCAGCATCAGCTCGGCGGAACGATTCAGGCGTACGCGACCCGTAATGCGGATGGGTAACCAACTTTTATGTGAGCTTTGTACGCGACGAAGGGCAATAAAACTAACGGCCATGGCAATCGCGACGACAAATAGCGCGGTTACCCAGCGAACCCAGCTCAGCTCCTCGGCCACAGCAAAATCCAGCGGTTAGAGTTTTTCGACGCGATCTTCAGAGGGCAAAATACGCGTCAAGCGGACGCCATAACGATCATTGACCAGCACGACCTCGCCCTGAGCAACTACGGTATTGTTAACGAGAAGATCCAGCGGTTCCCCCGCGTTGCGCTCCAACTCAATGACACTCCCCTGCTTGAGTCTCAGGAGATCGCGAATCTTCAGGCGCGTTCTACCGACTTCTACCGAGAGCGTCACAGGAACGCTTTGAAGCACGTCCGCGCTGACCATGGCATCGAAACCCTTGGCCTGAGGTGAATCCTCGGCGAGTTGCTCCAGGGAAACGTCAGCTACTTCCTCTTCATCACTCATGTGTCTCTCCTAACACTCCTGAGGCAGTTCATGCGGCCAGAACGCGCTGTTCGGGTGAAAAACCGAATGGCGTTAGCCATGCTAATCTGCCAACTCCACAGCTTTTACCAGGCGCGCAGCGGCATAGCCGTTTGCGGTGCCTACCTCTGCCTCAAAAAGCGGTATGTCATCTACCAATACGCGGGCCATATCAAATTTTTTCAGGTCCAGCACTTCGCCAGCCTGCATATTATTGAAATCACCCAGCGTAAGCTCAATCTCACCCAAAATGACGCGATGTTCCAGTTCGGCGTCTGACGCTGCACCGGCCAACTCTCGGGCCCACACGTCATGATCGACAGAGGGATCCTCTGAATCCTGAACCCGACCCCGCAATATGTCTCTGATGGGCTTCAGGGTGGCAAAGGGATAAACGACATCGATTGCGCCCCGCTCCTTGCCTGATAACTCGACCTCAAGATGACAAACAATCACCAGATCATTTTCGTCGACGATTTGTACAAAAGCAGGATTGATCTCGGACCCGACATGCTCACAGTTGATCTCCATAATGGGAGACCAGGCTTCATGAATCGAGGCAAAAATAACCTCGAGCATAATGTTAATGATGCGTGTCTCGGTGGGGGTAAACATCCGCCCCGGGGGTAAGCCCTCGATACCACGGCCGAAGCCACCAAAAAAATTATCGAGGGAAGCGAACACCACATTGGGGTCTATTACCACCATGGAGGTGCCGCGAAGCCCGGAAAGCCGGACCGTATTTACTGAGAGCGGCGCCTTCAAGTCTTTGAGATATTCAGAGAAGGGTAGTGTCTTGACACGGTCGGCCGTAATCCGGGGGCTGGTTCGCAAGACCTCGAGAAGACCAAGGCGAAGATGCCGGGTGAAGCGCTCGGTGATCATATCCACCGCCGCCAAATTAATGCCGATGGTGGTGTCTTCAGTGACTAAATTATGCGGCTTCACCGCACCGCCAAGGACACTATCGGGGTCCAGTAAAGCAGCTGAATCCTCCTCAAAGCCTTCGTCGGAGGTCAATGCGTTGAGCTCCTCTTCCGAAAGTCTGCTGCTATCTTCAGCCATAACGCTCTCTCACCAAGATGCCAGAATCACTGAACCACGAATTCAGTGAACATGACTTCTTCCACACCACCAAAATCTTCGTATTTTTCCAATACGGAATTCACAGCGATCTTGAGCTGCTCAGCCAGGTCCGCTCTGAAATTGGGCTCGGATAGCCGGGTTTCGTCGATTTTGCGCATCACATCGAGCATCTCCGAGCGAATCGCAAAAGCGTGCTTCTCCATATTGGCGACAACCCGATCGTCATAGTGAGTCATGATAGCCACCTTGATCTGCATGACCTTTCTCGAGTTGACGATATTCGCGACCAGCGGCCGCTCAATTTCCATATAAGTATTTTCAAAGCGCGTCAGCTCAGGAGAATCCAGTGTCTCTTTGCTCGGGCCCTTGGCAAGCTCCTCTGCCCGCTGTCGGGCCTCTGCAGCATCCATCTCCAGCTGCTGCACGGTTGCTTCAATCCGCTCGGCAGAATCGGGATCGAAGTACCCCACAAAGTACATGGTCGCCAAAACCGTAATGGCCAGTGCTACAACGACACCCACGCCGATCAAGATATACCCGACAATGGGCGACTTCTTGCCTTCTTCGCCTGCGTCTACTTCTTCGTCAGCCATGGTGCTATTCCATCCTTAACCGGGGCACTTCGTTATTATGCCCAAAAATCCACTGAATCCAGGTCGAGACCCAAATCAATATCCTCTGATACTACATCTGCCGTCGTGTCGGCTAAAAGCCTTTCGTCGGCGAGGTGCTGCTCAGGACTGTCTGTGCCGCTATTGCGCCCCTGCGCATTACCTTGCTGGGATTCCGAACCCACCTGAAGATGCGCGAGGTTAATGCCACTCTGTTGGAGCGCATCGCGCAATCTCGGCAGGGAATCCCCCAGCAGTTCACGGGTAACCGCATTGGTCGTGTTGATCTGAGCATCCAGACGGCCGTCACGCATTTCCATAACCACGTCGATAGCGCCCAACTCTCTGGGGTTCACATTGAATGCGAGGCGGTAGTGCCCCGCCGCGATATTCGCCACCAGACGCTGACCCAAGGCCTCGGAAAGAGCCCGTCCGGCCATTTCCCGACCCGCTGCATTTTGATTGAGTGAGAACTGATTAAACCGCGCGGAATCCGCAAGACCGGCGCGATCGACATTGGCCAGATTTTGCCGGAAAGTCAGTTCGCTTTGCCCCGCCAAGCGCGCAACGCTATTGTCTGAAGCTTCACCTTGCACCAATCCGGCAAAAGGCGATGGAGATGACCCTGCGGGAGAGCCACTGACCGACTTCTCGATCTGAGCGCCCAACCGGGCGAGCTCCAGTGTCCTCGCGGT
>JAYNNB010000127.1:0-4360 GCA_038112515.1 Luminiphilus sp.
TTGGTACTGAAAATCGCCGGACGAAAGTCAAAGCGCTCCTTGGTCTGAATCGCCAGTTGCGCGAGCATGCCCAAGGTGGTGCTGTCGAGCCCGTCGGCCTCGGTCACATCCACCCACACACTGACAAAGTCAGGCTCGGCGAACATCGATTGAAAGTACTGATCGAGCGCCGTACACATGGTGAGGCGCACATCCCCCTGTAACTTGAGCACGTGAGCGCCATCGTTGGATGCGGCGCAGATACGGCAGTCGCTCAACCCACACCTCTGCTGACAAACAGGCCCGCGATGTCGTCGGCCAAATCATCCGAGGTGACTTCACCGAGGTCCAATCGACGGATCAGATCGCCCGGTTTCTCCAGCGAGCCACTGAGGCGCTCCAAGAGCGTCTTCTCGCGCTCGATCAGATCCACCGCGTCGATGGTTTCCAGTACGCCATCAGACATGAGCACCAGCATGAAGGTCTCGGGCAGGGTGGTTTCTTCAAGGCTATAGGTGGCCTCGGGGGTGAGCCCCACGGGCATGCCCTCGCCGGGCAGGTATTCAATGTGGCCTGGGGTCATGAGCACGGGTTTGGGTAAGTGGCCTGCCACAGAGTATTGCAGTGTGTGTCGCTCAAAGTCGAGACAACCCACCACCATAGTTGCGTACTTATTCACATGTAGCTCGAGGAGTTCCCGGTTGGCCAGGGTGAGCATCTCGATGGGCTGGGTGACGGTTTTATCGTCGCGGCGCAGGTAGTCGGAGCGCTTGCGGGCAAAGAGATTTTTCAGCAGCACCGTGGCAAACGCCGAAGAGCTCCCGTGGCCCGACACGTCCGCCAGAATAAACACCACCTGATGCTTACCCACTCTGAAATAGTCGGTGAAATCGCCGCTCAAATAGAGCGACGGCAAAATGCGATGGCTGAACCAGTAATCCCCCGCCTTAAGCGAGTGAGCGGGGAACATCGCCTTCTGCACCTGCCGACCGGCCGCCTGGTCCTGCTCGAGGATGCGCAGTGAGTGGCTGAGCTCGGTGTTGGCGCGCTCAAGATTTTCGTTGGACTCCACCAGATCGCGCTGCAGTTGTCGGTGATGCACACTGCGCTCAATCGCACGGCGCACCAGACCGGGCTTTTCTGCAGGGTTCACAAAAAAATTGGCCGCACCCAAACCGAGCGCGGTGGTCATGCTGTCCATGTCGCGGTGATCACTGACCGCCAGTACCGGCACCTGCACATCAAACGTGCGCATGGCACGTCGCACCGAGGCCCAGGAAACATCCAACAACTCAACGTGGCAAATCACACAGTCCCAGGGGCTGTCAGCACCGAGCACCGCCTCAAGGTCTGGGGCGTCGGGTGTGATCTCGTAACGGTGGTGGGGGTCATCCAGCGCGGCGACCAGTGCGGCTGCGCGTTCAGCCTGATCGTCCACGACCAACACGGCCCCGATCTGGGTCATGTCAGCAGTGTTGCAACCAGCGTTTGTGGGGCATCAGAACTCGTCCTCGTCCCAGTCATTGTCGAATTCAGAAAAGTCATCCTTTACCTGACCCTCTGACTCGAGTGCCGCTCTATTTTGCAGGTAAACGTCGCGATAAAAAACGTAACGATCACCGGTAATCACCGCTTCTGCGTCAAGCAGCCCGGCGCGGGCGTCGATCACGTTAAACAGGCGCAGGCCCCAAAACACCTCGTCGTTGATCAGCTGACCCGTCGGTGAGGCAAAGGCATCAAATGCGGTGCCTGCGGCTCCGCGCACCGTGCTTGGCCCCAATAGCGGCAACACCAGATAATTGCCTCGCGGCACACCCCAGATGTGGAGCGTATGGCCAAAGTCGGTTTCGTAACGGGGAATACCGGCCTTGCTGGCCACATCAAATAGCCCAAACACCCCCACTGTGGTGTTGGCGACAACCCGAAAGCTATTGTTCAGCGCCTGCTCAAACCGACCCTGCAGTAAAGCGTTGAGCACACCGTTGAAGTCGTAAAAGTTTTTGAAGAAGTTGTTAACGCCCTTGCGACCCGCTTCGGGCATGACCGCGTCGTAACCTTTCGCAACGGGCCTGACAATGTACCGATCCAAGCCATCGTTGGCGTTATACATCCAGCGGTTGTAGCCCTCCCAGGGATCCAACTCGGTCTGCGCCTGAGCACTGGGCAGCCCGCAACAAAGCACCAGCGTCATTGCGAGTGCGCTCAACACCGGCGCTCGCAGCGCCATCGCTGAGCGCCGCGCGGCGCGAGAGACACGCACAGGCATGTCCGGCGCCTCTATCAAGGCGCGCGAAATGGGGAAATTATTTGTGGCGTACCGCAACATACCGAGGCGCTCTGAGCTTCCTTCGGGCGTAACTGTAACGCTATTGTACGCGTGGGTCACGGGGCATCAACGCGGGTGATCCTCCATCCAGCGTTGCACCCGCTGCCACTGTTGCTCGAGCCGCTTACCGGACACCGGCAGCCGGGTTTTCATTTGCTGCGCGAACAGCGACACCCGAAACTCCTCTAACATCCACCGGTATTGGTAGGCCTCTTCCGACAGGCGCACCAAACCGGGGTAGCTCCCGATTACGGTATCGAGTTTTTCTGTCCAGGGGCGCAGCAACTCAAGCGCCTTTTGATCTTTGAGGTACTGCCCATTGAGCCGGCTAATGCGATGCTCCGCTGCTTTGGCATAACGCGGGTACTGGGCAAGCCACTCGCTGCCCGCATGGCGCACGGTCTCACTGGTCAGCAGCGTCGCCATGTTGCGCCAACAGTCCTGTTGGCTGTCGAGATAGTCCTGACTCCCCAACCGTGTTGCCGCCGTGCGCGCAGCGGTCCACGCCTTGAGTGCTTCACCGAGCTGCGCAGCCATTGCCACGGCGTCGGCATGCCACGCCGCGCGCAATGTATCGAACCACGCTTTAAAGGCGGCCTCCGAACGCGGTGCTTCGATGCTTCGCAGGTGCTGATGGGCCACCGCGGCGATCACGTCCTCAACGAGCCGCTTGCGATCGACTTCCACTGCGGCAAAGGCGAGCGTGAGTTCGTTGCCTGCCAGCAACGCTTTACGCAATGACTTGGTAAGTTGACTCGCCTGTTTCGACGCCAGCGCCACCAGCCCGGTCTCGTGGGCGAGGGTTGCCTCGCCGGGGTAATCGAGCAGGCGAATCGCCACCCCCTCTGTCTCGGCCACCAGCGCTGGGTGGGCAATCACCTCGAGCCCGGCGGCTTTGGACTTCCACACCCCGGGCAAGTTGCCAAAATCCCAGCGCTCCACGGTCTCGCGCTCAGGGGAGTTGGCCTGCGGCGTCGCCACCGGCGTCTCACCACTGCGAAACTCTGCCACCAATGCCGCCATGTCGCGGCCCTGCCCCAGCAGTTTGCCAGTCGCATCCACCACACGAATGTTCATGCGATAAAAATCTTCAAGCTGCGCCGGTTGCCACTCCGAGGGGTTCACCTGCACCCCTCGCTGGTGCTTCAGCACGCGCCCCAGTGCTGCGCAAAGGTCCGTGTCTTCTGCCGAGAGTTCAGACAATGCCGCATCGACCACATCGGGGGCGGGTACCAGTTGCTTGCGGCTCGCCTTGGGCAAGCCCTTGATCAGCGCGATACATTTGTCCCTGAGCAAGCCCGGCACCAGCCAGTCAAACAGATAGCGCGGCGCGCGGTTCAGGAGCGGCAGC
The DNA here is from genome assembly GCA_038112515.1 of Luminiphilus sp. Taxonomy (GTDB): domain Bacteria; phylum Pseudomonadota; class Gammaproteobacteria; order Pseudomonadales; family Halieaceae; genus Luminiphilus. The sequence continues at coordinate 3,657 of JAYNNB010000127.1, forward strand.
GGGATCGTGATCGACACGCCGTCATTCTGGCGACCGGGCTCAAACTGGTAACGGAGCTGATAGTCCACCCCTTGCCAGTGCAAGGTAGGCGGAAACTGCGCCTCAACTTCAGCGCCCGGGTCGCGCACCAGAATCTGCTCCCGCTTGAGCAGCAGATGCGCCTCTCTCTCCTTATCCCGCTTGAGCCACTTGATCAGCGCAGTCATGCCAACGCACTCGGGCCCGAGGCGTTCATCGTAAAACTGCACCAGTGCCTCTTCCTCGACCAGGAGGTCGCGGCGCCGCGTGCGCGACTCCAACTCCTCCACCGAACGCATCAGCGACAGGTTTTCGCGAAGAAAGCGCGGCGGCTTTATGACATTACCGGTCACCAGCGCGTCGCGAATAAAAATCTCCCGCGCGGCCTTGGCATCGATCTCGCCAAAGTGCACGCGTTGGCCATCGCTGATGGTCAAGCCATACAGTGTCACCCGCTCCTTGGCCATGACCCGGCCACTGCGGCGCTGCCAGGCAGGCTCGTAATGATGCCGCTTCAGCACGTGAGGATTCACCCGCAGCAACCAATCGGGCTCGATGGCAGCGCACTGGCGGGCGTAGACCTGGGTGGTCTCTACAACCTCGCCGGCCACCAACCACGGTGGCGGTTTTTTGTATTGGCCAGAGCCCGGGAACACCAGCACCTTGCGGTTGCGTGTGGCGTTGAA
>JAYNNB010000128.1:0-4135 GCA_038112515.1 Luminiphilus sp.
CCTTCTGGCATATCGCACAGCTGGGCGTAGCTCAGCCAATGCTGGGGAATCTCTAGAATCTTTTCCGGCTTGTGTCCTACCCGCTCGTGGTGAAACGGGTCGACCAGGATTCCGCCTGCGGGGTGATTGACAGCGTTTACCACGTCGAGGGCGTCATCCAGGGTTTTAACCTCGGTAATCCCCATATACTCGAGACAAGCCCGCATCCCTGCGCGCTCGGCGTGAATACAAAGATCCTCGTATAAAGATTTGGTGACCTCACGATCAGGTTCAGAACTGACGATCAGGCAATTTTTGGCGCCGATCTCGCCGCCGATGGCGATGATCTCATGGTGCATCGGGTCTGGTTTGCCTCCGGGCTGTAGCCAGATGACCTCTACATCCAAAGCAACGAGACCCGATTCCTGGAGCACGCTAGAAACTTCGCCAGTGGTCGACGAATGCCAGTTGTCCCCCGGCGCAACCCAGAGTCCCACGCTGTTGTAGCCCGCATCGGCCGCGATTCTTACCATGTCTGCTGGCGATACGGTGGGCGGGTTGCCGTCGTGTACGCCGGAAGCCAAAGCCAGTAAACGCTCGCTCATCTACTCACCTCTATTGATCAACCCTGCTCGCGAGAGTGTTCTCGCGTTGCAATGATGCGTACCATGATGCAGCGATCAGCTTAACTCATCCAGCCTGCGTAGATGCTGAAGTTGGCGCATTGGCTCACGCGCTGATCGGAACAAGAGAGGAGACTGCGATGACGACCGAGTTGGCGGATGACCCTGGTGGACTCGAACTCGTTCATACCGGATTGGTTTGTCGGGATATCGATAGCGCCAGTGCGCGACTTTCGGAACTACTCAATGTTCAATGGATCGGTGGAGATCGGGAAAACTGGCCTTTGGTAATTGAGGGCGAGGTGGTCAATCTCACGCTTCGCATCGCACATGCCAGCAATGGTCGCGCCAATTTTGAATTGATTGAGGCGGTACCCAATACGCCCTGGGTCACCTCTGAAGCGATGATTCAGCACCACCTCTGCTTTTACAGCCCGGACTCTGAGGCAGCCTGCAAACGCCTGGAACAGCAAGGTTTCCGGCGCGTGATGGGGTCACCCGGTGACCCACAGGGATACTTCCGTGACCCAGCCGGCTTGCTCATAGAGATTATCGGTGACAATCTGCTGTCTTATCTCAATGGCTTCTATCAGCGGTCAATGGAAGCAGTCCTGCGGTCGGAGTGACAGACATGAGCAACGCCCAGCACATTCGCCCGGAAGACCTCGATTGGGAAACGTTCCATGACCCTCATGGACGGCCGACCACGCCGACCCGTGTGTTGAGAGACAGCGAGCCTTTTCTGATCGAGGCGGATTTCCCCGCGAATTTTTACGCCGGTGTGCATTGGCATCCTCACGATACGATCTATTTGATTACGCGAGGCGAGATGCGGATTGGCGAGGAGGGGAGTTTTCGCCCCGGAGATATCCGCTGGGTGAAGGCTGGGCACGCTTACGGACCTGAAGAGGCAGGCCCGGACGGCGTCCAGTTTCATCTTTTCAGCCTGGGTGGAGATATTGGCCTTAACTGGGCGGATCTCTATGAAGTGCCTGAGGCATTGACCGCAAGGCTCAGTCAGTTTGAGCAGGTTGCGGGGCGGCGATCTGTGGAAGAGATGCCCAGTGTGCATGTTAGCGATCCGATTCCGGACTGGGCATCGATGCCCGATGAGGGGCCTCTGATCTTCAAAGTGACGATGGGATCAGAGGACTCCCAGCATGCCTTTACCCCGAGCTTCGACTCGGTGTGGTACGTGCTGTCCGGTGGCCTGGATATTGAAGGTCATGGCCGGGTTGCCGCGGGGGAGTTTTTCTGCGCTCCAGCTAACGACGCCCACCCAATCAACTCCAGCGATTCGCAGACTGAGTGGCTGGTTTTTTGCAGTCGAAGTCTGCAGCCACTTTAGAGGAAACAGCATCGAAGCCTTCCTCGTTACTCTGCGAGGAAGCGGCTGATGGCCTGGTTGATAAACGCCGCGTCCTCTGGCGCGAAGCCGCCGCCCGCGAGATGACCCCAATCTGAGGGGATGGGAAGAAATTGCACGCCCGATATGAATTGAGACTCATGGGCGAGGGCGTCGATGTGGAAATAAAGGTCCGTTTCGCAGGGCATGTACAACACGTTGGCCGAGATAGAGGCGAGTGCCTTCTGGTAATCCCCATCAAAGCCCTCGGTCGTGCCTACGTTGTTGTTTTGCCAGGTTTCAGCCAGGGCGAGCAGGTTATTGGCGTCCCAGCTGTTCATTAATGTGAAGTAAAAGTCATAGACGCCGTCTAAACCTGACAGTCCCAATCCCCGCCAACCTTCGCGGCGAAACCACTCCTGAGAAGTACCCCACGCTGCCCAGTGCACCGCGGCGGATTTGAGACCCGCCTCGGGCGGTGCGGTGTAATGCCCGTTTTGAAATTGTGAGTCAGTGATAATCGCGAGCTTGAAGCTTTCGAGCCGCGCGATGCCGTGGGGGTGTTCTACCGCCGAGCCACACATCGGAACGATATTGTCGACGAATTCGGGATGGCTTACGGACCACTGAAACGCCTGCTGGGCGCCCATCGAAAATCCGATCACTGCCTGCAGTTGCGAGACACCCAGATGTTCGGTGAGCAGCCGCTTTTGTGCGGCCACGTTATCGCGAATAGAAATAGCGGGAAAATCAGGGCCGCTAAACGGGGGTGGGGTATTACTCGGAGAGCTGGACAGTCCGTTTTGAAACATATCGGTGGCGATGATGAAGTATTTTTCCGGATCCAGCGCTTTCCCCGGTCCAATCAGAAAGTCATAACCGTGATGGTCCCCCAGATAAAATGAGGGTAACAAGATGGCGTTGTCTCCGGCGGCATTTAAGGCGCCATGCGTCGTGTATGAGATCTTGGTGGCCGGTAGGGTAACGCCGACCTCCAGCGGGAAATTACCCAGGTCATAAAGCCGCTGATCTTCATCCCCGAGTACCCATGAATGGCAAAGGAGCAGTGAGAGGGCGAGAGACAGGCGCATACAGGTTTCCTTTCGTTGTTTTGGTTGTGATGCCAGACCCATGCTGATCACATCAACTCAGTCAGTTCAAACGACCAATCGTAGGGCGCTTCAACGGTGCCTTTGACGAATACAAAATCGCCATCTGACGTGACCCATAGGTGATATTCCGGGTGATCAGTCGCCACGACCACATAGGCAAAATGGTAACAAGCAAATGTGCCAGCGGACACAGTGACGGTCTCTTCACCAAAGTACTCGATGGTGGTTCCCTGGGAACAGACCAGCGCAGGCCCCGTCGCGCCGCGGTGGTCCAGCGAGGTCAACGGGCTGTTGTAGAAGGTGCGTTGACACGGGCCCTCGGAGCGATCAAATCGTGCAACCAGCCACGCATCGGAGTTGAGCGCATGGGTGCCAAAGCCACGAATGCTGCGATCGATATCCAGCTGCCCTGAAATACGGCCCTCGGCGCTGCTTAATCCCGTGTAGCTGATCTCATCATCCGTGATGTGGTACCAAGTGGACCCCTTGAAATGATCACCCTCGGTAAGGCGCACGACACAGTCTTGGGGATGGAACTCGGCATCGACGCGCTGGATCACATCACGAATCAACGCCGGATCATCATCCAATTCACAAAACGCGCGTAGCACGCGGTCGCCATTGGCGTGGCGCGTTAACGTGAAGTGCTCGCGCCCCCAAATCCCGTTGGGGAACGCGGGACTGTTGATCCGATACTCAACTGTGCCGCGACGCGTCGCGTGCTGGCGTGGCGCCGGCGTTTGTTGCGTTATTCTCATGAGCGCTCGCTAATAACCAGTGCAGGAATTCATGATAGCCAGAAATAGGACGCCGCAGTGAGTAGACTGCGTGCATATCAGAGCTCGAATAATCGATAGGAAGTGTTGTGATGAAACAGTGGATCTTGCGAGGGGCGCTGGTGGCCTTGGGCGTCGTCGTGGGCGCTGCATTCACTCCCAAGCAATGGCAGTCATCCATACAGGGGCAAGTGAGTGACGTAGCTTCTGAAGCGAGTACGCGCGCGGCGCTGTGGGCGGCTAGCCAGAGTGATCGGGTCGACGCCAGAGCGTCTCTCTTTGTTGAGTTCCCGGGGATAC
>JAYNNB010000129.1:0-4134 GCA_038112515.1 Luminiphilus sp.
TCCTGATGAAACGTCAGCACACGAAGGTGGTGACGCTGCAACACCTGAGGGTCATGAAAAAACGGAAGATCGTGGAGGATGGTGTAATTCGGGGTAAAACCAATGTCGTGAGGCAAACGCGGGCCCGGCAGGTCGATCGCCACCTCATGCAATAACGTACCACTGGCATCTGCCACACCGTAGGTCATATACGGGGGCTCTTCGCCGTAATCGAAAAACAGGAGCTCGCCCGTCGCCCAATCTACTTTTGAATGCGCGGACAAGCGACGATGCTGTCGACCCGCGAGCTCAAAGTACCCCTCGGTTTCCAAAGTTTGCGGGTTGAGGCGATAAGGGTGACCGGCGTTGTACCACAACGTCATCAAGCCGCCGGCGTAGTAAAAGAGATCGGTATTGGAAGTATCCTTGATACCAAATTCCGAGGTGGTGAAGTCAAAAGGTCCCATTACCCCATTGGATGTTGAGCACCCGACTTTCTGCTCATCTCTCAGCGCCAACGTCTCTACATAGCGATTACGATAGCTGGCCTCGCCCTCGCAGAAAGACACGGCATGGACCATGCCATCCCCATCGAAAGGATGATATCGATTACCAGGCTGATGAATTGGGTTAGGGCCATTCCTGAAGTACGTGCCCATCAGATCTGCGGGTATTTCACCCTCTACCCGTAACCCCTCCTGACTCAGCTCGAGGGTGGTGGGGGCATAGAGTCCGTGGAGATAGGGATTATCAAGACCATAAATCCAGGGCTGGGTGTGCTCGAACTCGGCAACACCACCAATGCAACTCTCTGTCACCGGATACGCGGGCAAACGTAGCGCTTGGTTCATTCTTTTCTCCGCACCTATTGTTCGCGGGGGACTCAGACTAACAGGGAAAATTCCTCTCCCGCAACGCAGATTAGCCGTTCTGCGGGGCGCGAAATGCGCGCGACATCGCTCCCGGATAGCGCTTGCCTTGCACCCTACCCCCGCCTAGGATCCAACGGATACCAAGATGAGTGCTGTCATGTCTGCTCTCCGCGCCCGCCTCAGGCTACCCCTGTTTCAGGCCCCCATGTTCCTGCAGTCGGGGCCCGATATGGTGATCGCCGCCTGCCGCGCGGGCATCGTCGGAAGCTTCCCCTCGCCCAATGCCCGCACCACAGAGGAGTTGGCAGCGTGGTTGCACGCGATCACCACCGCCATTGACGCCAATATTGATGCGCCGTGGGCGATCAATTTAATGATGCATCGCTCCAATCCGCGACGCCTCGACGATCTGAAACTGGCTGCAGAGTATGAAGCCCCACTGATTATCACGGCGCTCGGGAGCCCCAGCGAGGCCGTTGAAACTGCACACCAATACGGCGGGCGCGTATTCGCCGATGTCATCAATCCCGAACTGGCGCGCAAAGCCGTCGACGCCGGTGTCGACGGACTTGTACTGGTTACCGCGGGCGCCGGAGGCCATACGGGGCAATTATCCCCCTTCGCTTTCGTGGAAGAGGTGCGTCGCTTTTGGGATGGAGAGCTGGTGTTGGGGGGCGGCATCGTCAGTGGCAGAGGTATCCGCGCTGCGGAGATTTTAGGCGCGAACTACGCCTATATGGGGACGCGATTCATCGCCACCGAAGAGTCTTTGGCAGACCCCCGATATAAGGAAATGGTAGTTGCCTCATCGGCAAAGGACATCATTTGCTCCGATGCCATATCCGGGGTGGCGGCAAACTGGTTGCGGCCCAGTTTGATTCAGGCCGGATATGACCCCAGCGACTTGCCAGCCCCAAAGGCGGTCAATGTGGGCGACGCTTCGGGGGACCCGACACGTTGGCGAGACATTTGGTCGGCTGGCCAGAACGTCGGTAGCATCGACTCGATATTGACCATCGCGCGGCTGGTCGACCAATTGGAGCAGGAATATCAGCGAGCCTGTGATGCCTGAACTGCCGACTAGCGACCCGAGCAGAATTCGAGCACTCACTGCATGCGGGCACTGGGGTACCCATACCCTTCACAGCCTGCTGGCCCAACAGGTCGCCACCCAACCCCATGCACTGGCGGTTGCGGATCAACCGAATAAGGAGACCCTCGTCGGAACGCCGTCGGTCCGTCTCAGTTTCAGCGATCTTGATATTGCAAGTGATGCACTGGCACTTCAGCTACTTGAGCGCGGTGCTAGCGCTGACAGCCGCCTGTTGGTGCAACTGCCGAATATTGTCGAATTGGTGGTGTGCTTCTACGCCAGCAGCAAAATTGGTGCGGTGATATCGCCTTTGCCGGTGCAATATGGCGCCCATGAAATAGGTTCTCTCGGCGCGACGCTGGGCGCAACGCACTTTATTGGATGCCGGCATTTTCGTGGCCAAGACCTCACGGCAGTAGCTGAAATAGCACTTCCCGAGACACCCGTTTGGTCAGTCGGCGGCGAGCTTGACTGTCTCGCCGCTAACATCGATGCGCCATCGAAGGATCGTTTACGACTTCATCAAGAGAGATTGTGCGATCCAGCCAACAGCGTACTGACCGTCTGCTGGACGTCGGGTACCACCGGCACCCCAAAGGGCGTTCCTCGATCTGCCAATATGTGGATGGCAACCGCACGGGCAACTGCCGAAGCAGGGGACTACCAGCCGGGCGAAAAATTGTTGAACCCTTTCCCACTGGTCAATATGGCCGCTATCGGAGGGTTCCTATTTGCTGCAGCCGAGCTGGGTTGTGCTCTGGTGCTACATCACCCTCTGGACCCCGCGCTGTTCTTGCGACAAATGCAGGAGGAGCAAATCCATTTCACCATTGCGCCGCCGCCCCTGCTGAACCAATTAGCTGCGCAACCCGATATGTGGCGGGCATTTGACTTCAGCGCGCTACGCGCCGTGGGTTCTGGCTCTGCCCCGCTCTCGCCCGAGATGATCGAGATCTTTGAGCGCGATTACCACAAGCCCATTATCAACTTCTATGGATCCAATGAGGGTCTGGCCCTCTTCGCCACACCGGATACTGCGCCGACGCCCGATCTGCGCGCCTCACATTTCCCCCGCTTTGGAGTCCGTGGCATCGAATGGTCCAGCCGCGCGGCAGATATGGTGAAAAGCAAAATTATCGACCCCGATAGCGGGGCCGAACTAGATGAGGCTGGCGCCGTCGGCGAGCTCTGCTTTGCGGGCGCGACCGTATTTGAAGGCTACCTCGGTACACCTAATGAAGGGGTCTTTACCCGAGATGGTTTTTTTCGCAGTGGTGATTTGGTGGATATCAGCGGTGACCCCCCCCACTACTACCGTATCGTCGGTCGCTGCAAGGACATTATTAATCGCGGAGGGATGAAAATCTCGCCCACGGAGCTCGATACCCTCTTGGAGGCGCACCCCGCTGTGGCTGAAGCGGCGGTTTGCGCCTATCCTGACGGCGCACTGGGTGAGAGGATTTGTGCCTGCATCGTGACCGCGAAGGATGAGCCAACCCCTTCACTGCAGGTGCTCTGTGATTATTTACTTGAGCGGGGCCTCGCTAAATTCAAACTGCCTGAGCGAATACACTATCTCTCAGCACTTCCCAGAAATCCCATGGGTAAAGTCATGCGCACGGAACTGCAAGCGTCACTGACAACTCAATTGGAGGAATGTTGATGCAAGCTCCTATTTATATTCTTGGCGGCAGCCAGACCGATTTCGCGCGCAATTGGGCGCGAGAACAACTGGAAATCTACGACCTCTTTGCGGAAGCACTACAAACCGCTATCGGTGATGCCGGTATCGAACCCGCGCAAATCGAGGTCGGTCATGTCGGGAACTTCGTGGGCGATCTCTTTACTCGCCAGGGCCTGCTAGGGGGCTTTTTTGGTCAGGTGTATCCAGAGCTCGGGAGTCTACCCACTGCTCGGCACGAGGCTGCCTGCGCGTCGGGTTCTATGGCCATCCTCGCCGCCATGCGCGACATCGAGGCAGGCCACTACGAGGTCGCCTGCGTGCTGGGTCTTGAACTCATGCGCAACGTCGATGGCAGAACCGGGGCAGAATACCTCGGCGCCGCCGCGTGGCAGGGGCACGAGGCCACGACCTGTGACTTTCCCTGGCCTTTCCTTTTCGATCGTCTGACACGGGAATACGACGCACGCTACGGCATTGCAGACGAACACCTGACGCGGATCGCCGAA
>JAYNNB010000130.1:0-4092 GCA_038112515.1 Luminiphilus sp.
AGTCATCATGGTAGACGAAGAAAACCCCGGCGCAGATGATGATCTGACGCTTCCCGGACAGCGCAGTGTCAATAACGGTGGGTCCATTCCGCCCAGCCCGGCGGGCGAGGCTGTGGCACAGCTTAATGCTGATACCCACACGCGCTTGGAGCGGGCACTGGATTCCGCGAGCCAGGCCAATCGCAAGATGGAGTTTTACGCCAAGCGACTTGCCGGCGGGGCTGCGGTCGTGGTGTTTTTATGTGCCGTGTTGCTGATGGTCGCCGGGGGGCGGTTGTCCGGCCAGGTGGAGGCTTTGCAGGCGGCGACGCTATCGATTACCAAGCGCGTAGTGAATATGAACTCGGCCCTCGATCGGATGGTGGTTCTCGAGCAAAAACTGGCGTTATTGGATGAGGGCCATGCCCAGTTGGTCGAGGCGGTAGGCCAGGTCGACGCCGACGGCAAAACCCTCGCTGAGCGCATCGAGGTGTCGATGTCTGGTGTGCAGTCCACCGTGACCGATACCAGCGAAGTGACGCGCAGTGGTGTGGAGTCCAGCCGCGCGATGGTCGCGCAATTAGACCGACAAGCCGAGCAATTGACGTCGCTGACGCAACGCATCTCTCAGCTAGAGTCAGGGCTCAGGGACGTCGCTGCACTCAAGCGTGAGGTGGCCACGCTTATCGAGATCGAGCGAGATAACCTGACAGAGCTGTTCGAGGCACAGCTGGCGTTGCAGCAGGCGCAAATGAGCAGCGATACGATCGATGCCGAAGCAGTGCTTGTCCCTGAAAAAACCTATCCGGAAGGTGCAATTGTCTATCCGTTGCCTGCCTCACGGCAGTAACGGGGTCCTTGGTTGGGGCAGACAAGTTAGGGGATTTCAGCCAATTCCTGGCTTTCAGTTTCGTCTGATGGCGTGGCTACGTCACGCATTGCGGCGTCCACAAACGACGAACCGGCGTCGATACCCATGGAAACCGCATCGATGGTCTCTCTGATGGCAGCGGCCAAAGATGCACGTTGCTTGGCATCTGTGCTGGCACCCAGTTCTCGGCCCAAGGAGTAGAGTCTCCCTGCCTGGGACGATGGCAAATAAGATTCGAATTCACCGCGTAGCATCTTTATTTTAAGGGGGTTGGAGGGCGGTTCATTGGTTCCCGCTAACCCGTGTTCCATCCCGGTTTTGATCACCGAGCGAATATGGAGCTCGAGTAGGGCCAGAAAGCGGTCGCGATCGCCTTTGATGCCGTATTGGTCATCGCCGCCATTGGCCATCGCCACCCACTCATCCCACAGTTCCCTGCCGCTAAGGCCCCCGAACACCTTTTGTGGTTCCGCCTCGGTTTTTTTTTCACCGGGAGTGGCGGTCAGGTTGGAAAAAGCGCGGGCCTCGAGATCATTGACCCTGCTGATCAGGTAAATAATGAGGATCAGGAGAACGATACCCAGCAGCAGTGAGATCGCAATAACCGTATTTTCAAGAGACATGATTATTCATTCCCCCAGCGATAACGGGCTCTACCCGGACTAATCGTCATCCTCCGACGAATCGCCGTCTCGCAGTAGCCCCAAAAGCTGTATGGTTTGGGTGGTTTGCAGATCTTCCACCACACACTCGGCAATTTTATCCGCTTGCTGCAACGCTTCATGAGCACTGACTTCTTGGATTTGATAATCCGCTCCCAGATTGAACATCTTATTGGCGAGTTCCTCGGGAACCCAAGATACAACCGAACCCGAAACACCCTGCAGCTGGTTATAGCCTTCATGGACAATTCTGGGCGGCAGGTCTTTCCCTGCCTTCAGTGCCTCGGCCAACTCCAGTTGGCGCTTTTCTTCGGCTTTGGCGCCCTGCACGAAAATCTTGTCCAGATTTAAGCGCGCCCTTTGCGCAATACGCGCTGAAAATACACGGTGCAGCCGATCTTCCTGATCCAATGCGCCGCACTTCAGGTAATCGGCCTTTGCATCGGCTTTCACGCGCTCAAGTTTTGATTTTTTTCCAAACATGATTCTGTCGGTACCCTAAAACGCGACTCGTTCTCTGAGCTTTCCCACGACTTTGGTCAGTATCTGACTGACTCGGGACTCGCTCACGCCAATGATCGCGCCAATTTCTTTTAAATTCATCTCATCGTTATAGTACAGAGAGAGTACGATTTGCTCACGCTCGGGTAAACCGGCGATCTCTCCCGCAAGCCACTCGTTGGTTTCTGCGGCCTCGACTTCATCCTGAGGGCCAGCCTCCTCAGAAAAAGGGGTTTGGCCACTCTCCTCCAGCTCATCCAGTGAAGTGGTCCGAAACTTCTGCGAGCGCCCCCGCTGCTTCTGATATTCATCGAGCGTGGTATCCAGTTCCTGGGCAATTTCGGAAGCCGTAGGCGGTCTGCCGTACTTGGCTAAAAATTGCTCCACCACCTGCTCTTCGGCCTTGATATGAGAGCTATCTGTTCGCGACAGCGGCGATCGTTTTCTCACTTCGTCGAGTATGGCGCCCCGAATTCGCTTGCTGGCGAAAGTGCCGAGGTCGGCACCTTGCGAGGCGTCATAGGATTTAGCGGCCTCGAGGAGCCCTACCATACCAATCTGAACGAGCTCTTCGAGCTCAACGTGATCAGGCAATCGGGCTTTTATGTGCAGCGCAGTCTTGTGAACCAGACCAATATGCTGCAGCACAGCCGCGTTCTCTCCGCTGGGTTCGGAGTTCGCTAACGCGTCAGCGTATGCCTGATAGCCTTTGGACATGGCTTAGCCCTTGGCGCCTACCGATATCCTGATATCACTAGAGTTGGCGGGTTTGGTGGGCGCTTTTGTTATGACATCAACAAGCCTTTTGATGTCTGTTGCTATATCACTCTCTGGAGCATGAAGAATTGCGGGCTGCCCCAATCGAGCTGAGTTTAGCACTACTGGATCTTTTCGTATGCCTGTTGAATATTCCAGTGAAAGTCCCAGAAATTGCGCCGTGACTTTATTGATACGCTTGTGAATGTTCTCTGATTCCCTCTCATTGCTCACCTGAACCGGCGTTAACATGATGTCGGAGAGATTAAATTCCTGTTGCAGCACCTTGACCGTGGCATAAGCGTCTGCAATGGAAGAAGGCTCATTCTGAATCAGTAGCAACTTGATATCACAGGCGCCAAACAGCACTGTCACGTTGTCACTAATGCCCGCCGCGGTATCGACCACCAGATAATCGCAGTCATCGAGTGCCGAGAGCGCGTGGATCAGCCCCAACAACTGTAGGCGGGTTAGCCTCGCGAGGGCAGATGAACCGCTGGAGCCTGGGACCAGCGTCACGCCGTATTCGGACTGCACCATGATTTCTTCAAGAGTTTTTTGCCCCGAAAGCACGTGTCCGTAGCTGTATTCGACCCGGGCATTGAGCAGAATTTGCGCATTACTGAGCCCGAGATCGCCATCGAGTAAGACGACCTTTTTGCCGCGGTTGGCAAGCTCTACAGCGAGATTAACCGAGACGGTGGTCTTGCCAACGCCTCCCTTGCCACTCGTTACGCCAATTACACGCATGAGATTGCCTCTCGCCTCGTGATGCCTGCCCGGTTAACGGGAAGGATGCCCTAAATACCCTGACCAGCCACTATTTTAAGCTGAGTCTGCCCCGAAAGGGACATGGATTTACTGGCGATGGCAATACAACCCGATAAAAGCGTGGCGAAATTCTCCGCACCCTCAGAAGTACACACTCTGGGTACAACGGGCTCGTCGACTGCAGTGCTGGCAAAGGCGTGCTCGGGCGAGGGGCTCCACTCAAGGTCCTTGGTGGCGACCATGGGGGTTTCAAACGAGGGTACCGACATAGGCTGAATCAGCGTTTCGACCCGGTCGGCGAGAGGGTCTGCTCCCAAAAAGGGCTGTAACTGATAAGCATCCGCATCCGCGCTGTCCGTTGCGACGGTATTAGCGAGTACCTCTGAGAATGCGATTGCTCGGAATTCCTCTGTCTCTGGCTCGAGGATGGCGGGTTGATGAGCCGCCTCGAGCGCCTTGATACGCGCTGCAAGGGCTATCAGGCCAGAGCTGACCTCTGGTGATGCCTGCGGCGGAGACGCCACGTTCGCGGTTACATTCCCAAGGCCTACG
>JAYNNB010000131.1:0-4092 GCA_038112515.1 Luminiphilus sp.
ATCCACCTCTCTGGCCTGCCATTCATCCCAGATTGGCCCGAGGTAATCCCTCAGCGGGCCGCAGTCCGGGTCCATATTGACCCAGATGAAGCCCGCGAACGTCTCGCACTTCAGTTCCGCCAGCCGCAATTTGCCGCAGGGGTTGCCCTCGGGGAAATCCTCTTTGTCTGGCGCAAACTGCAGTGCGCCGTCGGGCAGAAACGCCCAGCTGTGGTAGCGACAGACGAAGCGGCGGGGGTTGCTCCCCTTGGACTCATCTACCAAGGGATTGCCTCGGTGTTGGCAGACGTTGTAGAAGGCTTTAATGCTGTGATCCTGCTGGCGCACCATCAGAATCTCTTCTCGACCCACGGGTTCCATCTGCCAGTCACCGGGCTCCGGGAGCTGAGATTCCCGTCCGAGCAGCAGCCAAACCCGAGTCCACATCCCTTCCCACTCCTGCTCCATAAAGTCGCGGGAGGTATAGCGAGATCCCGGGATGCTGTGCCCGCGAATGGTTTGCTCGGGCCAAGTGTCCAGAGTGGGGATGGGCGCATTCATCGGGGACAGCTCCGTCAGGCGGTGACAGTTAACAGCCGCTCAGTGTACTGCTATCGATAGGAAACAAAAGGGCTACTGGCCGGTGCTCTGGGATTCAGTGAAAGGGGGCCAGAGTGGCGAGATCTCTGGTTGGGGAGTGAAGCCGAGCTGACTACCAGCCAAACATGCGGGTGGCATGCCCGAAGTAGCACATACCGATGAAAGCAATAATGGCGCTGATCAGCGGTAGCCACTGTAATCCAGGCGCTACATCCGGGTTTCTCGCAAGCCCCAGGTCCCCAGCGAGGCTGATGACCCACATCAGGGCACAGCCCCAGAATCCCAGCATCAACCAACTCATGCTCAGTTTGCCGGGTGGTTCGGTTTCACAGCTTGTGAGTACGGTCTAGCAGGAGCAGCGGCGACCGCCACGTAGCGGCATCCAAGCTGACCAGAAGCCAGAGCGCTGTTGGTATCGCCCAAACCAGATAATCCATCTAACGGACCTCGCGAGACTTGATACCCACGTTTACGCACCCCGTCGTCACTCAGATTCTCCTTGCAGATGGTGCGCGGGAGAAAGGTGGGTTGTCACCGTGAATAGCGCTTGTCAGCTACAGTGTCTGACAACTTGGCACGCCCACAATTCGACTCAAGAAACCGTTGTAAAGTGTCATTTTTACGGGAAAAATTCCTGCAACGCTTTATTGATCTGCATTGATCTGCCTCCTATCTTGGGTATTCCAGAGCTGAGAACCCCTAGATATAGGTGTTGAGTCAAAACCAGACAATGAGCTTAGAACGGGTAGCAAAGGGCAGGCCTCGCGCGCGCAAGTCATTGATCGCACTGGGTCTCCTGCTCTCCGCCATTATGGTCACGATCTCGGGCTGTGCGCCGCGAGATGGCAATGGACTGCTTGCGCAGACCCGTTGCGCCCAGCTTGGCGATACCACGCTGGCCAGCGGTGGCGAGCTGTTGACACTCGTGAATCACATCAGAGCGAGGCTGGGATTGCCGGATTTCGTCGGTTCCTGGGAGTTTGCGAGAGATGCGCTGTTTTTGGGGATGTGCCTCGACCTGCTGACATCAGATGCTATTGCGTTTATAGAGCGCTACGAGCGGGCGCTGGTCGACTCGATTAGTGAGGCACCACGGGCGGTGAAGGCGCTTCGGGTGTCCATTGACCCTACGATCACCCCCGTTAATGTGCCCAGTCGGGGTTTTGAGGCCTTGATGGAGGATGATTCACCCCCCTCATTGGAAATCATAGTTTCGATGCTGACCGGGGCGGCTTTGCTCGGCGTCCTGTTTGCGCTACCTTACACGCTGCCTCGTGTGGAGCAGGTAAACGAACGGAAACAGGTTCTTGCCCGAATGAAAGATCGCGCCTTCACGCCTCGCGAGCACGGCGAGAGTGGTGAACATACGTTTATGAACCTCGGCAGGCCGGTAGGGTGCCTCTGGGAGCATGCCACGCGTGCGTCGTTGATCATTGCTTTTGCAGTGGCCTTTCTGATCTGGAGTGACAACGCCAGCGCCGAATCCGATGTCATTTTCTTCTGCTGCGTCGTCTACCCTTTACTGGCGCTGGGTTATGCCTCTGTCGAGTTTGTGAGCAGTTCCAACCGGTTTATTACCAATCACCGGGTAATACAGAGCACGACCTTCTTTTTCCCGCGAGAAGACTTGTACGCGGATAGCGTCAGCGCGATGGAAGTACGACCATCGATTTTCGGCATGCTATTCGGTTATGGGACCTTGCGAATCTCCATGGGCGACCATGTGTACGACATGCCCTATGTCAAGGACCCCAAAACCGTGAAGTCCACTTGGGAAAAGCTCAGGGGCTAAAACACCGTCCTTATCGCTGGCTAATCCCGCTGCGACAATCGCAGCGTTTCTGAGAAAGTCTGGCTATTTGAATGGGTTGTTAGAGCTACAGCTGATCTTCGGACGCCACATAGGGCATCTCGACTACCTGACCTTTATGCAGGCTCAGTCGCGGTCTGCCGTAACCCTCCTTCACCATCATCTCCAGCAAAGCGTTATTGCGGACCGTAATTTGCAGTAAACCGAGCGGAATCAGGCCTAGCGTGAAGCCGATGACAGCGCCCAAGGCGGCCGAGAGCGCTTTGGAATCAAGATAGTCCGACTGATAGCCCATGACGCCACCCACGATCAAGGTCAGCCAGAGCCCGATCTCTACCACCCAGGGAAAGATTTTGCGTAACAAAAAAGACATGATCATGGCCAGCAAGTCCTCTTGGGGAGTCCTATCCAATAACGGGCGAGCTAAACATAACCAAGGTCAGCGATGTGCGCCAGAATAATTACGCTGTTGCCGCATCAAATGGTGGCGATGTGTTCGTCTCGATTGCGGATCAGCCCTCGGCGCCATTTCCTGTTTAATGAATTTGATCACGAGGCCAGCAACATGGGGTATCGTAATGACCTCATCGCTTTGGGACGCCTCTGACCGTGGAAGCCTCCAGACGACTGCTGCTAAGAGCCCTTGGTGCCGGTGCCCTCGCGCCAGCATTCCTGACGGCCTGTACCCAAGCCTCGAGGGCCCCAAAACCGAGAATTGCGCGAGCGCCCTATATCGATGGTCTCTCATTTTTACCCGACGATATCAATGATATCCCGGCAGCAAAACTGGAGGCCTGTATCTGCGACATTTCCGCCATTGAAGAGGTAACGCAGGCTGATGGCACGGTTAATTACAAGCGGACTTATCGGGCCTGCATGGCTTCGATCGAGGCAGCCAGAGCGCGAGTAGCTCGGCACACGGAGCTGCTGCGGTTGGGATTGGCAGGGCGTGACATTGAATTGGCTGCCGCGGAGGGTAAAACCGCCTTGTTTTTTCAAATTCAGGGCGCGGACTGCGTTGAAGAGCGCCTGGAACAGGTCGATGCGTTTTATGAGAAGGGATTGCGTGTATTGCAGCTGACGCACCATTACGGCAACACCTACGCGGGTGGGGCGTTAGACAACGACGCGCGAGGCGGACTCAACCAGCCGCTGACAAAAAGGGGCCATGCGCTGATTGAAAAGCTGAATGCCTTGGGCGTATTGATTGATCTGAGTCACGCGAGTGCGCGATCCGCCAGCGATGCCATCACCGCGTCATCCCGTCCGGTGGTTTTGAGTCATGGGGCGGCAAGGGCAATCGTGAACCATGCGCGTTGCTCACCCGACACCGTGATACGCCAGCTAGCTGACAGCGGCGGCGTGTTCGGCGTATTCATGATGAGCTTTTGGCTCACTCAGGACCCGATCCCTGAGACTGCGCACTATGTCGCGCAACTGCGGCATGTGGCTAATGTGGGCGGAATTGATGCAGTTGCAGTGGCCAACGATTTCCCGATGGCGGGTCAGGAAAATCTATTGAAACTGCATAACGATAACCGCGAGGGGGTCAAGGAGTACCTCGCTTGGTGGCACAGCCTTCGCGCAAAAAATGTGCTTGGGTTTGACGTTGAGCCAGCGCACGTTGTGATTCCCGAGCTCAATCATATTGATCGCATGAGTCGGATCCATGACGCCGTCAGGAGCGCCGGATTCAGCGCCAG
>JAYNNB010000132.1:0-4079 GCA_038112515.1 Luminiphilus sp.
ATGCGGCTGCGGCCCCACGCCACCGACCCCAACCAGTGCTATCTGGACAAGCTCTCTTTTGAGCGATTTCCCAACAGCGAGGAGCAGCGCTTTCTGGAGGGCACTGACGACCTCAAGGAAAAACGCACCGAGCGCGCCGCCAAAACCGGCAGACCAGAGTGGGAATCCTTTGATTACTCCGATGTGATTGCGGGCAAGGCCTCCATGACCGACACCATCGATCAGGATCTTTCACTGCTGGCCCACGCGCAGCGAGGCATGCATTCCGAGGGATTTCAGCAATGCTGGCTTAACGAGGTGGAATGCCGGGTCAGTCATTTCCACGAACAACTCGAAACGCTGGTCGACAGCAATAGCTGACAAACTCGCCGCTGTGACAACACACCAGATCATGCTTTTCGGCCTCATCGGGCTCCTGTTCGTCTTTTTGATCTGGGGGCGCTTCCGCTACGATCTGGTGGCCTTTGGCGCACTGTTGATCGCCTACTTACTGGGTCTTATACCAACCGATGCCGTGTTCACGGGCTTCGGGCATCCCGCCGTGATCATCATTGCACTGGTACTGATTATCAGCCGGGGACTTTACCTCTCGGGTGCCATTGAGTTGATTGCCAGCGCGCTCGTTGATGGCACCCGACGGATAGGACAGCACATTGCACTGATGGCTGGCGTGTCGGCCGCTCTCTCGGCACTCATGAATAATGTGGCGGCGTTGGCGCTGCTGATGCCGGTCGATCTGCAGGCAGCGGAAAAAGCCGAGCGAAGCCCGGCGCTGACGCTGATGCCGCTTTCGTTTGCCTCGATCCTCGGCGGCATGATTACCCTCATCGGGACACCGCCCAATATTGTGATCGCCACCTTCCGCGGCGAGGCCTTGGGGGCGCCGTACACCATGTTCGACTTTGCACCGGTGGGTGTCGCGGTCGCTGCCGTGGGTATTGCCTATGTGGCACTGATTGGCTGGCGACTGATTCCCGTGGCTGGCAACGCCGCTCGAAATCACTCCCCGGTCGAGGATCTCGAGCGCTATCTGGCGGAACTGCGTGTACCCGCTGAAGCCAAGATCCTTGGCGAGCGCCTCCGGCAACTGGACTCGGCGGCAGACGAGAGCGGCGTGCAGATCCTCGGTTTAATCCGGGACGGTGAGCGCCTGCCGGGCATGGCGTCGCACGCGGTTTTGCAAAGCGATGATCGGATTGTGGTCGAGGGTGGTCCCGACAGTATTGATGCGTTCGCCGGTGCAGTAGCACTGAGTTACAGCGACTCGGACCGCCCCTCCAAGGCAATGTCGGGCAACACGGTCATGCGCGAAGTCGCGGTGCCCTCCACCTCCCGCCTGGTCGGCCGCTCTGAGTCCGCGCTGCGCCTGCGCTATCGCCGCGGCGTCATTCTGCTGGGTATCTCGCGCAACGGCATCAAGATTCGGGAACGTCTGCGAGAGGTGCAAATTCAGGCGGGTGACCTCCTGCTGTTGCTGGGCCCGGAAGACACCCTCGACGATGTGGTGGAATGGATGGGGTGCTTGCCACTGGCGCCCCGGGGTCTCGACGTGATTCAACGCGATAAAGCCGGCTGGGCAATTGCGCTCTTCGCCGGAGCCATTGCCCTTGCCAGCCTTGAGCTGGTCTATCTGCCCATCGCGCTGGCCTGCGTGGCCCTTCTCTATATCCTCCTCGACATCGTGCCCCTTTCTCAGGTGTACGAATCAATCGAGTGGCCGGTGATTATCCTGTTGGGCGCGATGATTCCCATCAGCGTGGCGCTGGAAAACAGTGGCGGCACCGAGCTGCTGGCCCAGCTGTTTGTACAGGGCACGCAAGGATGGCCGATCATTCTCATTCTGACCGCGCTGATGGTCGTGACCATGACCTTGTCAGATGTCCTGAATAATGTGGCCACCGCGCTGATCGCCGCGCCCATTGCTCTCGATATCGCGTTTCATCTGCAGGTCAATCCCGATCCCTTCCTGATGGCCGTTGCGGTCGCGGCCTCTTGCGCATTCCTCACGCCGATTGGCCATAAAAACAATACCTTGATCATGGGGCCCGGGGGTTATGGCTTCGGTGACTACTGGCGCATGGGCTTGCCGCTGGAGATACTGGTGGTCATCACCGCCATTCCGATGATTCTTTGGGTGTGGCCGCTCTCCTAACCACTTGCCTGCGCTGACGCCTTTCGCCAATCGCTTGGCATGAACGGTCAATCCACCGCCGTACCCTAATCCCATACTGCATCTGCTCGCGAGGGAGTAGCCCACGCTCTCGGAAAGCGGTCACAGCGAATCCTCTCGAGCGTTTTCATGGACGATCCTGCGCCAAGGAAGGCGGTTTTTAACAGGAGGGTAGCAAGTGAAATACGTAAACATCCCAGAATTCAGAATGGGTCTGGGCGTGATGGTTTGGATCATCATGATCGTACTCAGCCAGGAGTCGATGGCGACTGAGAATCCCGCCTCTATCACGGCAGCGATAATCGCTGGTTCCGCGCCAAACCCCTGATCGCAAACAAGCAGACCAACCTCATGCAACGAGACAACGGTGCAATATCTCTCATCCTGCTGGCAGCGGCCTTATTGACCGGTGTTTTGATGATCAGTGATCGCGCCTTATCGGATTCTCGCTCGCGCTCGCAAGCGTCTGACGCGATCGAATGGCGTACGGGCGCCGACTGACGCGCTCCGATTCACAATTGTGTCGTCGCGGCATAGCACCCTTACGCCGCAGGGCCCTTTATAGGAAGCCACTGAATGCGTATCATCGCGCTTCTTTTTTTAGGGCAGAACCATGAGCGAACAGAAAGCCACCAATGTGCATTGGCATGGCGGCGAAATTAACCGACCCGAGCGCGCGCAATTGTTGGGTCATGGCGGCGCCACGCTCTGGTTCACTGGCCTCTCCGGGTCAGGCAAAAGCACGATTGCCGTTGCGCTGGAGCAGTCACTGTATCAGCGCGGTGTGCTCGTATACCGCCTCGATGGCGACAATATCCGACTCGGTATCAACAAAAATCTGGGCTTTAGCGCAGAAGACCGTGCAGAGAATATTCGCCGGGTGGGTGAGGTATCCAAGCTGTTTGTAGACGGCGGCGTCATTGTGCTGAGCAGCTTTATCAGCCCTTACCTTGCCGACCGCCAGATCGTGCGCGAACTGCACGAGGCCGACAACATGCCGTTTATCGAAGTGTTTGTAGACTGCAGCCTCGAGGCGGCAGAAGAGCGCGACCCCAAGGGGCTTTATAAGAAGGCCCGCGCGGGTGAGATCAAGAATTTCACCGGTATTGATGACCCCTACGAGGCCCCTGAGGCACCGGAGGTGCATTTGCATACCGACCGGCAGTCGCTGGAAGAAGAAGTTGAGCAACTGCTTGCGCTACTCGAGAAGCAAGGGCTGATTCCTGCAGCCTCCTGATAGCCTGTAAACGAGAGACACCATGGCACTGATAGCACCCCACGGCGCGGACGAGCTGCGCCCCCTGATGGTTGATGACGCCCGGCGCGGCGAACTGGAAGCCGAAGCGTTGACCCTGCCCTCACTCATGCTCAGCTCTGCCGCCGCGGCGAATGCCGTGATGATGGGTGCTGGCTACTTTACCCCACTCACGGGCTATATGAATCGCGCCGACGCACTGTCGGTGGCGACAGACATGCGCACGACCAACGACCTGTTCTGGCCTGTGCCGGTGCTTAATCTTGCCGAAAGCTGCCCGGTCAAAGCGGGTGAGCGACTGGCGCTGACTGACCCCAACCGCGAGGGCCACCCGCTGCTGGCGGTGATGACGGTTGAGAGCGTCGAGACTTTGTCAGATGAGGATGTCGCAACCATCCTCGACAAGGTCTTCCGCACGGATGACCCCGAGCACCCTGGCGTGGCTGCTTTCACTGCACAGGGCCGCACCGTGATCTCAGGGCCGATTGAAGTGCTGAACTACTCCTACTTTGAGGAGGACTTCCCCGAAACCTTCCGTACAGCCATGGCGATCAGAGCAGAGATTGCCGAGCGGGGTTGGGAGCGGGTGGTCGCCTTCCAAACCCGGAACCCCATGCACCGCGCCCACGAGGAGCTGTGCCGCATGGCGATGGA
>JAYNNB010000133.1:0-3967 GCA_038112515.1 Luminiphilus sp.
TTTCCATCAGGAGAGTTCGGTTACCGCACTCTCCTTTTTAGACCCATCGCGGTTCACCGGAACAATGATCTCGTTGCGTCGAAGAAACGGCAGTGTCCACGGCGGATTGTATTGATTGAGGGTGGGCTCTCCCACAATCTCGATGCCCTCTTTGATCAGAAAGCCACGCAACTTTTGCCAGTGCTCGTCGGCCTTTTCTGCGTCGGCCCAGCCACTGAAGCGAATGACCGCGGCGGTGTAGGCTGGCTCCTGTCTGAATGCGACGCGCTCGTCGTTAGGCGCGGGCAAGTCATCAAGCGCGTATTCCGAGGGCATCATAAATGCCATCTCGGCCGGCCCGCTCATGGTCTGTTGCACCGGCGCGGTCATTGCGATTTCCTGTTCGCGGGTATTTCCGCCGAATATGTATCCCGCGAGCACTCTGAATCCATCGTCTTTGCGTCCTGCCATTTCGGTGACGGCGATAACGCGTGGAGCATAGTGGCGAATCTCAATTTGCTCCGCTTCCCAGCTTTGCTGCACCTCAAAGGCGGGTTCTTCTATCGCCTGCGCGGTCATGGTGTGGCTAATCATAGCTATGAGCCAAAAAAAGTTGATGGCGGACACGATGCCGGTTCTGAATCGCTGCATGGGTTTCGCACCTTGAGTTGTGGTGCAATTGGATACGCCTGAGACGGGCGCCGGATCAACCTTCCACTGCGATAGCTTCGATCTCGATCAAGAGTTCGGGGAGCGCGAGCGCCTTGACTTCAACAATGGTGTCCGCCGGATAGGGCTCAGAAAACCATTCCCCACGGAGCGCCACAATTTTTTCAAAGTGCGACATGTCGGTGAGGTAAATGGTGACCTTGATAACCTTCGACAGATCGGAGCCGCCTGCGTGCAAGGTGCGCTGAAGCGACTCAAAGGTGGCTTTAGCCTGGGCGTCGAAATCACCCACGCCCACCAGCTCGCCCGACTCGCTGATGGCGGCGTGGCCTGAGAGGTACAACATGCCGTTGACTTTAAAACCGGGTGATATCCGATACGGCGCCAGTGGGTCGGGATCGAGCAAGATGGGTTCGGGGTTCATGAGGGTCTTGCCAATACCGCGGTGGGTGTTGAAGCCGCCAGCGCCCACTCCTCCTCTGTCATTTCTGCTTCAATCTCGGCAAAGAGTGGTGTAGACAGATAGCGTTCGCCCGTGTCGGGTAGCGTGCAGAGAATGACTGATCCCGCTGGCGCTCGCTCGGCCACGTTGAGCGCGGCAGCAAAAGTCGCGCCACAGGAGATCCCGCAAAAGATGCCCTCTTTTTGTGCCAGAGCTTGCGCCGTAGCGAAAGAGACGTCGGCAGATACGGGAATCACCTCGTCGATATAGCCTTTGTCGATCGACTCTTGCGCTACCAGAGGAATAAAGTCCGGCGTCCATCCTTGAATCATATGGGGCGCCCAGGCGGGGTGACTCCCGCTCGCAGAACCATCCGCGTTGCGTTCCTGCGCGCGTCCGTCCGAGAGGAGCGCCGCGCCGTCGGGTTCAGTGGTAATGATCTTCGTGTCGGGGCGTTCGGCCCTGAGCACGCGCGCGACGCCGGTAATGGTACCGCCCGTTCCGTAGCCCGAGACAAAATAATCTAGCCGCTCACCATCGAAGGCCTCCATGATTTCCCGCGCGGTGGTGCGTTCGTGAACATCGGCGTTGGCGGGGTTTTCGAATTGCCGCGCCATAAACCAGCCGTTCGCCTCTGCCAACTCACGCGCTTTGGCGACCATGCCCATGCCTTTGGCTTCTTTTGGTGTGAGTATCACCTTGGCGCCCAGAAAGCGCATCAACTTGCGTCTTTCCACCGAGAAGGTTTCAACCATCACAGACACAAATGGATAGCCCTTGGCCGCACAGACCATGGCGAGGCCAATGCCCGTGTTACCCGACGTGGCTTCAATCACCGTCTGGCCGGGTTTGAGTTCTCCCGCTTGTTCTGCGGCTTCGATGATGCCCATGGCCAGGCGATCTTTCACCGAACTGAGCGGATTAAACGCCTCTAATTTGGCCCACATGGTGACCCCTTTAGGGGCAAGCTGATTAATCCTGACGATGGGTGTATCACCCACGGTTTCCACGATGTTGTTGAATTTGCCGCGCATTAGGGTATCTCCGTTATCGAGGTGATGCCATTTCACAGTCAAAAGCCTCTGTCCGCAAAGTGTGGCTCCGCTGCCGACAAGCTGCCACACGGTGCTCAGCAACGCTCACTTCATCTCCGCGAGTGCTAAGGCATCAATCCCTCTCATTTGTTGCCACAGGGCCTCCACCTCAGTCTGGCTCGTTTGGCGAAGGCTTGTCCACTGAATATGAGCGTCGTTCGGTGCGTTCGCCGAAAGCGATATCCCCCACAAGCCTTTTATCGTATTGGGGATCTGTGAATAGCGCATATCCACGATCAGGTTTGGATCTTGCGCATCAATTGCCAACCAATCATCGGAGAACCAGCGGAATCGCTCAATGTCCCGCGCTTGCTGACTGTTTTGATCAAGCCAGGGAAAATCCCTGTTGATTGCCAACTTGGGTGCGGATGTGCCGGGGAAGTAGGTGGGTGTCCTGCCCACTCTTACGGCGTCGACATAATATCGGCCGTCGTATTCATAAATCGCCTTCCACAGCAGGATGTTGGCAAAGCCAGGCTTAACTTCTAGCCTGACGGGATCGTGGCCTCGGGTGGCAACTAACTGTCTCGCAGCATCCAAAGCCCTGTCATTTTGTAATACACCCAGGCTCAAATAAAAAATAGCCCAGCAGATTCCCCATACCGCCAGGCGAGACTGTCGCCGGACGGCCGAAGCGATGACCAAAGCCAACAGTGGGAGTGTAAATAGCGGATCGATGACGGAAACGTTGTGCCAGGCAAAGCGAGCATCTGTCAGCGGCCAGAGTAGTTGGGTGCCGTAGGTGGTGCAGGCATCCAGTAAGCCATGGGTTCCATAGCCCAGCATCGCCAGCCACCAGACTGTTTTGAAGGACAGCGCTCTTTTCGCCAATGGATAAAAGGCTGCCGCGCAAATCAATGCCCCGATGGGAATGAACAACAGCGAATGCGTAAACTGTCGGTGGTATTCAAGAAACAGTAAGGGATCGTGATCTGAGCGGATCAATACATCCAAATCAGGCGCCATGCCGGCCATCGCGCCTATCCAGAACGCATGATGCATAGTCGCAGCGTTGCCCCGTGACTGACTCGCGGCTGCGCCAATAGCGGCTTGGCTCAATGGGTCCATAGGCGCCTCGAGGAGGAATGAAGCAATTTTAATAATGCCGGAATACGGTGCGTGCGGTCGCACAGTATCAAATGCCGCAACGCAGACCTACCGCTGGTAGTTAATGAATGTCGCAATTTTTTCGCGCCGTCACCTCATTAGGCGTGCTGTAGAACGCTCACCCGAGCAATAATGTGCCTTGGCCCGAGTCGCACTGCAGATGAATCCAGAGGAAATTAAATGAGACTGAAGCAAGCGAGAGTCGCCCCATTGCCAGTGGAGGATATTGCGCCGGACCTATTGGCGCTGCTGGGACCACGATTTAAGGCAATACCCGTACTCAATATTTTCCGTACATTGGCGAAGGCGCCCAAAGCATTCAAGCGGTTCATGGCCTGGGGTGGTTATATCTTGTCGGATGCCAACGACCTCAGTCCTCGGGACCGCGAGTTGGTGATCCTGCGAACGGGTTTGAACTGGAAATCCGGCTACGAGTGGGCGCAGCACGTTCGTATCGGTCTGGACTGTGGCCTCACGGGGGCAGAAATTGAGCGCATCAAGTCGGGCCCAGATGCGCCGGAATGGCATGCCTCAGATCGCGCGTTATTGCTGGCAACAGACGAACTCACAAACAACGCGTTCATTTCTGATGCAACCTGGGCGGCGCTCGGTGGGTACTCGGAAAAACAGCGCATGGATCTGGTGATGACTGTCGCCCAATACACGCAGGTTGCCA
>JAYNNB010000134.1:0-3961 GCA_038112515.1 Luminiphilus sp.
GCCCGGCATCCGGCCCGATTCGACAAGACGCCGGCGGGGGTCACGCGACCCGCACCCCGGCTGGGTGAGCACGGTCGAGAGATTTTGGTGGCGCTCGGGTATGACGATGATGCGATTGAGGCTTTGATTACCACGGGGACGGTACTGGAGTAACGGGAGTATCACGCAGTGACAGCAAAAAAGTCCTGTTTGGTAATTGGCGCAGGTGCTGGTATCGGCGGCACGGTCGGCAAGAAATTTGCCCAAGAGGGGTATCACGCGGCTTTATGTCGCCGTAGCGATCTTGATGGCCTCAATGGCATGGTCGAGGGCCTTAGGGATTTCGGGTTGTCAGCGAGTGGGCATTTGCTAAACGCGGTTGAGGACGGCGCACTGGAAGCCCTGATCGAAGAGGTCGAGGCGATTGGCCCGATCGATACCCTGCTCTATAACCTCGGCGCACAGATCGGTAACCGTTCGCTTGATGACACGCCCCTTAAAACCTTCGAATTGGGGTGGCGCATGGCCTGCTTCGGTCTATTTCGCGTGGCCAAAGTGTTGGTACCACTCATGGTCGAGCGGGGACATGGCACCCTGTTGGTGACATCGGCGACTTCAGCCATGCGGGGTAACACAGGTCAGCACTCTCATGCCGCCGCGATGGCAGGGCGACGCCTGCTTTGTCAGACCTTGAATGCTGAATACGCTGCACAGGGTGTGCACGTGGTGCATATAGTGATTGATGGTGCCGTGGACGCACCCGATACACTGGGAAAAATGCTGGGTTCCGAGCGGTTCGAGGCGTTGAGAGAAGCCAAGGGTAAGGAGAAGGACGGTTTGCTACTGCCCGAGAGGCTGGCGGAAACCTACTACCATCTTTCGCAGCAACATCGTTCCGCCTGGACCCATGAGTTGGATTTGCGCGCCTATTCTGACCTCGCCTGGTGGAACCATGCCGTCGATATTTGATGGCTTGTACACTCGTCACCCCGACAAATTCATCGGAGGCCCAATTGGTGAGCGCATTGAGCGGTCAAAGATAGGCGCTCGGCGAGTCAGTGTGCCCGTGTTTAAACATGCGTTTTTAACGCTCAAAGGAGGAAGGCTGTGGCTTTGACGGTTGAATCTTCCGGGTCGACTTGTGGAGCAACGATAACGGGGGTGCAGCTCAATCAACCGCTGTCAGGGGATTTGGTCGCGGAGATTCGGGCACACTGGCTAGAACACAAGGTAGTCGCATTTCCCGATCAGCAACTGTCGCCCACCCAGTTGGTGGGATTTAGCGAATGTTTTGGCGCTATTGGAGAAGACCCATTTTTCGGGCATATCGACGAACACCCCAAGGTGGCAGCTATTCAGCGTAATGCCGATGAAAAGACCTCCATATTTGCAGAGATTTTTCACAGTGACTGGAGCTTTATGCCAGTTCCACCGGCGGCAACTGCGCTCTACGGCATTACGATTCCCCCTGTGGGCGGTGACACCCTTTTTGCTGATCAGGTCGCAGCCTATGAGCAACTGCCCGACGCTTTGCGCGACAAGATAGAAGATCTAACGGCCATACACTCGGCCGCCCTGGGCTATGCGCCTGACGGCGCCTATGGTGATGCTGATCAAGAGCAGGGTCGCAGTATGAAAATATTGCCCAGCGAAAAGGCGCGAGAGACCCAGGAGCACCCCCTCGTGAGGACGCACCATGAAACGGGAAAGAGGGCTTTATTTTCCTCCGCGGCTTACATCAAAGGCTTTGTGGGGATGGAGAAGGATGAGAGCGACGCGCTTTTGCTGGAGCTCTACGGGCACCAGAGCCAGTCGCAGTTTATTTATACGCAGCGCTGGAAAGCAGGGATGCTGGTGATGTGGGATAACCGCTCCCTGCTGCATGCGGCGACCGGGGGTTACGATGGCTATGACCGGCTCCTGTACCGCACGACCATCTCAGACACCCAGTTTTAGCAAGGAGTTCAGACGTGACATCTCATATTGAATTCTTGTTCGATTTCGCCAGTCCCAATGCCTACCTCTCCTATCACGTGCTGGCTGATGTGGCGGAACGCCATGGAGTTGAACTTACGCTTACGCCCGTTTTACTGGGCGGGTTGTTCAAGCTGACAAACAATCAGGCGCCGATGGTGGCCTTTGGCGAGGTGAAGGGAAAGCTCGACTACGACATGCTGGAGACCCGGCGATTCATCGCGACACATCAACTCGACAAGTTCAGATTCAATCCGCATTTTCCGATCAATACTATTATGTTGATGAGAGGTTTCATCGCGGCTCAAGAAATCGGGGTGGTAGATCGCTATGTTGAAGTGAATCTGTCAGCTATGTGGGAGCAGGAACTTAATATGGGTGACCCTGAAGTGGCGACGGGTGTGTGGCAGTCAGCGGGCCTGGATGCCGCAGCGCTGGTCGAGGCCATACAGACCCAGCCGGTTAAAGACGCGTTGCTCCATAACACTCAGCAAGCGGCTGAGCGTGGCGCCTTTGGAGTGCCCACTTTCTTCGTGGGCGATGAGATGTTCTTTGGCAAAGAGCGCATCATTCAGATCGAAGAGATGATTCAGCACTCTCGCTGAGGGGTTGGGGTGCCGGGCCGCGAGGCACTCTCGCGGCTAATCTCGGCTCCTAGAGCACTTTATGAAGCGCATCGAGCATGGCGTTGGGTGCCTCAACCATGATGGTATGTCCAGCGCCGGGAAGCACTTCAACCATCGCCGATGGGATCGCCTCTTGTAAGGCCCGGGTGCCGCGCAAGGGGGTAAGCCGGTCTTCCGCACCCAGAATCATGAGCGCAGGGCAGTCGATCTTGGTGGCCTGATCGATTCCTGTCACGTACTCGTTGCAGGCGCGCATGTCGTGAAACAGCACGCCGGGCCGTGAACGTTCGTATAGTCTGAGCGTGTTACCAATCATCCAGATGCCTGAATTACGGTTGCCGCCAAACTGATGGCGCTTGCTAAAGCCCCACTGCGTCAGCATGTCAAAGGCAGCATGATCATCTGCCTCGGCAGCATTGAGGATGGCGTCAGACACCGGCATCGGCGATGTAGTGCCTACGAGGGCTATTGCCCTGACGCGATCGCTGTGGGAGGCGGCACACTCCAGCGCGATCAAGCTGCCGAGACTGTGGCCCACCAGCGCCGCATCAGGGATATCCAGTGCGTCCAGTACTGAGAGCACCCAACTGGCCATTGCTTCCACCGTGGCCAACGGACTGCCCGTGGAACGACCATGACCCGGGAGGTCTACTGACACGACATTGTTGCCGTGTCGGGCAAAGTGTCGGCTTGCCAGCGTCCAAACCGTGTGGTCCATGCCGGAGCCGTGGATAAACACGATCGAAGGCTTGTCGCCCATGATTTGTCTGGAGTTGGTGTAGCAATAAGCTGTCTCACCGTTGACCTCAATTCGCATTAGCGGAGGCCTCCGGCCGCTTTGCTTGCAGCGCGCAGCCCCTGCTTCAAGTCGGCGATCAGGTCCTTGGGGTCTTCCAGGCCAATCGACAAACGAATCGTCCCCTCGCCAATGCCGCCGGCCGCCAATGCCTCAGCGTCCATGCGATGATGGGTGGTGCTCGCTGGATGAATGACCAACGACTTTGCATCGCCAATGTTGGCAAGGTGAGAGAACACACTGAGCGCATCGACGAAGGCGATGCCCGCGTCGCGACCACCGGCAAGATCAAAGCTAAATACGGCGCCGCAACCCTTGGGCAGCAGTTCTTTTGCCAATGCCTGATCGGGGTGTCCGTCGAGCTCGGGGTAGCCCACTCGCGCTACCTGTTCCTGTTCGAGCAGGAAGGCGGTGATGGTCCGGGTATTTTCTACGTGACGAGCCATGCGCACACTGAGCGTTTCAATGCCCTGCAGGATGTGGAAGGCTGATGTGGGAGACATGCAAGCGCCAAAGTCTCTAAGGCCTTCCTTGCGGGCCCGCTGAATCATGGCGGCGGGGCCAAATTCCTCGGTGAAAATCAGGT
>JAYNNB010000135.1:0-3956 GCA_038112515.1 Luminiphilus sp.
CCGTCCGATAGGATCGAACCATGCACCTCGCCGTCTGAATTGAGCCCAATCAGCAGATCTGCACCAAATTGAGAGCGACCTCGAATTATCCGATTGCCTGCCTTTGTCAAACGTGATGAGGTGATCAAAAATTGCGCCTCAAAACCGTAGTCTGAGCGAACATGAAGATTGTCACCTTTAGCCAGTCGGGCATCAGTGAGTGAGTCTATTGGTCTTGCAGATGGGCTCTCGGCATTGAGCGTGAACTGAACGGCGGGGGCGCTCGTATCGGCCATAGTGGCTGCAGCCACGAATCCAAGCGCGCAAAAAATGGCGAAAAGCCGGATCAGGATCCGCATAATATGACCTTCTCTTTTATGCCAAACGCTGGCCCAAAGATAGAGAGGTAACCCATCCGTGTCCAGAAAGGAGAATATCGGGGGTCAAGCTCGGTTGCTCGCCATATTTGACGCAGATGGCAGCTGGATCGGCGAACTTCGATATCTGCTGAACAAATGCGCTGGCCGGGAGGGCTGTGCATTGTGCGATATCTCCCATGGCTGGAATCCCATTGGAAAACCAGCGTGGCGACGGCAACGCCGGGGGACATCACAAATCACTTGGGTTCATCGCGACGAATTGCCGGAACACCTGCAGGCAATGCTGGCAGATCAGCTGCCCTGCGTTGTCGCCCAAGCGGCGGGCGACACACGAGTCGTCATGAGCCGGGAAGCGCTCGCCGCCTGCCGGGGCGATTTCGCAACATTCGAGCGACTACTGGAGGAGAAGCTGCGGGCGCTGACTCACTGAAAACGCCCCCGCTCCAAATTGAGGAGCGATCAGCTCTCCGCCACGTGCACCACTTCGCAGGTCATCGTGAACCCGTGATCGTAGCTACGGATCTTTGCCATATCGCCCAAGATGGTGGCGGCCCAATCCGCCTCGAGCTCATCCAGCATTGCACCCAAGCGATTACCATTCGGCGCCTGGATTACAGCCATCAACTTGCCGGCATTTTCTCCCGTCAGGTAGCTGTAAACGGTAAAACGGATGTCAGAAAAACCGTTCTCATCAGCAGCGGCAGACATGCGCTTGACCTCACTGACATACTGGGCTGGATCTGAGGTGGAGATAACAATATTCCAATTAGCGAAGGTCTCTCCCACCTCGTAGCCGCCGGGCTCCGCCATCAGGACACTATAGGCGTCACCGCGGGAGACCACCCGCTCAGCCTTCAGTTTTTTCAGTTCCGCCATAACGGTGGGGTTGTATTGCTCTGCGCCCATCGCGGTCGCGTGATCCGAAAATAGGTGCCAATAGTAGAGCTCGCCCGGGCCGTAGTAGCCTGCAGACGACATGCACACGCCGCCCACCCCTGCATTGATCGATGCACCGATCGCTGCACCGCTCCCCTTGACCCACTGCCAATAGGCCATCGGATCCTTGGTGTTAATAGTAAGCACATTCATGGCCGGTCTGGACCAGGCCTGCCCTGCGGTTAACGTCGCCACTAAACCTAGAACAAGGCTGAGGCCCCAAAATCGCTTGTAATTACGCATCTTGCTCTCCTTTCTTTTTGTTGTGATTAATATCCCCGCAGGGGCACAAAGCACTACCCCCGACCGGCGCTCACTCAAACATCTTCATAAAGGTTTCCATATCGAACTGGTTGCCATAGAGCATGGAGCTGTTAAGCGCCACATCTGCTGCAATCGCCACGGCCGTTTTAATCTCTTCCTCAGTCGCACCCGCTGCGCGGGCAAAAGCGGTATGAGCAGGAATACAGTACACGCACTTCATCGCCACGGACGCCGATATCGCCGCCAGCTGAGCGTGCTTCAGCGGGATAGCGCCATTGAAGACATTTTTCTCAACCGCCGCGTAATACGCCTCTGCTGCTGCTTGTTGAGACTCCGGATGTAGCAGGATGAAAGGGTTGGCCGTCTTGACCTCACGCATCTCGTCATCAGCCCAACTTATTGCGCCAATGACCAAGAAACAAAGTGCGACAACAATACGCATGGTGGATCTCCTTTTATTTTGGAAAAATCCGCGCCCGCAACGGAGCGCGGTTTATCTGCACCTTTACCGACCGGTGTAGTACAGAGGCTCACCCTGAATGGAGCTGATGGGTGCAGCGGCGTCGGAAAAAGCCGCCTGCAAGAATCGAAACTCCTCGCTGGCGGCAACCTTATCGCCAAACGCGGCCATGGCAGCCCAGTCATCAAATGACAGCACGTAGTGCACCTTGCCATTGCCGCCAACACCCTCCTGATAAATGTTCACTTTTGCGCCCATGGCTGTGTGCATTTCTGCAGCTTTTGTGAAGGCCGCATAAACCGCGGCGGCTTTACCCGGATTGGGTTGCCATACGTAAACCCGGAAAGGCCCGTCCTCGGCAAAGTCAGCGGCCTTGACTGAAGCGTCCCAGTTCAAGCCTTCCAGAGAAAATAGCAATGTACCCGAGGGGGATTGGGAAGCCTGCGCCCAAAATGCTTGCCAGTCCTCATTGAAATTGGTTTCTTTGGTTTTCGCCCATGCCTCACCCGAATCCCAGCGCAAAACATAGTCAAAGGTCGGATATCCAGCACTACCAACATCCATACGAAAAATGCCTACCGTGGCGCCATATTTTTCGTGGATTTTGGCGGCAGTCATCATGCCCTGCACTAAGCCTTCGGGCGACGAGGAATTGGCCTGCCAACGGAATACTTCGAGGCGCTCAGCGAAGGCCAAGCTGGTCGCACTCAAAAAGCAGCAAGCTGCCATGAAGCGAATAAATGATTTCATATCGACTCTCCCTTGAGGTTAATCGGAGCTCTATTGGCTCCGTTTCATGAACCTAGCACACCTATTTTCATTTTTGTGACAGCGCTGGAAGCCGAATTAAGCCGTGCTCCGTCTTGGGATCAGTCATGATGTTGAGAGAACGCGAAGTCCACCCAAGATAGCGACTCAGCGTTCAGATCAACTGCTTTACCGGTAAGCCACTTGCCAGCAAGTAGGGTTCAAGCTTTCGATACAGCTTTCGATAGCGGAAAAACGGCACCTTGGGATACAGGTGGTGCATGGCGTGATAATTCTGGAAGCCCCAAAGCAGGGTCATCAGGGTGTCCAATCCGCGTCGAGCTTGGTACACCGTAGTGGTTTTCATCCGCTCTTGCTCGGTATGGGGGTGATGCACAATCCAGGCAAACAACGTGGTCAGAACAGCGTTGCCAAAGAGATGCCCTAACACCACCGTTAAAACCGTCACGCCAAGATCTGCGCAAGAAACCAAGAGCAATGCGCGCGTTGCGAGAACAGCAGCGTACTCAAACACAAGGATGCGCTTTTCCGCAGCGGTGAAGTGTTTGAAGGTCACCGCAAAGTGCCATTCCTTGGGTATTCCCTTAAACCACATCGCGACGAGTGCGGGCAGCGAGTGAGCCGAGAAGGCCATATCCGGGTCGTCTTCAGGATGGTTGGTCGCATGATGATGCTTGAGATGCCCACGGCGATGACCGATAAAAGACACCCCCAGCATGTGGGCAGCCGCATACCCCGCCCACTCATTGACCCAGCGCAAACGGAGGTTCATGCCGGTGACGGCGCCGTGCACCGCTTCATGTAACACCGTGTAAACCGCATACGCACAAACAGCGATGCCGGCCACTACCCACCAGGAAAAACTCGGGTCAATAACAAGGTGCCAGAGACAGACGGCGTAAACCCCGACGCACAGGGCCAACAGGGAAACCGTTGGCCAGGCAAAGCCACCAATGTGACTGATAACCACCTTTTGCGCCTGTTGTTCGTTGGCGACCACGATACAACTCCTTTCATTTGCACGCTTACCGCGCTGGACCCGACATGCCAAACGCCGCTTCACACTAGCGCGAAGCACCCGGAGATCCTCTGCAAAAGGTGACATCCCATTAGTACTGTCACATTTTGCTAATCGCCGATTATAAGGCGATAGCCAAATGAGAACTTCT
>JAYNNB010000136.1:0-3773 GCA_038112515.1 Luminiphilus sp.
TGGCCAGCACGGGCAAACACTGCGGCACCACCCCGAGGGATCCCCTGCCTATACCCTACAGATTGGCGACCCTAACCGGCTTGCGGAACTCTCCGGGATCACGGTGGTGGCGGACTTCCGTCGTCGCGATATGGCTGCAGGGGGTCAGGGTGCTCCTTTGGTTCCGGCCTTCCACGCCGCTCAATTGGCAACGCCAGATGTCGGCTGTGCCATCGTTAATATTGGCGGTATCGCCAATGTCACCGTCGTGGCAGCCGATGGCACCGTAACCGGGTGGGACACCGGCCCGGGCAACACCCTGCTGGATGCCTGGGTCGCTCGACACCAGAACACCCCTTTTGATGCTCATGGCGCGTGGTCAGCGGCGGGCAAGCTGATAGCGCCTCTGTTAGAGCGCTTGTTAGCAGAACCCTACTTTGGACTGCCTCATCCGAAAAGCACCGGTCCCGAGTACTTTCATCTGGACTGGCTGGCAACCTTTCTCGATGCAACAGAGGCACCGGTTGATGTGCAGCGCACATTGGTTGAGCTGACGATAGAAAGCATTGCCAGGGCGTTGACCAACACGCCGGCAAAGATCATTCGGGTGTGCGGAGGCGGGGCAAACAATGATTTTATGTTGCGCCGCCTGACCGAGCGGTTACCGGACTGCGAGGTGACAACGACAGCGGCGGTAGGAATCGATCCTGCCTGGGTGGAAGCGTGGGCTTTCGCCTGGCTGGCGGAGCAAACGTTACAGGGACGACCGGGCAATGTGCCCGGCGTTACGGGTGCCAGAGGGTTTCGGGTTTTGGGAGGCATTTACCCCGCCTGACTCCGCTTGCTGACAGGGTAAGGCCTGAGTGTGGGTTTGACGCGACTTGGTCTTGGGAATCACGCCAAGCGAACAGCTGCGATATCACCTCACCTGCGGGCTGCTTCGACGTCGCCTGGCAGAGACCGCGCTTTAAATGGAGAAGGACGCTCCGCAACCACAGGTCGTGGTGGCGTTAGGGTTGTTGACAACAAATCGTGAGCCCTCAAGCCCTTCGGAATAGTCAACTTCGCTGCCCATCAGATACTGGTAACTCATGGCGTCGATCAGTGCGGTAACACCCTCTCGCTCAACCACCATGTCATCGTCACTGACCGCCTCATCGAAGGTAAACCCGTACTGAAAACCCGAGCATCCGCCTCCGGTGATGTAAACCCGAAGTTTCAGGCTCGGATTACCCTCATCCTCCACCAGCGCACGCACTTTTCTCACCGCGCTGTCTGACAGGCGAATTTCGGTGGGATCAAAGGCTTCAACCACTGTCATGGCAGCACGGTCCGTGTCGGTTACTTATCGGTTCTATTGTACTGAAACACAAACGCCGCGGGGAAGCACATCCCCCGCGGCGTCCGGTTCAATCGTTTGTTCAGCTGGAAGTGGGGCCGGGGACGGTTTCCGCCGCTCTCGCCTCACGTTTTGCGGCCAGATCATCTGCCACATTGCTGGTGTGTCGCAACCCGCCATTGACCTTGGCACCCACCGCCATTTCAATGAGGTTGTAATAGACGTCACCGTCTACCACGGCGCGCTCGGCGAGTTCCAGTCGCTCGGTGGCATGAATGTCACCCTCGACCTTGCCGTTGATCATCGCGTGGGGCACCTTGACCTCGCCTGAGACCTTACCACCCTCGACAATACGCAAAATCGCTTCCTGACCGGGTTCGGCCTGAATGCTCCCCATAACAGCACCCTCAATATCCAAGTGCCCCGTAAACGTGATGTCACCCTTCACTGTGGTTCCGGGCGAAATCAACGTGGTTCTTCCTGATGCTGAGCTGGTCACAACGGCCTCCTTTCGATTACGCATGGCTGCTCCCTTTTTTTTATTGATCAAGTCTCCGATCATCGTATCTTGCTATCTGATGCCTCGCTCTCTGCCCCCACGTTGGCCAAGCCCGTTACCGCCGACCCAACTATCGGATCGCGCCGCTCGCTGGTCGCTCTACGCGGCTCTTTCAAGCTCACCGACGACACCAGCGTTTCGGGTTCAAAGCCCTCTGGAAGAGAAACTGCTATCTGAACCTTCTGTAAATACCGGAAAGATAAAGGGAATACACTAGTTTCTGCGGCGGTGTCAAGCGCCGCGAGATTGACCTCATAGGGCTGTCCCAACAGATTTCCCTCCAAAATGAGGGCCATCTCACCACGATACTCAGAGAAATCTCCCGAACCCCGATGCACCAACGCCACCGCGCTGAAGGTTTGGCTACGGGGGTCGTAGTCAATGGTGGGTGCCCGTGACAACACCAAGTCCCCGGTTTCCTCTGGCAGCATCACGCCGCGATACAGGGCCAGCATCTCGCGCATTTCAGCAATTTCCGAAACTTTATCGGATAGCGTAGATTGCAGCGCCTGAAGGGTTTGCTGGTCCGCCTCCCGCTCCTGTTGCAGTTGCGCTACCTGATCCTGCAAGCGTTCTTCGGGACTGTTAAAAAACGGCATATCACTGGGGCGGCTGGCGCCCCAAAGGTAGCCCACCAGTAGGGCTACCAGCAGGGCGCCGGCTGCAGCAGACACGCGCCAGCGCCATTCATGGGGATGAACGCGCTTAACGACCGTGCGATGTTGATGCTGTTTCATGACTCGCTCATCTCACTCGAACTAGGGCGCCAGCGCGATACCCTCAAGGCCAGCGCATTCGGGCTGATCGAACATCAGATTCATCACCTGCACTGCCTGGCCTGCAGCACCTTTAACCAGATTGTCGATCACCGACATAACGACCACCGTGTCACGCCCCTGGGGTTGCGCCACCGCTAACTGACAGAGGTTGGCGCCGCGCACATTGCGGGTAGCGGGATGTTCGCCCGCCCCCAGCACCACAACCGAGGGCTCGTCGGCATACCGGTCTTCGAACAGGCGTTGTAGGTCGACCTCGGGCGCCGTCAGCGTGGCAAACAAGGTGGCATGAATCCCGCGACTCATGGGCACAAGATGAGGCACAAAGGTGAGCTGCACGGGCTGATCTGTCATACCGGCAAGGCCCTGCTCCATTTCTGGCAGATGTCGATGTCCTGCCACACCATAAGCCGACAAGCTCTCCCCCGCCTCGGTCAGCAATCCGCCCAGTTTGGCCTGTCGGCCCGCGCCGCTGACACCCGAACCGCAGGAGGCGATTAGCCCGCTCGCGTCGACGATACCCGCCTCCAGCAAGGGCAGAAAACCCAACTGCACCGCGGTGGGATAGCAGCCAGGGCAAGCGACCAATTGAGCGGTGCGGATTGCGTCACGCTGCGTCTCCGGCAACCCGTACACGGCCGTCTCACAAAGCCCGGGGGCAGCGTGGCGCTCGCCATACCATTGCTCCCAGACTGCGACGTCCCGCAAACGAAAATCCGCCGAGAGATCCACGACGCGTACCCCCTGGGCCAGCAGGTTGGGGACTTCACGCATCGCTACGTTATGGGGTGTGGCAAAAAACACCACATCGCACTGTGAGTAATCCGCCGCCACAGGATCGGTAAAACAGAGATCACAAGCGCCGCGCAGGCTTGGAAACAAATCGTCGAGACGCCGGCCGGCCTCACCGCGGGAGGTGATGAGCTCAATTGAAACTCCCGGATGACGCAGCAATAAGCGCAGTAATTCCACGCCCGTGTAGCCCGTTCCGCCGACAACGCCTACCCTGATCATTTTTCCGCCTGCTTCTGATAATGTTGCGGGGCGCGTACTGTCTCACGATCAATCGCGCAGTGTCATGACCGGACGGGCTTTTTACCAAAGCGCACAAGGACAGGCC
>JAYNNB010000137.1:0-3682 GCA_038112515.1 Luminiphilus sp.
CGTAGTTACCCGCACCAAAACTGGCGCCGATATAGAGGCTGATCTTCGGTACCCGTGTGGTACTCACCGCCTGAATCATCTTGGATCCATGCTTGATCATGCCCGCCTGCTCGTACTCGGTACCCACCATGTAGCCAGTGGTGTTCTGGAAGAAAATAATCGGCAGATCCGCCTGATCGCAGGCCTGAATAAACTGCGCGACCTTGGTGGCACCATTCGGGTCGATCGGGCCGTTATTACCAATCACGGCGCAAGCGATCCCGGTGATGCTGGCGTGGGCACACAGCGTAGAGGCGCCGTAGCGCGGTTTGAATTCCTCGATCTCAGAGCCGTCCACGACCCGGGCGAGCACCTCGCGACAGTCGTAGGGCACTTTGGGATCTGTCGGCACCGCACCCGCCAGCTGCTCAGCAGGATATTTCGGCGGCTGATAGGCGCGACGGGGTATGGGTGTGGCGCGCCGATTCCAATCCAGACGCTCAAACACTTCGCGCGCTTTGAGTATCCCGTGTGCATCATCCTCGACCAGATACTCAACGACCCCTGAGACGCTAGCGTGCATCTCGGTACCACCGAGTTCACGATCATTGGCGACTTCACCTGTGGCAGCTTTTACCAACGCCGCACCACCGAGTGCCGCCATGCCGTTCTCCTTGACGCCAATGACGTAATCCGACATACCCGGCATGTAGGCGCCACCCGCGGTCGAGCCACCGTGTAAAACGACCATCGTTGGCAAACCCATCGCTGACATCTGAGCAAGATTCCGGAATACCCCGCCAAAAACAGACCACAGCTCGGTTTGGTACTGCAAGAGATTCGCGCCAGCGCTCTCGACCAAATGGATCAAAGGCAACTTCTGGCGCTTACAAATGGCCTGCAGAGACAGATGCACCTCACCGGTCTTGGTTGTCGCGGAACCGGCGGCAATACCCGAGTCATCAACCCAGACCATACAGCGCACGCCGCGCACAAAACCGATACCCACCATCACCGAGGCACCAGGGATACTGGCCTCCCGATCCTGGTTATCAACCGCAAAATTGGCCAAGGTATGCAACCGGAGAAATGGCATACCCGGATCTAAAAGTCGATGCAGGCGATCGACTGGCAATAACTGTCCGCGCTTCTCGAAAGTCGCCCGGCGCTTGGCCGAGGCTTCCGATGCCCGGGCCTCCAAGGATCGCAGCCTTTCGATAAACGTCATCATGCTGGCCCGATTGGCCGCGAAGGCCTCGGAATTGGCATCTATCTGGGATGTCACGGCGACCATCTCAGTCCTCCAAGAGCTGCGCCGGTATGGTTACCGGCGTATCCAATAGAATTTGTGCATAGCCCTTCGCTTGCGGGTCGTTGCGCAGACTGGCAACGCCACCACCACCGAGGGCACGGTGTAAAACAAAGTTCAGCGCGGGGAGTCCTGGCAACACATAGCGGTCTATCTCAGAGCTCGCCATAAAATGCTCAAAGCGGCTCGCCACGTAGGGTTGGGTCAACGCTGCCGCAATCCACGGAAAGTATTCTCGCTTGCGCGCCATTACACCGATGTTGGCTTTGTCACCTTTATCGCCCGAGCGCGCCCAAGCCAGACGCTCCAGCGGCACTTCGATCTGCTCTGAACCTTCCTCAGTCGCGACAGCCCCTGCCTCATCAGAGACCGCGGTATTGTCATCGCCTGTTACGGCCTCTGCTAAATTGGCTACTCCAACCCCTACCGGCACTCCGTCAGTGAAGGATTGGGTCTGGTCCCCAGTGTGAATCTGGATATCAGCCAGATCGCGGTCAACGAGTATGGAGAACAAGCGGATAACAGGCGAGGACTTCGGGCGCGTACCCGCGAAGCTGCAGAAACCCGCTGGAGCACCCAAACCTACCCCCGACAGCTCTCTCATCAAGAGATCTGTCGCGCGGCGATCGGCGTGTCGGCAGGCCACTTTCACCGCGACCTCGCGGCTTCTCACGTAACGGGCCGCTTCACCCCAATGACTTTCGTCACCGACGACCTCTACACAGACGTCGACGTAATCGGAGGCACCCATTTCCGAGAGCTTGCGACGCGCACGTTGGATCGCCTCATCGGCGAAGATACGCGCCTTTTCTGCGGCGCGCGCACCCACATAAAAACCGATCATGCCCGCCCGCCAACCATCAGCCCAAGTCAGCGAAGTCTTATAGTGCCCAGGCACACCGCGTCCTCGAGCGCCGGTCACAGCGACGCGGTCGGTATCGATTTGCTCCAACCCAACTTGGGTGAAATCGCAGATCACATCGGGGAGGTAATACGCAGCAGGATCGCCGATCTCGTACAGCAACTGCTCACCAACCGTACCCTTGGTCACACATCCGCCCGTGCCCTTTGGTTTAGTCATGACAACCGCACCGTCTGCAGCAATCTCCGCAATGGGGTAGCCCACTTCGTGAAGCGTATCAGCCACCTCGTGCCAGTCGGTGTAGTTACCACCGGTGACTTGGGGACCGCACTCAATCAAGTGGCCGGCGAGTGAACCGGCGGCCAGCAAATCCAGGTCATCATGTTGCCAACCAAAGCGATGAATACAGGCTCCCAGCGTAACCGCACTGTCGACACAGCGGCCGGTGACGACAATATCAGCACCTTGATTCAATGCCTCAGCGATGGGGAATGCACCAAGATACGCGTTGGCACTCGCAATCGCCTCGCGGGGCGGGGTGGGCTCGCCGGTGAACATCTCAGTGGGCTCAGACCCCAGCACTTGCCCCAACTTGGGCATGAGATCGTCTCCGGTAATCACTGCCACCTTCAGCGACAGTCCCGCATCCTCAATCAGCTGCCTGATGGCGCGGCCACAGGCCTCGGGATTCACGCCACCGGCGTTGCTGATTAGTGTGACACCCGAATTGGCAATGGCGTGGAGATGGGGCGCGACAATGGCGCTGACAAAATCGATGGCATAGCCTTTCTCCGGATCCGCAGCTTTGGCGCGGGCCATGATCGACATGGTGATCTCGGCAAGATAATCAAAGACAATGAAGTCGAGATCGCCCTCAGCCAGAAACTGCGGGAGCGCGAGGTCCGCCTCACCCCAATAGCCCGTCGCACCACCTATTCGAATCATACTGTCTCCCTTTCATCGCGCTGGGTGCTACTCACACCGCTACCAAAATGATTGCAATTCATTTAAAATGAGGCTTACTCATTATACGGACACCGTTTAATGCCGGCAACACCCCGCCACACTTCAAGAGCGCGCGTTGAGGCCAAAGAGCTGAGCATCCTCGACGCCGCAGAGAAGATTTTTGCGCAGGTTGGCTTCGATGGCGCCAAGGTATCGGACATCGCACGCGCAGCGTCGGTTGCCGAAGGTACGGTATACCTCTACTACAAAAATAAGCAGGATCTGCTAGCCGGGGTTGTGGGTCGCTTCTGGACCCAACTGACGCTGGGCGCCGAAGCGGCGATTCAGCCCGATGCGACCACAAAAGAGCAACTGGAACAGCTGGGCCGCTACCACCTCAACTCGATACTGGAGCAATTTGAAGTGGTGTCGCTGACCTACCGCGCGCGACCACAGCAAGAGCAGGATCTCGATCAGGTGCGTGAGTACGTTCGGGTATTTGATCGCATCATGCAGCGCGGCGTGGACCGGGGTGAGCTCCCCAAGGGCACACCTATTGGGCAGTTGCGGGATGTCTTCTTCGGGAC
>JAYNNB010000138.1:0-3631 GCA_038112515.1 Luminiphilus sp.
CCTCGTCTGATGTTGCGCAAATGGAGCGCGAAACCATGACCTGCCACGGTAGCGCACTGTGGGAGAGTGAGGGAGGCTAAACGCCTGACCCGGTGAAATCAGGGGTCGCCTCCGGGCGGCCCTTTTTCGTTGTGCCAAGCCGAATCAGTGCAGACAATATCGTCTCCCCTTACACGCACGAGTAGTCAACGATGTCTCAAGTCTGGAGTTGCAATGAGTGGGACCCTCTCGAAGAGGTCATTGTGGGTAATCCTCTGGGCGCTCGCTTCCCCTTTGCGGACCCCAGCACACGGTTAGCGGAGTACCCGGACCGCGAGCTCTCAGATATCCCTCAGGGCGACTTCCCTGACCACATCATTGAAGAGACCGAGGAAGACCTGCAGGGCTTTGTCGACGCACTCGAAGCACGCGGCGTTACCGTGAGGCGGCCTGACACTTGGCCCCACCATCGCACCATTAGCACGGTCCAGTGGGAAACCCAGGGCTACTACAACTACTGCCCTCGCGATGTGCTGCTGGTGATAGGCGACACGATCATCGAGACGCCCAATGTGATTCGTGGTCGCTCACTGGAGACCGGGTCTTATCGGCGTCTCCTCATGGAATACTATGACAGCGGCGCCAAATGGCTCAGCGCTCCCAAGCCACTGCTAGAAGATCGCCTGTTTGAGTTTGATCCGGCCGCACCAACGCCTCAGAACTTCGAGCCCGCTTTTGACGCGGCTAACATCCTGCGCTTTGGACGTGATCTCCTTTATTTAGTCAGCGCAACGGGCAACGAATTAGGCGGTCACTGGTTGCAGCGCATATTGGGGAATGATTTCCGCGTCCACTTCATGAAAGACGTGTATTTCGGTAGCCACATCGACTCCACCTTGGTGGCACTCCGACCGGGACTAGTCCTAGCCAACCCCGAGCGCCTGTCGATGGATACCATCCCGGAGTTCCTGAAAGACTGGGAGATCATCTTCAGTCCGCCGATGGAGAATCAGGAGCGCCACAGTCCCCAGTATCTTCAGCAGGCCATCGGCAGTGAATGGATCGACATGAATTTGTTCAGCATTGGGCCCGATACCGTGGTGGTCGACAGTTACCAGACAGGATTGATCGCGCTACTGGAATCCAAAGGGCTGGAGGTGATACCACTCACGCTGCGTCACTCGCGCATGATGGGTGGCGGCTTTCACTGCGTCACGCTGGACACCCGGCGCCGTGGCACGATGGAATCCTATTTTTCCTGACGGACCTACCATGACCGACTGGCGCAGGCTTCGATGACGCTACTGTGGATCGCACTGCTACCCGCTGCCGTGACCGCGGCCTGGTTCCGTTACCGTCAGGTGGTGGCCGACAACGCGCGCTCACCCAGCGCAGACCCCACGCTCACCCAATCCTATCCCGCGACCCCCTGGGGCACCCATCGACACCAGCAGGGTGCCCGATGGCTACACGAAGTCTTTGAGCGCTCGGCGGCGAAATTTCCCGCGCTAACTGCAATTTCCGTTCCCGAGACGGGGGAGTCGCTGACCTACGGGGAGCTTGATCAACTGGCCAACCAACTCGCCCTCGTCATCAGTGACGCCGTCTCTGAGGCGGATCAGATCGTGGCGGTGCGCCTCTCTCAGGACTCCGCCTTCGTCGTTGCCCTACATCTGGCAATCCTGAAGGCAGGCGCCACGCAATGCTTCATTGACCCCGACGCGCCGAACGAACTGTTCCTCCGTATTCTGGACGACGCAAAACCGGCCCTATTCATTAGCGACGCGCTGCCCCCGGGCTATACCGGGAAGTTCCGATCGCCAGACGAACTCCTTGGCGAGGCCGATTCCGGATCATCGCGAAAACCGTCGACACCGTGGCTGGACGAGCCGCGAGACAGACTCGCTTCGTTGTTTTACACCAGCGGCACCACCGGGCAACCAAAAGGCGTTGAGTGCCCCCATGCCGGCTATATCAACCTCGCGCAGTCTTATGCGACCTTCTATGACTTCGTGCCCGGCACCGATGCCAGTTCGCTGACCTCCTCGCTCGGGTATGACGGCAGTATTTCCGAAATCTACAGCGCCTGGGTTGCCGGCTGCGAGGTCGTCATGCTGACCAAGTCAGCGCTGAGATCCGGCCCTGACCTACTGCCCGTTTTGCGCGATGCACAAGTCACCGCGCTCTTTTGCCCACCCGTGTTGCTGTCGACGCTGACGGCACACCCCGAGCGCGACCTGCCCTATCCCATCTGCCGCTACATCGTGCCTGCCGGCGAGGCCTTTCCCGCTTCCCTGATAGAGCCCTGGTCGCGCGCCCGGCGCCAAATCATCAACACCTA
The DNA here is from genome assembly GCA_038112515.1 of Luminiphilus sp. Classification (GTDB taxonomy): domain Bacteria; phylum Pseudomonadota; class Gammaproteobacteria; order Pseudomonadales; family Halieaceae; genus Luminiphilus. Next base: position 2,321 of record JAYNNB010000138.1, read on the forward strand.
CGGCCCGACCGAAGTCAGCACCGACACCAGCCGCCAACTGCTGCGACCCAATGAACCTGTCACGATTGGCAGCCCGTTCCCCGGGGTCAGCTACACCATAGTTGATTCCGATACGCTGCAACCCCTGCCCCATGGCGAGGAGGGCGAGCTCTGCATCGGCGGCGTTCAACTTGCCCGAGGCTACCGCAACCTACCCGAGGTCAACGAGGAGCGATTTGTCGAGCACCCCGCGCTGGGGAAGATTTATCGATCTGGAGACCGTTGTCATGTTGACCCCTTCACCCTTCGAGTGCATTTCCATGGGCGCATTGACGCTCAGCTCAAGGTCAGGGGCTACCGGGTCGAGGCGCAGCCCATCGAATCACTGTTACAAGACCAATTTGCCGACATTGAGACCGCCGTGCTGGATTGTCAGCACAATGAGCTCGTCGCCTTGTTGCGAGCGCCGGCCCTTTGGTCTGAGGACACGTTTGACACCAATATACAGCCGCTGAACCATGCGCTGGTGGGTGAAGCTCAACAGCTCATTGCAGCGCGATTCCCACCCTATGCAGTACCCAGTCGCTTTTTTGTCGTCAATCAATTCGAGCTGGTTCCCGCCTCCGGCAAAATCAATCGCCGCGCCCTACCGTCGGTGGCGGATGTCGCCGAGCTCGAGCCAGTAGAAGTTGCTTTACCAAAAGGTGCCGACCACGGGGGCGCCCCTTTACCGGCCAAAGTGCTGACCCTTTGCCGGGCTGAGCTCGGGCCAACCCTCGACTGGCACGATGACTTCATCGACTGGGGCGCTCATTCGATTGCGATCGCTCGATTAACCCAGCAGCTTCAGGCGGCCGGCTACCCCGTTTCAGTCAGAGGTTTACTCAGCGAAACACGCACCGCCGCCGCCATCGCCCAGCTACCCACCCTGATCGAAGATGAACAGGATCCAGCGGCGGCGATCAGAGCCCATCCCGGATCAGAGGCCTACTGTAAAACGGAGCTGCAAACAGGCCGCTTGTATGGGTTCCGACAGTTCACGGCGGTGCAGGCTTTGGCCGCTGTGCTACTCAGGGTGCCGCTACTACTGATGGCTGCCTTGGGACTCGCCATTATCGACCCCGAAGAATTGCTGCTGGCGGGCGATATCCCAGGCTTTTTACGGGCAACGATCATCGCCTACTCCGTCTACATGGTCGTACCCTTCGTCAATCTCGGCTGGGTATTGCTGCTACGCATTGTTCAGGCTGCCACGGTGCGAGCGCCCGCCATGAGCCCCGGGCGCTACCGGAAGTTTTCGAGTCATCATCTGCAGCTATGGTGGTTGGAACA
>JAYNNB010000139.1:0-3604 GCA_038112515.1 Luminiphilus sp.
GGGATTACTGGTGTGCATCCTGTTCTATGCCCTCCATGCCTTTGGCGGTATCAGCGTGCAATTCACTCTGGGCGCAAGAGACGTGCTTCTGGTGTACTTCTTTACGACGATTGGCATCAATGCCAGCTTCCGGGACCTGTTTGCTGGTGGCAAACCGCTGTTAATCCTCCTTTGCGCGACGGTGATTTTCATGATGCTTCAGAATCTCACTGGTATCGGTGTCGCAACTGCGGTGGGACTGGAGCCCGCGGTTGGAATACTCGGTGGAAGCGTCTCGCTCATTGGTGGGCATGGCACATCGATCGCTTGGGCGCCCATCTTCGCTGAACGCTACGGCATCACTGGCGCGATGGAGCTGGGGATCGCCTGCGCCACCTTCGGGCTGGTGCTCGCCAGCTTGATGGGCGGACCGATCGCCAAATTTCTCATACAAAAATATGACCTCAGTCCCGAGAACGATGAGCCTGTCGACGTTGGCATTATGGAAGAGGATAAACCGGTGGGACTCCACTACATGGATGTCTTGGACGCGATCCTGTCTATCCACATCTGCATCATTATCGGCGTGTTTTTTGACGAGGGTCTTGAGCAACTGGGAGTGCAGTTACCGCTGTTCGTGAGCTGTCTGTTTGCAGGGATACTGATGACCAATCTGCGCCCTGACTCGCTGCCACGCATCACCGGCACCCGATGGCCGTCCCGAACGCCCGCTGTTGCACTGATTGCGGACGTCTCACTGGGTACCTTTCTCGCCATGTCACTCATGAGCATGAAACTATGGGAGCTGGTCGAACTCGCTGGACCATTGGTGCTGATCCTCGGCGCCCAGGTGGCGGTAGCCGCCACGTTTATCATCTTTGTTGTCTTTCGCGTCATGGGCAAAAACTACGAAGCAGCGGTCGTCTCGGCAGGCTTCGGGGGGTTTTCGATGGGCGCGACCCCCACCGCAATGGCCAATATGTCGGCCGTCACCAAAAGCTACGGCGCATGTCACCAAGCCTTTATTATTGTGCCCTTGGTCGGCGCGTTCTTCATCGATATTGCAAATGTCATCATCATCGAACTGTTGTTAGGCTGGCTGGCCTGACCGTTTGATTTGAGTTGTTCCGACGCCGCGCATCCCAGCGCTTTGAAGACCTCGCGATGGCACCGCGGGTGGGTGATCTTTTCCTTGATCTGCGCGGGAGAGGCCATCTTCACCCTCCCCTACCACGTTACGCGTTTTTTTCGCCCCACATTTCTCGAAGTCTTCGGTCTTACAGCCACCGAATTAGGCGTCGCACAAAGCGCCTACGGGTTTGTCGCCATGGTCGCTTATTTTTTTGGCGGGCCACTGGCAGATCGCTATGAACCCCGAGCACTACTGGCAGGCTCGTTGTGGGCGACGGCGGCAGGCGGTTTGTATCTCGCAACTTTTCCGAATGTCGTTGGCGTTATGTTGGTCTGGGGATTCTTTGGCTTAACGAATATTCTGTTGTTTTGGGCTGCGCTGATTAAAGTCACGCGGGCATGGGGAGGCGCTGATCAGCAGGGCATGGCCTATGGCCTCCTCGACGGTGGGCGTGGACTCCTCGCGGCGATCCTCGCCTCTGTCGGTGTACTCATGTTCTCAGCCGCCTTTCCGTTGGGGTATGACGAAGCCACGTTATTGCAAAAAGGCGCTGTGCTAAAGCAAGTCATTTATGGCTACACCGCAGTAACTATGGGTGTCGGCGTCATGGTTTGGTTTACATTGCGCGGATTAGGCGAGCGTCATACCGACGGGGTAAGCCCCTCTCTTTCCCAATTTTTCGGGCATTTGAAATCTGTTATTCAACTCAAGGTTGTCTGGCTGCAAACAGTTGTCGTCGTCTGTGCATACACCAGCTACAAAGCCTTCGACCAATACGCGCTATTTGCCGTGAGAGGTCACGGAATTGATGAAATCGACGCTGCAGAAATCGTCACCATCGGGGCATGGACCCGGCCTATCGCGGCTCTCGTACTCGGCATACTCGGCGATCGATGGGGAATCTCCCGCATGGCATTCATCTGCTTTGTATTGCTGATCATCAGCCATTCATTGTTTGCTTTCACCGGCACAGCACTCGGTTCGCTGAGCATGATCTTGCTCAACACCCTGGTGACGGGGGTCGCCATCTTCGGTCTACGCGGGCTGTACTTTGGTTTATTGGAGGAGGGTCGTATTCCCGTGGCACAAACGGGAACCGCAGTCGGGTTGGTGTCTGTGATCGGCTATACCCCTGATGTCTATGTGGCGGCAGTTGCCGGCTTTCTCATTGATCAAAGCCCCGGGCTGCTGGGCTTTCAGCACCTATTCATCATGCTGCTTGTTTTTTCTGTGGCAGGGGCGATGGCTGCGATGCAATTTCCAAAATATATCCGAAGCCAAATGGATCAGACCCACCCGTAAGCAGTGAGAAAAAAGTACGTCGTAGTTACAAAAGCAACGGTAACAACAAATCGGCGCACCCATAATTGACTCACGACCTGAACCGTTCGCGCCGCGGCGTATCCGCCAACCACCGTACCGGCCATCACAACACCGCCCTGATACCAGGCAATCATGTCGCCCACCCCGAATAACACAATGGCGACGAGCGCCACCAATGCGGAGACCAGCAGCTTGATGCCGTTCATCAGGTGAATATCGTGATATCCCGACAGCGTTAAGTAACCCAGCAGAATGATCCCCAAACCCGCATTAAAAAATCCGCCATAAACGCAGGTTGCCAGGAGCAACGCGCCCAGACCCAGCGTCACAGCACGGGAGCGCTGGTTGTTGACAGCGCGCCAGGCCTGCAAGGCATGTTGCATGGCCGCTCCGCGAACCAACAGCACCGTAGCCAACAGCAACAACCAGGGAACCACCCGCTCAAAAGTGGCTTCTTGAGTGTTCCGTAAAAGCGAAGCTCCCAGAAGCCCACCGAGCAAAGCAACCCCGACGATGCGATAGAGCTGGCTACGATACGCCCATAACTGTTGGCGAAAGCCCACCGCACCACTGACATAGCCTGCAAAAGAGGCGAAGGTGTTCGTCGCATTGGCGGCAACCGGCGGCACGCCAACGGCCAATAGAGCGGGAAAAGTGATGAAACTGCCGCCGCCCGCGACGGTATTAACCATCCCGCCTAAGAACCCGGCGACCAGCAGAAAGAAAACTTCGGTCATCGCCCCTCTGGACCCAACCCTGATGGAGGTAGCGCTATCACTCGAACACTCATATTAAATCGCGACTCAACAAGCACAGCACCACTATTTGCTGTAATAATCGAGCATAAATCATCGGGGGCTGTGCATGCGAGGTAACTTCTTCACCGGGCTCGTCGGCTTACTGCTCACGGTAACTCTTTCCGCTTCCATCTCACTCGCTCAGGCCGCCGACCCCCGCGTATCGACACCTCACGTGTTTCTCGAAGGAATTCCCTACGATCTGACACTCAGTCTAGGGGCAACATCGGACACATTCGCACCGGCAAGCACGGCTACCCTTGTTTTTAATAATCAGGCTTACCAGGCCGAAGAGAAGGATGGCGAGTGGGTATTTACAGCCGTCACCGCCAGGCAGGCTGACACCGCGCAACTGAGTCTGAGCGTGGATGAC
>JAYNNB010000140.1:0-3563 GCA_038112515.1 Luminiphilus sp.
TTTCCGCTGGTGATCAAACGCCCGGAAGGCTGTTTTTCGACAGGTGTTTTCAGAGTCGAGAACGGGGAAGAGCTCGACACCATGCTGGCGCCGCTGTTTGAAGAAATGGATGTGGTCATCGGCCAGGAGTTTCTGCCTTCCCAATTCGATTGGCGTATCGGCATTCTCAATCACCAACCCATTTTCGCCTGCAAATACTACATGGCGACCGGACACTGGCAGGTTTACAACTGGGCCAGCGAGACGGAAGGAGATGACGGCTTCCACCAGGTGGGCAATTCCGACTGTATTCCGATTGACGAGGTCCCTAGTGCGGTAATCCAAACCGCCAAACGCGCTGCGGCTTGCATTGGCAACGGGCTGTACGGGGTAGACCTCAAGGAAAACGGTGGCAAGGTCTATGTCATCGAGGTCAATGACAATCCCAATATCGATGCCGATGTGGAGGATATTGTGGAAGGAGAGCGGCTGTATAACCGGATTGCCGAGGATTTTGCGCGTCGCATCGAGCAGGAGCGTGTTCACGTCGCCGCGGCAACGGCTTAGTGATACCGGCCGATACCACCCTCTGCAAACAACCGGGTTGCAACAGACGGTCAGTTAGTCCTTTTATAACAACTGGCAGTGCACGCTGTGCGATCTTCTTCCTAGTCTCGAAACTATCAGACACTTTTTGCAGACAAAAAAAGGCCACTGAAAGTGGCCTTTGATAAACCGCTAGCGCGGAGTCAAAAAATCAGAACTCCTGAGACCAGCGAATGCCGATGGTTCTCGGACGCGCTCGTACACCGTAGTTCTGGGAGCCACAGGTCCCGGTAGCACACTGGGAGGTGTAGTACAAAGCCGCGTCCTCATCGGTCAGGTTGCTGACATACAACTCAACCGCATACTGATCGTTGCGGATACCCGCCGACAGATCCATGAAAGTATTGGACGGGATCTCCCCTTTGACCTGATTGTCCCTCACACGAAGGTCTGAGTTGCGAGAGCCCTCGTGGGAAACCGCTCCCTGCACATGGGCATCAAATCCACCCAGCGTGAAGCTGTACCGCGCGACCAGATTCCCCTTGAAATCAGCGGCAATCGGTAATTTAGTACCAGCCGGCGCCCAAGCTGAGCCATCTCCCTCGCAACCCGCGCAGTAATCCGACTGCAGTTCACTGTCGAGGAACATGAAGGAGGCGGAGATATTGAGCGCATCCACGGGCAACCACTGAAGCTGACCTTCTACGCCATTGACATCTGCAGTCGGACCGTTGTCCACCTGAGTGATCGCATTAGCGCCCACAAAGGAAACCTGAAAATCCTCCCACTCCTGCATAAAAGCGGCGCCGTTAAACTGGAAACGACCATCCGCCCAAGTGGTTTTCCAACCGATCTCGTAATTGGTCAGGAAGTCGGAGATATATTCACCTGCACTGGGCTTACGGTTAATGCCCCCGGGGCGATAACCCTCTGACCAGGTACCGTAAACCATGTGGTCATCGGTAATCTTCCAGGTCAGATTAGCCCGGTAAACCGAGTCACTCTCACTGATACCCTTCTTCACGTTCCTACAGGGCTTGCCGTTCCAATCGTCCTGGGTGGCGCATTGCGCCTCTCCAGTACCCGACCAGACACCATTGAAGCCCAGCCCAAAGCCATAGAAGCCTTCAACAGTCACTTCAGGCTTGAAGTAGCGTGCTCCGAAGGTCGCCTCAAGATTATCGGTCACATCAAAGCTCAAGCTACCGAAGAAGGCTTGATCCTCATCCTCACGGAACAGGCTATTGAGATAAACGATATCTTTAAATCGCTGATCTGTGCCCTGATTGGGCCACATAGAGGGTGCCAAGCCCTCCACCACCCAGCGCTGTTGAAAGTCGTGCTCCTGCTTCTGATAGAAAGCACCCAGCTGGAAGCGAACCCGCGCATCCTGAGGGGAGCTAATGCGAATTTCATGACTGGTTTTTTCGTACCCGTCGTCATTGATAAAACGCGCCCCGGGCATGATTCTCGTACCGGCATCAGCGAAGAACTGGTTAGGCACAGAGCGGTCGCCACTGCTCAGGAAGTGCAAGTCGGCGTAGTAACCCGTGGTATAGATCGTGTCGTACCAATACGAGTAGTCAGAGTAATCAAATGAACCGTCTACCTCGCGGTCGAGATAGGCACCGGCATAAACCACATCGAAGTTGCTGATCTTACCCTCGATGGTCATCGCCACCTGGTACCACTCGTCGTCGGTATACTCCTCCTTGAAGTGTGTCACGGCGTCATCATCGCTGACGAAATCACTCATGTCCGCGCCCCAGGAACCTTTACCCTCCTGTTTCTGGTATTGCGCTTGAGGCGTAATCGTCCAGTTATCATTGAGGTTAATCAGCATCGATAGGCGGGCACCCGTTGTCTCAACGGTGTTGTAGTCGTCTTTGGCAACTGCGGCGTTATCCAAAGTAATGTCGTCGGCGGTTGTGCTGGCAACACCCGGGAAGGTTCGTGTGCCCCGCTTGTTGTCGATCCAGCCTGCGTCCTCGCGCGTCCAGGCAACCAAACGAATGGCTGCGTTGTCGCCGATTGGGGCGTTGATGTAACCCTCGGCGGTGTAACCCGAATCTTCGCCGTCAACGATGTTACCCTCTAGGCCATAAGCGGCAGAGAATCCTGTCGGGTCGGGTTTGTTGGTGATAATACGGATCGTGCCCGCCTGAGAGCTGGCACCGTAGAGCGTACCCTGGGGGCCAGATAGCGCCTCAATACGGGCGATGTCGTACATATGAATATCCAGATTGCCCTGAATCGTGGTAATCGGCTGTTCGTCCAGATACATACCAACACTGGGCTGTGAGGTCGTCGCCTGGCCGTCGCGGCCCGTGGTAATACCTCTCATATAGACCGGGAAAAATCCTACGCCGCCAGCCGCAGGGGGCTGAATCGAAATGCTGGGTAACATTCTGGCGTAATCATTAAAGTCCTGGATACCCAGTTCCGCAATCTTCTGGGTGCTCAGGGTCTCGATACTGATGGGAACGTCCTGAAGGTTCTGTGCCCGTTTTTGGGCGGTTACAACAACTTCTTCCAGGCCGCCCTGCTGCGCATATAGCGCAGGGCTTGCCGCAATTAATGCAGCGACCAAGGGGGCTTTCACGAAACGATCTCTGCCGCTCCGAGAATTAAGCGTTTGTTTAGACATAGTGGCTCGACTCCAGATAATAAGATTCTGATTGTGCGGGAAAACCCATGGTTTTATACGACGATATACATCGCGTGTAAACGCAAAATTACCGTAGAAACCTAGCCCCTTGCTTGACGCCAGCGGATCGGGCCCGTTACGCGCGCTCAGGAGGGGCCGGATAAGCCGTCAACACATCGCCCAGAGCGCTTTTCAATGGCGCCAAATGCGCTTCATAAGCCCGCCATTGCTCGACACCATCCCGATAAATCGGCTGCCTGACTTGCTCTGAACTCGCCGTTCGGACGGGTCTTTTGTTCTCGAAAAATCGCAGACAACCCTCCTCAAAGGGCAGCCCACAGTAATTCAGCACCGAACGGACTTCTGTCTCGATGTCGCCCACCAGAGACTC
>JAYNNB010000141.1:0-3558 GCA_038112515.1 Luminiphilus sp.
ATTGGCTGGGCGCTCAATGAAGAATATCTCTACAACGACGAGGGTGTTCTGGAAAACCCGGGCTTCCTCGATTACCGCATTCCGGTTGCGTCGGACTTGCCTTACATCGATACGGTGATTGTCGAAGTGCCCAATCCACTTCATCCCTTTGGTGTGAAAGGGGTAGGGGAGGTCCCGATCGTGCCGCCCATGCCGGCAGTTGCAGAAGCGGTCTATCAATCCACCGGCGTGCGCTTCAGAGATCTACCGCTCAACCCGCCCAAGATCGTGGCGGGTCTGGCAGGTAGCTAGCCAAGCCCCCCAACACATACGGCGACCTGAGGAGTGCCGTACTAGGGGGTCTCGGCAGTGCCGAAATCTTCTTCGATGTACCTGAGGATCGCTTCCAGCGCGATCTCCCGCGGGAAGTCATTTTGATCGGCGATAAGCGCCTGAGACACTTCGTGCTGGCGTGCAATGGGTACTGACATGGCCCAGTGATCGGCGTTAAAGAAACCGAGAATCGTTGAGCCCGGTATGACCTGATCATAAAACACCAACTGACTGTCGTTGCGGGCGTCTTTCAGCTCACCCAGTTGTCGATGAAAGCGCTGAAGCCCGTTGGAGATATTGTCTGGGTCGGGAAATGCCACGATCGAGTAGTAACGGATATGCTGTGGCAAAGTGTGTTCGGCAAACCACGCCTGACGATTGGCGGGGCTGAGTGTCTCGAGCGCTTTGGAGTCTTTTTTCTCGCACTCGGCGCCGGGGATCCGTGTGAGCCATCGCAACTGCTTTTCATCGGCTTCGTCTGCCAGCGGCGACCCCCACACGGCACCCGCGTAGGAGACTACGGCGGCAACCCGCGGGGTGAGCGCTGGATAACCCGCGAGAAATGCAAAAATGTCAGGCAGGCCTTTGGAGTAGCCCACCAGAATGAGTGGTCGCTCGTTATGCTCTGGCCCAAGATTGGCAACATAGTCGGCGATTAGCGCGGCGTTGGTTTCCGAGCTGGCAATACCCTCTACCTCAATAAATCCTGTCTCATAGCCGAGTGTCGCCACGTGATTAGGCGCCGAATTGTCATGGTGTAGCCACCGCTTCACGCAGGAATAACCCAAGCCCGGCACCATCTTGGCCAACAGGTCACTCGACGAATTGCCCAAGTTGACCGGCAAACCGGTCGCTGGCGGTTCATCGTCAAAGCGCACCAGCGCCTCCTCACACGGGGTGTAGTCGGGCAGCAACTCACCGTGGTCTTCGTTAGCGGCGCAGAAAATCTCTCTGAAGCGGGCTCTTCCATCGGTTACGTTGTACCGATTACCGGCTTCAAAAGAGAGCGGTTCGAGCGTGCGGGAGAAGGGGATCTGAGGTTGACTGGAGCAAGCGACGAGCAACGCAGCCGTCACACACACCCCGATGGATATGAGTCTGCGCTTTACCGCGTAACGAGGGCTCGAGTTGGACGGGATACGATTAATAGGTCCTCTCATTGTTGTTCGACGTTTTCAGGTTCGAGAGACGGATGCCACTGCGGTAGCCAGGGAAGCTGGTGAATTTCCGTCAGCGAGACAGGCGTCTCGGTAAAGAAAAAAACCGCGCGGTACCCGTCCGAGTAATAGGGGTCCGGGGTTAGGTTGTAAAAGGTATCGTCGGCTGTAGAGCGCCGTGACCCCGAGACATAGGCGATGCCTGAGAGGCCTTGCGAGTAGGCGAGATCACCCGCCAGACTGTCCCGCGTGTGATCCACATAGGGGTCGATTGCGTGGGTGGTGATGGTTCGCTTATTGGCTTTTACACCGATATCCCGACTGATTTGACCCAGATAAACCTCCTGACCTTGAAAGTCATAGGGCGCTCGCCAGAGGCGCATGTGGTTGCGACGGCTGATCGAGTGCCGTGCTTTCTGCAGGCCAATATCCTGGGATCGGCCATAGAGGTATAGAGGGCTAATGGGAGAGTAGAGGTACTGACTACCGAAGAGGAAAGATCGCGTTGTCTTTATCGCTGATTTCATGTGGTTGACTTCGGTCGAGTGCCACCCGCGCCTGATGAGCGCAGTGAAGATGGCTTCTCGGGATCCCACAAAGACAATGTTGAGAGGATCCCCCTCGTCGCTACTGTGTTTGTCACTGGTGCAGCAAGGCTCGCTCCGCAAGCGCGATTGAAAAACGGTAACGTCTTCTATGCTCTCGATCTGTGAGTAGAGATTGTCCAGATCAACGTATTCCACGTCGGTATTGAGCCCGGGGATTTTGACCGCAAGTGCAAAATTGAGTAGTCGGTCATCCCCCAGTAAATCCACGTTGACGTTTTTAAATCCCTCCTCAAGGTTCGTGAAAACATAACCTGCGACAGTAGTGCCTGATCTAATGGGGTTTTGAAACTCGCTCTCCTGAAAGAAAACGTCCATCGATCGTTTAGTTTCAGCTGATCCTGCATGGCGCAGATAAGCCGCTTCAGCTGGCGACACATAGGCATCATCGATAGCGCTGCGCATCAAGGTTAAGTCCTGCTCCGTTGTGTTCTCCACGCTCACCCAAACAGGTTGTACCCGGGATTTGTAAAGATCGGTGCCAAAGAGTTGCAGCGTTTGCTCGGCCGAGGGAACCGCGACCGTGACCGTGATCCCATCCCGGGTCACCGTTTTGCTGTCAGCTAGTAAATTGACAGCATCCTTTGACACCGGTTGTTGCCAGGTCGGCGTGCAGGCGATCAGCGTGAGCAATATCCACAGCGCGAGGATCTGTCCAAGGTGGCAGCGCACATCAATGATCTGATCATTTTTCCTCATGTTGCGATCTTACTGGATAACCGGGGTAGGTTCAGCGCAGAGTCTCATTCTGGATCGGTAGGCTGTTGATGTTCCACAGGTCGATGGCGCGCAAAAGTAAACAGTACCGATTGCCTATAAGCGGTCTCCATTTGCGAGGCCCGAGCTAGTTTATATATTGAGCTAGGGTATGCTGCTCGACAGGAATCAAAATTAACGGCAAGGAATGCCAGCGAAGAAGTAACGTCAATTTTTAATCGCTAGGGGGAAAAGTATGAAGAGTTGGTTTTTGGTCTGTCTGATGTTGGTAGCGCCGTTAGCTTTGGGTGATGGTCATGGCGACTTGGGACTCGAAAAGCGCCAGCCCGACACTGCTATGAATATCACTTCGGTCGAGCTGGGTCAGGAAGTTACCTCGGTGAGCGCAGAGGGCGATATGGATGGTTATGGAAAAGTCTATGTCACCTATCACTTGAGCTATAACGCCGCGCGTAATGGTGGAACGGTTGATGGCCAAGGCCGGGGTTTTACGCCAGATGGCTACGCCTCGGGTCGCTTTCAAGGTTTTTGGGAGCTGGTAGACGGTGTGGTGGTCATGCGCAATGTGGTTAATATCACTAATGGTCAGATGAATCTTGACGTGATCAAGTTCAATCCCCTGACCCGGGACTTGATCGTGCAGGCTTACATTCTGAAATAGCCATCGTCAGCCACAAAAAAACCCCGCTCTGCGGGGTTTTTTTGTGGGGTTTGCCCAGATGGGTTGTTAGCTTGCCTATCTCTTTAATTGCGCCTTGATTGGGTTA
>JAYNNB010000142.1:0-3534 GCA_038112515.1 Luminiphilus sp.
CAATGCGGCAGAACCGACCGATGGTGAAGACCTCGGGGATCATGGTGTCCTGACACACTCCCATGCCACCAAAAATCTGCATGGCGCGATCGGCAACTTCCTGTGCCATTTTGGGTGCCACGATCTTGATCATGGAAATATAAGGCCGGGCACCGTCGAGGCCCTCGCGATCCATGACCTCTGCCGCCTGCAGTGTCAGCAAGCGACACTGCTCAATATCGCAGCGGCTGCGCGCGATCTCGTGCTGAATGGACGTCTTTTTAATAAGCGGCTCGCCGAAGGCTACCCGCTCCTGGGCGCGGGCGCACATCAGTTCCAAACAGCGCTGTGCCATACCCACAAAGCCCATGGCGTATTGAAAGCGCCCGGGGCCAAGGCGCCCCTGGGCAATCTCAAAACCGCAGCCCTCGCCTTTGATCATGCTACTGACCGGCACCCGCACATCTTCAAACAAGAGCTCGGCCTCGCCCCCGGGCGAGTGCAGGCTGTCGAAGGCCCGCAGCGTTCTCACCAGCTTCACGCCGGGGGTATCCCGGGGCACGAGAATGGTCGAATGCTGGCGATGCCGGTCGTTTTCCGGGTTCGACTTGCCCATCACCAGCATAATTTTGCAGCGTGGCCCCACCGCGCCAGTGGTCCACCACTTGCGGCCATTGAGCACATATTCATTGCCCTCGCGCCGGATTTCGAGCTCCATATTGGTGGCGTCCGAAGATGCCACCTGTGGCTCGGTCATGGCGTAGGCGCTTCGGATCTCACCCGCCAATAAAGGTTTGAGCCACTGCTCCTGCTGTTCTGACGTGCCGTACTTGGCGAGCACTTCCATGTTGCCGCGATCCGGCGCGTTGCAGTTGAACACGCTCTGGGCCCACATGACCTTGGACATGGTCTCAAACAGAGGCGCGATCTCGACATTGGTGAGACCCGGACTCCAAGGCGCGTACTCCTCAGGCAGGAAAAGGTTCCACAAGCCCTCGGCCTTGGCCTTGTCGCGAATGTCGTCGTACCAGGCGGGCACCTCCCAAAGGTGCGCCGGGTCATGGCACCACTCATGCCAGTCGCGCTCTCGTGGGTAGATATGCTCATCCATAAATTGCTGGAGCCGCGTATTCAGTGCTCGAACGTCGTCGCTGATCTCAAAACCCATACAGTGTTCCTATTACTAATTCTTGTATCGACCGAGGTGTGGCCCATTCACACCCATCATTTTGGTATCTGCGCGAAAGGGCAGTCCCTGCTCCTGCCTCGGGAGCAACGACAGATTCCGATCGCGGCATGCGGCGCTTTTTAGCAGTGCTTCCGCTCTAGGCTGAGTATCGATCAGCAACTTCTCACATCTCACACGGTGTTACCGCTGACAACAAACCGGATTCCACAAACATCGCGCCTTGTGCCTTGTCATGTCGGGGCGGCATAGGCTTGCAACCGCCCCAGCGATGCATAGAAACCGGTCATGGTGCTCTGGATAACCGATGCAACGGGTTCTACTGAATCGATGCGCCCCACCACTTGCCCAGATAGCGGAATCGCCGCTTCCATGTCGCCGCCAAAGTACAGTTCTTGGACGCCGGCCAACTGCTCGCGAAAGTCGAAGGCCCCCAGCGGCTGCAGTGCGGCGGTACGCTCGGTGCGCAGCGCCCGCAATGCCGGGCGGGATTGCTGATTTAAAAACACCGTGTCGGTCTCCTTCGCGTCCACCACGGCCTGCTTCCAGTTCTGATGGACCGGGGACTCGGCGCTACTCAGCATACGGGTACCCATTTGCACGCCCTCGGCACCCATTGCAAATACGGCGGCCATCGAGGGGCCGTCGCAAATACCACCCGCGGCAATAATCGGGATGTCGGTTCGGGAGCGGATCAGTGGCAGGAGCACCATCAGCGATACCGGGCTTGGATTTTTGAAACCACCGCCCTCACCGCCCTCGACGATCAGGCCGTCTACCCCACAATCAACGGCTTTGAGTGCCATATCCAGCGTGGGCACGACATGAAAAACCTTAATGCCCGCCTGCTGAAAGATCTCGGTGCAAACTGCGGGGCTGCCTGACGAAGTCGTGACAAAGGGTAGATTCTGTTCAATCACAAAGTCGATGAAACCGCTGCCCTTCACGAAAGCGAGGGCGACGTTCATGCCAAAAGGCTTGTCGGTAAGCTCGCGCATTTTCAAGACCTCACCGCGGATCGCGTCGAGCTCGCCGGAGCCAGTTTCGATAATGCCCATGCCGCCCGCGTTGCAGACTGCCGATGCCAGCTGTGATCGGGCGATCCAACTCATGGGCGCCTGAATAATGGGGTAGTCGGTCCCCGTGATCTCGGTGACTCGATTTTTGATCGGTGCAGCACTCATGCAGCGCCCTCCAACATGGGCTCAATCCCGGTACCGGCAATTGCGGCATCGACACGCGCCTGATCAGCCGCGGATAGCTCCGCGTATTGATCGCGGGTCCACTGCAAGCACTTAGCCTGGTAGGGAAAAGTCCGCTGATGCCACCTGGCACCGTCGATCTCGCACTCCCAGGTTTTCTCTTGCGCCATCACCGCTTGGGCGTTAGCAAGTTGCGCTGGCGTATAGACTCGGCCAATTTCCGCTAGCAGTCCCCTGAGACTATCAGGCTGATCCTCCACAGCGACCCAATCAGACGCCTCGGGCATCAGACCGCTACCATCCGGCATGCGGTCGACCCAGGCCACCGTGCGCGGGGAGACAGCGTGGGCAATCTCCCGCGAGGTGGGGTCAAAACCCACCAGCTGACTGAGCTGACCGAACAGGCCAAAGTCGCCTGCGCCCGGGCGACGGCCCAGCATAAAGGGCTGGTTGGCGAGATGCGCTTCCATCGCCGCCAGGAATCGCCGATAACTGGCATCAATAATGGGCGCCGTTACCTCATTGGAACCCACCACCCAAAGTCTTTCGATCTGTCGCTGGGAAATATAATCCTTGAACTGTTGAAACTGCTCCTCGGGCATTGAGACATCCATGCTGAGGGGCAACTTGGTGCCTGCATTGTCGGCGTCGGCCGCAAAATGCCAGCGGTAATGAAACATGTACTTGGTGCACCACTCGTCGGCGAAGTCCTCGATGAGGTAGTCGATAAAGGCGAGTGCCGGATCCTCAGGCAATACCGACCGGCCGGTGTGGTCTGTCTCCAGTCGACGAATAATCGGCGTGGAATCGCAGTGCGCGGTCAGCTCACCGCCCTCTTCAAAAAAAAACGTGGGCATAAAAGTGGGTTTGGGCGCCTCGACCCCCAGTGCCGCGCACATTGTTTCGGGCTGGCCCCAGGTAATGGCGTAGGGGATGCGTCGATAGCGCAGCAACGCCACCATCTTCTGGGTGTATGGGGAGCCGGTTCCCCCCACCAGCTGGACGGGATCGAGAGACGTCATTGAAACTCCTTGCGGCGTCTTGAAGCGATATATATATTGGCATAATTAGTGCCAATAAGTAAGCGCGCGCCAGACACTGTGTCGATCATCATGGAGACTGCCGGTATGACATCACGACGAAAACTGTGGCTCGGCTCCATCGTGC
>JAYNNB010000143.1:0-3490 GCA_038112515.1 Luminiphilus sp.
CCCTCCATCATTGGGTCAAGCACTGGTGAGGCCTCGATAGGGGGGTAGGCCGGCACAATGCCGTGCTTCATGCCCCAGAGGTACCAGTTCTCAACAACGGTGCCGGTAAGCAGGATGCCGATAGCGCCGGTGATCACCGTCAGTACGGCGAACCACCACGCCCAGCGGTGGATCGATTCCATGGAAGCGTTGAAGCCCATGCACCATCTCCAGAACAAGGCACCGCGCTCCGCGGCAGTGCCGCGATCGGTGATTTGGTCAATTTCCCGATCCGCACCGTATCGGCTAGTAGCCAGGATGGTGGCACCATGCATGGCGAACAGCACCGCTGAACCGTAGAGGAAAGCGATCGACAACATGTGGAACGGGTTGTAGAAGAGATTGCCGTAGCGGAGGGAGAACGCTGCGGTCCAATCGAGGTGTGGGAATATCCCAAAGGGTACAGCTTCATTCCAGGAGCCCATCAATACCGGGCGAATAAAACCCAGCACGAGATAGAGGAAAATCGCCGCTCCGAAGGCCCAAGCGAGATAGTTGCTCATGCCGAGGTTACGGGAGATGCGGAATGTACGAGCCCACCACAACATGATGGAAAGCGTCAGCAATGCGCCCGCAATGAGCCACCAGCCGCCGTCATTCAGCGGGGGAATGGACAGCCCATACTCCGGCCCTGGGGGATCCAGAGATAGCCAGAACAACTGGCGAACAAACTGGACGGGGTCCCAGTTCACAGAAGCCAGCATGTTCATCCCAATGATCAGGAAGGCAAGTGCGCCGGTTATCAAGGCAAAGACACCGAGTGTGCCCAGATAAATGGGGCCTATTTGTGCGTCGCCAAGCTTGCCCAGCAAATGGTTATGGACGATACCCTTTGTTCGATTGCGCTCGTCTTCACCAATCGGTACGCCGGGATAATCAGGTGCGGAGACCTGCACCTGCGTAAATATGTTTTGATACTCTCTCATGACGCAGTCCCTCCTTAATACCAAACCGGCAGCTCGAGCCACCAGTTCCACCATTCAGGCCAACCACGGGTCCAGAAAGGCCCGCTGATGACGATACAAACGGCGCTCCAGAAGGCCGCTGAAATGGCGACAAAGACGCCAAGGCGATGGATTCCCAGAGCGCCAATGGAGTAGCCGATGTCGTCCCGGAAGAAAGTATTTTCGTGTTCACCGGTCTTCACGGTCTCTCCGTCACGGGGATCGGTTGCCATCAGAATCAGTGAGCCATGCATCGACAATGCCATCGCAGTGGTGAAGAAGAATGTCACCGCGATCATGTGTGCTGGGTTGTAATGGAAATGCAGAAACTGATAGCCCACATTCGATACCCAGTCCAGATGGCTCAGAATGCCGTAGGGGAATCCGTGTCCCCAGGCCCCGAGCAAGACCGGTCGCACCACCACCAGCGTGACGTAGGCGAGCACCGCAAAGCTGAAGGCGAAGGGGATATGTAGACCCATGCCGAGCTTTCTCGAGAGCTCAACCTGCCTCAGTGCCCAGGACGCAAAGGCTCCCACGGCGCAGATGGTAATCACCTGCCACAGGCCGCCCTCCTGCATTGGCGCCAGCGCTAACCCATAGGACAAATCGGGCGGCGCAATGCTGATTTGCCAAATGTTCCAAGTAGGACCAATGGCGGCGCCATAAATGAGTAAGCCGGTACCCAGACTGGCAAAAAATGCTGTGGTTACGCCAAAGAAGCCGACCCAGAAGGGACCAATCCAAAAATCGAATAGATCCCCGCCGATCAGAGTCCCTCCCCGGACGCGATACTTTTTCTCAAACGTCAGCATCGACATGACATGACTCTCCCTTTTTGGCGACTAGCGCCAGTTACATACAACTTCCATCCGACCTCGGCGTCCTGCCGGGGTCGATTGGGTTAAATCTTCATAAAGGCATAAGGCGTGAGGCTGTATGCCGCGCGCCGTGCCTCTTGCCAGCAGCTGTCCTTGCTGCTGCCCCTTTGCAACGTAAGTGACTTCAGTACCGCGGCGAACAGAAACCACGCGAACACCATTAGGAACAGCAACCGAAACTGCAACTGATCCCAAATGCTGTGTGGCCCATCGCTTGTTTTATTGTGATTTGCCATGAGTCTTTCCCCCCCAAAGGGCGTGTTTGTCACTGTCGAAGTCGTGCTTTTATTCATGCGGCATCTCCAAACTGCAGGCTTTCGCTTGCGTGCTGAACATGCTCGATTTCTACGGTGGCGACTCCTGCTGCACGCGCAACCTGTTCTGCGGTGTCACGCAGGCGCTTGGCGGCAGAAATCCGTACGAGAATGGGTTGCGCCGCTACGATACGGTCGAGACCGTGCTGCGCTGTGTCCGCCCAGCTCAGTGTCTCCGCTGCGCGAGCGGGCGTTGCTTCAACCTTATCCAACTGACTGCCTAGCGGGAGTATGTTGAAGAGCGCATCAAACAGTGCGTTGCAGACTTCCTGCACCAAGTAGCAGGTCCCGGCATAGCCCATAAACGGCGTACCGGTATGGCGTCGAATGATCGTGCCGGGCAGGGAAGCAGGGATATACATGCTCTTGTTGCCCGCTTCATTCACATACATACGTTCGTTGTAGCCGCCAAAAACCAACAGTGCGCCCGATTGATGAATCGCTTCTCGTACTTGCTGATTGTCTGGTTTCACACCAGCTTTGCGTGAGAAGTGGAACGCGCAGGGCAGGCCCAACTCGCCTTCAAGGAAGTGCCGTAAGCCCCTGGTGTAGGTCTCGGTAGCAACTACGCCAAAACTGGCTGTGCCGAAGAAATCTTGAGTTACCGAGCGCCAGAGATCCCATACGGGCTTTAGCGTGGTGTGCTTTTCTTGCTCGATGAAGGGCTCGGGGTCCAGCTCGAGTGCTTCGCCCAAGGCGCGCAGGAACTTGGTGGTGCTGTCGAGACCAATTGGCGCTTGGAAGTATGGTATTTCCAGTGCTTCGCAGAGCTTGCGGCCGTACTCGCGGTATAGGCAAACGTTGGCATCCGCGTCTGCTAGCGAGGCGATATCGTCGAGCGGGCAGCCCAGTGGGAAGATGAGATTAATCTCTGCGCCAATACCCTCAACCAGCCGCTGAATTTCCGCGAGATCTGACGGCGTATTGAAATAGCCGTAGGCGGGACCAATGATATTGACCCGCTTGATGCCATCTTCAGCCTTTTTGGCTTTGCGTTTTTTGGCTTTGGTCTTGCCAAACTGATCCCACAACCACACCAGTGCACGGTCGGCGCTCTGCCATTGATCTTCGTCGATTGTTCGCGGCAGGAATCGCTGTATGTTGGTGTCTTCCGGCGTAACACCGCCGCCAATCATTTCGGCAATAGAGCCCGTAACGACAACACTGGGCTTCTTCGGGTCCAGCGTCTGGTGTGCTCGGCGCAATGCGCCTTCCGTCCCTCGCTGCCCAAGTTCCTCCTCGGCGAGGCCCGTGACCACGATAGGAAGCTCGTGGGGGGGTAGGGCGTCGGTGTAGTGCAATACCGACGTCA
>JAYNNB010000144.1:0-3484 GCA_038112515.1 Luminiphilus sp.
ATCCGGACCCGCCTGAACCGGTTTATCTCAGGGTTGAGCAGTCGTATACCGAGATCGAAGAACTCGCCTGGTTGGGCGCGGTATACGATCAGGACACGGGCAATCTGCAGCGCCAGCAACAAGGTCTCAAAACCACCCGCAAAGGCATCACGCTGGGCAACTATCAGGAAGCCCGTATCCGGCGCTTTCATCTCACCCTGGATGAGTATCTGGGAAACAGCGGGCAAGCATAGGCAATTTGGGGTGTCGGCGTGCCCGCGGAGCACTTAAACTGATCTGCTCACTGACTGCGTATCAGATATCACAGCATCCTACGGAGCACACACCATGAAACTTGGCTTTCTTCTCGGCTACTCGGGCAAGCACATTCATATCCCGCTGGATCTCGTCAAACAGGCGGAGTCCATGGGCTATGACTCGGTGTGGACAGCGGAGGCCTACGGTAACGACGCGGTCACCTCGGCCACCTGGGTACTGGCCAATACCACCAAGATTCGCGTGGGCACGGCCATCATGCAGATGCCGGCGAGAACCCCCGCCATGTGTGCGATGACCGCGATGAGCCTTGATCAGCTCTCGGGCGGTCGTTTCATTGCCGGACTTGGGGCCTCTGGCCCACAGGTCGTCGAGGGTTGGCATGGCGTGCCCTATGGCAAGCCAGTTACCCGGACCAAGGAATACATTCAGATTATGCGCAAAATTTTCGAGCGCGAGGGCCCGGTTGAGCTCGACGGCGACATGTATCAGCTACCTAACAAAGGCGAGGGAACAACGGGATTAGGCAAGCCCCTCAAGTCGATTCTGGCTCCCGCCAAAGACATCCCGATCTACACGGCTTCCATCACCCCGGCTGGACTCCGCTGTGCAGGCGAAGTAGCTGACGGCGTCTTCCCGGTATGGATGGATCCCAATAAATACAGTGTGTTAGGTGAATCTATTGAACAAGGTTTTGAAAAAGCGGGTAATGGCAAGAGCCTCAAAGATTTCGACATTGCCCCTTTCGTATCGGTGGCCATGAACGACGATCTCGACGCCGCCTATGACTCTCTCCGACCCTGGCTCGCCCTGTATATCGGCGGTATGGGCGCCAAGAACAAAAACTTCTACCACGCCTATGCAACCCGCATGGGTTACGGTGACGCCGCCGACCAGATCCAGGATCTGTACCTCAGCGGCAAGAAGGCCGAAGCCGAAGCGCTAGTACCCAACGAGCTACTTGATGAAGTCTCGTTGATCGGTCCGCGGGAGCGCATCATCGAGCGACTGCAACCCTGGAAGGAAGCCGGCAAGCGGGGCGAAGTGGGCAGCATGTTGCTGGGTGTTCAGGACCCTGCCGTTCTGGAGCTCTTCGCCCAGGAAATGCTGTAGGTCGACATTGTGGCGCTAAAGCGCATCGACGGTAGCTGCCTCTGCGGCGATGTCTGCTGGGAGGCCGATGTTGACCCGAATCGGGTCGGGGTGTGTCACTGCACCGATTGCCAAACCGTGGGCGGATCCGCATTTCAGTTCACTACGCGAGTCGCCCGCGATCAATTCACGCTGCAAAGCGGTGAGCTTACCGTTTACGAGAAGATCGCGGAGAGTGGCAACCCCAGAGCCATGAGCTTTTGTGGACGCTGCGCCACCATGATTCATACCAGCAACACGGATGACACCGGCTTGTTATCGCTGCGCCTCGGTGGTTGCCGACAAAAGCATGAGTTCACACCGCAATTCCAGATCTGGTGCCGATCGGCGCTGAGCTGGTCAGCATTTGAGAGTGGCGTCAAAGTGCAGGACCAAGATGTTTGAACCCAGACGCGGGCGCTGGCGCTATGCTCAAGACACTGCTTCCACACCATCGGAGGACAGCTCTGATTCCAAGATCTGATAGGCCGCCGGTACACCCTGGGCGCGATCACTCTTCGGGGACACCCCCATGTACTTGCGATAACACCGGCTGAAGTGTGTTGTCGAGACAAAGCCACACATGGACGTAATCTCAACGATCGAGCGCGAGGTCTGCTTGAGCAGGCGACGCGCGCGATCCAAACGCAGTTTCAGGTAATAGCGCGAAGGCGTGCTGTGCAGGTGCTTGAGAAACAAGCGCTCCAATTGCCGCCGCGAGAGATTTACGTACTCGGCAAGATCCTTAAGCGACAGCGGCTCTTCCAGATTCGCCTCCATCAGCTGCAGCACCTCTTTGAGCTTGGGCTGCACCTCGACCTTGCGCGACCACATCGGGATCACCTGCATCTCTGCATCGGTGCGATGACGCTCGCAGACCAGCATATCCGCCACCCCGTCCACCAGCGACTGCGGATGGCGCTTGCTCATCATGGCGAGCATCATGTGCAGTGGCACCGTGCCGCCGGTGCAGGTCATACGATCGCGGTCGATGGTGTAGAGATGTGAATTGAAGTCGATGCCGGGAAACTGCTCGGTTAGCAAGGTCAAACAATCCCAGTGGGCACTGCACTCATAGCCATTGAGTAATCCCGCGCTGGCCAACGCATAGGACCCCGTGCACAGCGCCCCCATCTGGGCCCCTTTTTGGGATTGCTTGCGCAGCCATGCCAAATCGGTTTTTTGCACGGTGCGCTCAATATCAACGCCACCCACCACAATCACCAGATCCAGCTCGATTTCATCAGCGAGGCTGTGGTCCAGCCTTACGCGCACGCCATCGCTACTGATTTGCTCGCTGTCACCGGATCCAACCAGGCACCACTCATAGAGTTGTTGATCCGAGAGCAAATTGGCCACGCGCAGGGGATCAATGGCACTGGACAGCGAGATCAGCGTGAACTGATCCATGAGCAGAAACCCCACTCGCCGTGGCGGTTTCGTCATCCCGTGTAAGCCAACGTTCATTGCTATGGCGACCTCTAATGCGCTCAAAGTCTGCAACGAGGCGAGCCCTGCAATGGCGCGCCTGCGCCTGCATTCTGGCTGAAGATTTACGTGAAAGCGACATTAAGGGCACAAAACCGACACTTTATGCACCCGGTAACGGCTTGAGGGGAGCGCTGTCCTCAACAAAAAAGGGCCCGAAGGCCCTTTTCTCAGCTTCTGACGCGCTCGTTGTCCGGGTCGAGTAAGGCGCGGTACCCCACCGACACAATTTTGGCGGGGAAGAAGCACCCAAAGTACTCCATCAAGACCGTATCGCCCTCTTTGGCGCGATCTGCAGGCAGATAGCCCATGGCAATGTTCTGCCCCAGCGATGGGCCGTACGCCACGCTGGTAGTGTAGGAACGACGACCATGGGAGTCGATGATCACTTCCCTGGACTCAGGATCCAGCAACGGCCAATGCCCAACGGGGTAGCGCACCACACCCTTCTCATCCGTGGTGTCCTCCAATACGAAGGTGCAGAGGTAAGCCGCCTGCTCAGGCAGCTCGCGCTGCGCCACGTAGGCTGCTTTGCCATGAAAGTCTGCCGCCTTTACCTTGGGTCGTGACAGGCCCGCCTCGTAGAGGTTGTAGTCGATCTCGAGATCGT
>JAYNNB010000145.1:0-3445 GCA_038112515.1 Luminiphilus sp.
TTTCCTGGCTGAACTGGTCGAACTCCGAGTCATCGCTACGACCGATGAATTCAACGGGCAGAAAGTCTGCTTCAATGCCATCTTTATACTCGTATTGAGAAAAACCCGTCACTGAAGTCAGGGTCATCCCGTTGCCGAATTCATGCTCGATGTTCAGCGAGAACTCATGGTTCTGAGTATCAGTGCCCGACAAGCGCTCCGAGCCGTTGCCACCGTCGAGTGCACCTGTACCGCCGATCGACAGCCCGTCGTAAAACACATCTCGAGAACTGCTAGTGGGCGCATAGGTTGGATAAAGGAACCCCATGATGCCGTACATCAGGGCGTTTGAATTCGGCACAAACGGCTGATTTCTGATGCCATCGCCGGTGCTGTCGACCAAGGTAGGGCCAAAGTCCGTAACGACCGCGGTTTGACCTATCCGCCGATAATCCGAGTAGGTGTAGCGCACGCCAACTCTGGTGGATTCGGATGGCTCCCACTGCAGCCCGATTCGCGCAATTGTCTCATCGGTAGTGGGTGAGTCTGGGTAGGCCGCGCCCAAATCCACGTTGTCCAGCCAGCCATCGATGGACCGGTCCATCAACGACACTCTAATCGCTGCGTTGTCACCAATACCGGTACTGATGTGGCCTTCGAAGTACTCACCGTTGTCGCTCTCGAAACTCGCCGCTATTCTGCCCGACAGCCCCTCCCCTACGACGGGCGCAGCAGAGCGCACGTTGATGGCACCGCCCAGCGTATTTTTACCAAACAAAATGCCCTGCGGGCCGCGCAGCACTTCTACCTGTTCCAAGTCAAATAGACCGAGACGCGCCTGTCGGCTTCGGCCGAGATAAACGCCGTCGAGAAAAATACCCACCGACTGCTCGAAAGACTGATTGCCGCCGATTGAAATACCACGCATAGTGATAATCGTGTTCACCGCGTTCTCGGAAACAGAGAAGTTGGGAACATAAGCACCGAGTTCACCAAAGCTTCGAATTGATGCATCTTGGATGAGTTTGCCGCTGATCGCGGTCACCGAGATCGGCACGTCCTGCAGACTCTCGGTTCGCTTCTGGGCAGTTACCACCACCTCCTCCAGCGCTTGACCCCACGCCGTCATTGATAAGCTGGCGACTGCGGCGCTCAACGCCAATTTGGAAAATGTCTTCACCATTTTAAGAACTCCCATGGATAACTATTGTCGTCGTTATTTTTTCGCGGCCTGCTTTTTAACAGGCCTAGCTTTCTGGAGTGAGATAGTGCCACAGGACTCAGGAAACACAACCGTTCCTTAGCGCCTTTAACCCAACTATTACCGGCCGCTTTTGGCCATAAAATCAAGCTTTCACGAACCCCAGCACTCCAGATTTCCCTGTCGTTCGATCCTGCGACTTAATGAAAGCTTCAAAAGCGGCTCAAAACCACAGCGCTCCAAAAGATCGCTGACGGCCTTTTGCTCGTTGTCGGTTCGGGCGGCATAAAGTTCCGTAACCCGTTGTAATTGAAAGTGCCGGTAGGGCTGCGCCAGCGCCGTAATCTGCTGTCCACCCACTGAAAATGCGATACTCCCGGGGGCATCGGCCAACCGCCCGACCGCCGGTGCACCGGCCTCGGGGGCATGCGCTGCCAGCCAATGGTTGATAAATTCGGCGGACGCGCGCGTCTCGGGCATAAAGTCTTTTGCCGCAACACGCATTACAGCCAGCAGCGTATCGGGTACAGCGTCATCAGCCAAAAAATCATCGCCCGGCTGGAAATACTCTGGCGTGTCCTGATCAGCTCGGTTCATGCGCTCTACCCAGCGCCACACTCGCGGAGCACGCCGCTGCATCAGCGCGGCAGGATAGGGGTCTCTCCCTAAATGCGCGTATAGCGGCGCGAGCAAGCCAAAATCGCCGATACACGGGCGCCATCCCAGCAAATAAGGGTAATGCTCAAAATGGGTGTTCAACGCATCCAAAAACTCGAGGTAAAGGGCCTCCACCAGGTCCCGGGTCTCATCAGTCACACCAAAAATGAGGGCAGCGTGGCGCATGCGGTCCATCATGTGATCGGTTTTCTCGTCCCGCTCTGGCACGCGACGCTGCGAATGCAAAAAGTGGAAACGCAAAAATTCGGCGTTTTCTTGAGGGAAGTTCCATCGGTAGTGCATGGCAGGCCGCAACAAACCCTGGGAACCGATAACGTCAAACAAGGCGCTGACCACACTTTGACAAGCACCCGGTGGCTGACAGGGGCGGTCAGCGCGCAACTCGAAATATTCGATGATGGCGGCACCATCGCGAACGACCTCACCCTCGGGCGTCACGAGCGTTGGAATGGTGGGTAGCTTCGCCTCAGGTAGCACCTCCGACTTGAAGCTCTCATGCCCGGTGGAATATTCCTCAAAAGGAATCCCTTGTTTAATGAGATAAGACCGGGCCCGCGCCGAATAAAGCGAATGGGGCATGGCGTACAGGCGGTGCGTTGGCGGGGATGCCCTGTTCATCGTGACCTTATCGCTCTCGAGTAGTGGGATGCGCTGCAAGAGATGCATCGCCAAGTATTGGCAGTTATACTGCCAATATTAACACCCTTCCACCACTGGCCGCCCCAGGATGGGCCCAACTACAGGAAAAGCATGATGAAAAAATGGGCATTGGGCTTTATCGCGATTTTGGTGCTCGCGCTCGCGGGTTATTCGCAACGCGCCTCTATCGCAGAACGACTTCTCACCGCCGCGTTACCTCAGCAGATGGCCACCAATCAGGTAGCGGCGCTGGCCGATGGTCTCCATGTTGTACTCTGTGGCGCGGGCGGCCCTATGGCCGCACCACACGCCTCGGGACCTTGCGTCGGCGTGGTTGCGGGCAAGCAGCTGTTCATTGTGGATACCGGGACCGATGGTACGCGTAATTTGCAGCGGTTGGGGTATCCCCCGGGCGCCGTCGAGGCAGTCTTCCTGACCCACTTTCACTCAGATCACATTGACGGTCTCGGCGAGCTCGCGACCGTGCGCTGGGCTGCAGGAGACCACTCAGCGCCATTGCCGGTTCACGGACCGAGCGGTGTGGAGCAAGTGGTGGCCGGGTTTAATGCTGCCTACGCACAGGATTTTATTTACCGGCACGCTCACCACAGTGACGGGGTGGCGCCGCTCGCTGCCGCGGGGTTGGCTGCGATGCCTTTTGAGGTCCCCGCCAACGGTGAATTGACCGTGATTTATCAGCAGAACGGGCTGACCGTCGAGTCGCTCCGTGTCGAGCATGAGCCAGTGTCACCCGCAGTAGGCTATCGCTTCAGCTACGGCGGTCGCTCGGTACTGATTAGCGGCGATACGTCCAAATCTGACAACATCACGCGCTTTGCCCAAGGGGTTGATCTCTTGGTGCACGAGGCACTGGCACCCAACATCACCGGCATAATGGGGGATACGGCCGCAGGCTTGGGAAACGAGATCGTGGCCCAGATGATGTCT
>JAYNNB010000146.1:0-3333 GCA_038112515.1 Luminiphilus sp.
ATCGCATTGCCGAGGCCGAGAAGCGCGACCACCGCAAGATCGCGAAAAAGCTCGACTTATTCCATACCCAGGAGGAAGCGCCGGGCATGGTGTTTTGGCACCCCGCCGGCTGGAGTATTTATCAGACCATAGAGCGGTATATGCGCAAAAAACAGGCGGCTTACGGCTACCGGGAGATTAAAACGCCGCAGGTGGTTGATCTCAGCTTGTGGCAGCGTTCGGGGCACGCGGACAAATTTGCCGAGGGTATGTTTACGCTCGAGGCGGAGGACCGCCAGTTTGCCGTAAAGCCCATGAATTGCCCTTGTCACGTGCAGGTGTTTAATCAAGGGCTCAAGTCATATCGGGATCTGCCGCTCAGGCTCGCTGAGTTCGGTAGCTGTCACCGCAACGAACCTTCGGGTTCGCTGCACGGCATTATGCGTGTCCGCGGTTTTACGCAGGACGACGCCCACATATTCTGCACCGAGGAGCAGATCCAGCCCGAGGTCTCGCAGTTCATCGACATGCTCCATGAGGTTTACGCCGACTTCGGTTTTGGTGAGGTCATTTACCGCCTCTCCACCCGGCCTCAAGAACGAGTGGGCTCCGACGAAGACTGGGACCGCGCCGAGGCCGCACTTGCCGAGGCTTTGAATGCCAAAGCTTTGCCCTGGGAGACATTGCCCGGGGAAGGCGCTTTCTATGGTCCGAAGATCGAGTTCTCGCTCAAGGATTGTATTGGAAGAGTTTGGCAGCTGGGCACGATTCAGGTGGACTTTTCAATGCCGGGGAGACTGGATGCCCAATACGTTGCAGAAGACGGTGCGAGAAAAGTGCCGGTGATGCTGCACCGCGCTGTTCTTGGGTCTTTCGAACGCTTTATTGGCATACTGATAGAGCATTATGAAGGCGCTTTCCCGCTCTGGCTCGCGCCGCGACAGGCGGTGGTGGTCAATATCACCGACAAGCAGGCAGGCTATGCGAACGAGGTTGCCGAGCGACTCCGAGGAGCGGGAATGCGCGTTGAGGCGGATCTCAGGAACGAAAAGGTGGGGTTTAAGATCCGCGAGCTGGAATTGGCCAAAGTGCCCTATGTGATTGTCGTGGGAGACAAGGAGATGGCATCTGGAGAAGTGTCAGTGCGCGCGCGGCATGGGCAAGACTTGGGTTCTATGACTCAGGACGCCTTGCTGCAAACCCTCAGCGACGAAGTGGCACGCAGGGGGCGCTCGGCTTCTTAAATGATTTGTTGGCGGCGAGAGGGGAGAGCCATTCAGCGCTCGATTCAACCGCCATCGCACAGCATCCGTATCTCTGTCATGGGGTCGATCGATTCAGTTTTAGCTTGGTTGTCCCGAAGGCGTGCCAACGCCTGCATGCAATAATCGGCTTGTAGCGATCTCATCGTGCCGACGCTTTCTGTCACCTCCCGACTGGCGGAGCCGCAAAACGCCTCGCTGACTCGTCGAAGATTGTTGGTCTGACCGCGCTGCTCGAGCGCCACACAATGCCCGGGTTTCAGCCTCCGTTTGCTGCTGACGATCATTTGCATGCCACGCTCACCAAGATCCAGTTGATACAAAATCGCTACATCGTCTGCTGCTTGTGTCGGCGAGACTTCCGTTGAGGTGGCATTAGTAGCGCTTGGAGCGGGCCTAGGGGAAGGGTCATCCTTCTGTTGGTTTAACTGAGGCTCTACAAGTGGTGGCAGGCCACGCAGCACACCGGCGGGCAAATTATGGTCCTGCCAGGCAGTGAGATAATGATGAGTGATATAGCCGTAAATGATTGAGATTGGCTCGCCTGACATAGTCGTCGAGAACTGGGCAACGGCCTGATGCGCCGCCCCCGCGGTGAAGAGCGTCGCCGCTAAGAGCGCCATAAGACGATGCCGCGCTGATCCCGGACGGCACCACCAAAGCGACGGATTGCGTGAGGCCTTTCCTGGGAGATGTTCTAACCTGTCTAGCATCGAGTTCATGTCGTTTTCTCTAGCTGCGTCTCTCTCATCGAGCGACAGTTGTGCCTCAATACGATCATACGGAGGCTTCCGGACGTAAAAATAGCTGAGATTTCAGCAAGTTTCTGTTGCAGACAACACCAAAGTTCTTTGTTATCGTCAAATTAAGAATCAAGAACAATACTGGGGTCCGATGGGTCACGCTATCAGTACAGCCGCACTTTGGGGTGCCAAGGCATTGGCTCCTACACCCGCATACATTTCAGAGTTTGAACAGATCATTGAGTCTGCGGTCGCTCCAGAGGGCCTGTCGCCCATGCTAATGGCGGGTGATGTTGCCAAAGTATTGGACTCTTTATGTGTAGATACCGATTCGACCCTTATCGCTCTGGCTCAGGGACAAGATCGTAGCATCAGCGGCGTGATGCTGTCCTTGATCGAGAACGCCGAGACGGTGGCAGATGCCATTCGGGTGGTCCTGATGTACAACTGCCTTCACGCAGAGCCACTTTACTGGACCGGAAGTATGCGCGGTGACCATGCGGCGCTCACCGGCTGGCTAGACAGGCCCGCCAACTTAACGGTCCAGCAGGCCGAACGATTTTTGGTGCTGGGGACCCTGCAACTGGTCGCCGGTTTTACTGACGCATTGGGTGATGCCTTTAAACCACTCGTGCTCCGTATTAAACCCTCCCAGCTCAGTTCCGAGTGGCCGGAGCACTTTATGGGAGTGCCTATTGAGGCGGATGCTACAGAAACGGAATTGCTGATCGACCGAGAATGCCTCAGCAAACCCAATCCCAATCGTCGTCCCCAAGGTGGCGACGCCAGCGTGATCGCAATTCGAGAGCGCTATCATGAAGATGCGGCGGTCCAGTTATTGAAAAACGACACCTGTAGCTGGATTCGAAGTCACCTGCCTCAGGGTGATTGCGATTTAACGCATCTGGCCTCCAGACTGAATTGCGACAAACGCACACTGCAGCGACGCTTTGAGAAATATCTGGCGTGTCGTTTTTCTGATCTGGTAGACGATGTGCGCGCCGAGATGTGCCTCCCGCTGCTTCAAAGTGGCGTATTTCCAACCCAGGCGAT
Source organism: Luminiphilus sp. (assembly GCA_038112515.1). Classification (GTDB taxonomy): domain Bacteria; phylum Pseudomonadota; class Gammaproteobacteria; order Pseudomonadales; family Halieaceae; genus Luminiphilus. Next base: position 3,038 of record JAYNNB010000146.1, read on the forward strand.
TGCCGAACAGCTGGGCTATGCCACATCGGGCAATTTCAGTCGATTTTTTCAGCGCCGCTTTGGTTGCACGCCCAGAGATTGGACTCGGCTCTCGCTGGAGTCCTGATTGACCCGACTTCTCAGGCTCCGCGGCACGATAAGAGAGCGGCACAACCACTCAAAAACTGCGGATCAGGTGCCTTCAAGTCCTCCTGAAGCGGCGATTTGTCACTTTTCTTTTCGCTTGTGAATCGCTCCCACGGGCAGTAAACTCGCGCACCTGTTTGTATTGGAGGAAGTGCCCGATTGTTCTCAGT
>JAYNNB010000147.1:0-3239 GCA_038112515.1 Luminiphilus sp.
TACGAGTGCCCCCGCTGTTCAGTTCACGCTGAATGGCGATAGCGCCTCCTCGGGCCGTTTTGTTTCACTGAATCAAACGCGATTGGTCAAAGGTGATGCCCTACTTTTGACTTCTGAGGATGGCTTTGACGTTAGCTTTGATATTCTCTCTACGCGACTTACCGAAGCGGGCAACCGGATTATCAAGGGGCGCTCGTCATCGGGGGCCGAATTGTTGCTGGGCCTGAATTCCCGTGGCGAACTCCATGGAACGGTGTTGTCAGAGGGGGAGCACTACCAGCTGTTTGAGCGGGAGGGGTCAATCCGCATGCTTTGGGCCGACAGCCAGCTGAGGAAGCAGTTGAAATCCCGGACCAAGAAGTCTGACTTCCAAACCACACATCGACCCGTTGTCGTTGAGCAGGCCGCGCCAGCGGGTTACCGCTCGGTAAAAAATACTGCGAGCGAGGAAGTGTCGTATCCGTCATTTAAAACCGGCACGGCGCAGATCGATGTGCTCATTTACTACCAAGAGGGATTTGCTGACGACCCGGATCTGGCGGTAGATCTGGTGACAGAAGTCGCCAATGACGCATTCAGCGATAGCGAGATCGATATTCAGTTAAATGTGGTTGGCCGTCTTCCTCTCAATATCCCCTCAGAAATTCAAGATACTTTACTGGACAAGATGAGAGACGCCTCCGCACCTTTTTCCACCATAGATCAAGATCGAAGTTTCTACGACGCAGATGTGGTGGTGGCGCTTCTCGATACAGTACCCGAGGATGATGATGCATGCGGCATTGCGACTGTGGGTGTTTATCAGGGACTACCCTGGCGAGATGCCTTCGCGGCAACTGTGCTTTGGCAGCCCGCTGGTTCATCGAACGACGGTTACTACTGCACCGATACAACGTTTGCCCATGAGGTCGGACATCTTTTGGGCTCTTTACACGAGAGACGCATTGCCGAGGAGGGGGATCAGGCCGCCTATAGCTTTAGTTGGGGCCACGTCAACGAGAGCTCCCCCCGGTTCAAAACCATCATGAGTTACGGGGATGAATATGAAGTGGGTGTTTTTTCTAATCCCAGAATCAATGAGTGCCGGGGTAGCGCCTGTGGCGTGGCGATAGGGGATCCGGCGTCGGCCGACAATGCGACGGGGTTTAACAATACCCGGCACATGGTGGCGGGATACCAAGATACCGGTTTCGTTTATGAATTGGTCAATGACTATGGTGCTGAGGATGAGTGTGAAACAGACGATGGCTTGGAGGCGGTCAGGCGAGGTCACTACCTAGCGAATGCTACCCAGACAAACATTGAGATTCGCCGCTTCTCTTACAGAACAGTTTCAGGTGGAGAAGCCTCCTATCCCTACGAACCAGAGGAGATTGTTGTAGAACCGGGAACGGCGCAGGGTCTGACCGCATGTGTCGAAACAGGCGAGCCTCACACGTTTGGCGCTGAAGTGGTGGAGTCTTGGATGACCTATCTCAATCCCATCACTCAGGAGCTAATCGAGTCTGTGCACCTCGAGTGGGACGATGATTACACCGGTGAATATGACCTTATCCGGATCGCCAGCTCCGAGGGTGGCAAACCGGACGGACCCTCCGCCAGAAGACTGCGGCGAGGGGAGTCGGTGCAGATATCGTTTATTCCCGAGGCGGGATTCGAGCTGACGGGTGTTACGGGGACCTGCGTGGGAACGCTAAGCGGCAACACCTTTACCATTGATGCCACAACCAATACCTGTTCCGTCGAGCCGATATTCGAGAGCTCGGGCTCGGCTAGCAATACACTTAAGGTGGTGCTTGAGGAGCCGATAGCGGACAGCGTTTACGCGGGTGTGGGTAATTTGCGGGGTTGGTCAGTGGCCACTGTGGGTGTCGAGCGTGTCGAAATATACATCGATGACGTTTATTTTACTGACGTGCCCTACGGAGGAGCGCGCGCGGATGTTGGTGGCGCGTTCCCCGACGTGGAGAATTCGGAGCTTTCAGGTTTCTCAATGGCATTTGCCTACAGTCTTCTGGAGGCGGGCCAGCACACGATCACAGCGAGGGCGATCGCCGGAGACGGAACCTCTAAAGATTCGACAACGGCGTTCTCGGTAACAAAGTTCCACGAAGACTTTTTCCCAGCAGGCACTACCGTTAATTTAAGTGTTGGCCAGTGTTCCGCCTCGCGCGACGAGATTTCCGTGGTGGGCGCCATATTGGATGGCCAACCCTACGACTTCCTATTGAAGTGGCGAACAGCAACCCAGGGCTTTGAAATCATTGAGGTGGATTAGCGGCGTTAACCGCGCTAGCGGTGATGTCGGATGCCTGTTCCCTTCGCTTTCCCATTGCACTGAATTGCTATAGATTTATACCAAACTAGGGTGCAAAGTCTGGTTTTTCTGCTAGCATTTGTCCGGTCAACTGTAACCTTGAAGTTTGGCCCGCATAGTTGTCGAGCCCAAAGACATATAAACCATAAGCATTGAGGGATCCCATGAGAATGATTCGTAACACTTCTATTCTCGCCGTTGCCGTATCTATGGCCATATCGGCTCAGGTACAGGCGCAGCGCTCAACGACTTCGCAAATTGAGGAAGTCGTGGTGACCGCGCAGAAGCGTGAAGAAAACATGCAGGACGTGGCCATTTCCATGTCGGCCATGGACGCTAACGCAATTGAGAAAAGCTTTGCGCGCACCATTGATGATATTACTGGGATGTCACCCAACCTGATCATCAACCCGATTCTGGGTAACGGCACGGTGGGTGTCTCGATCCGCGGTATGCAGCACGCAGAGGTAGAGAAGAGCTTCGACCCCGCAGTCGCGATCTACCAGGACGGTATTTATCTATCCTCAACCACTGGCGCGCTCAGAAATATGTGGGATGCCGAACGGATAGAAGTCCTCCGCGGACCTCAGGGGACGTTATTTGGCCGGAACACGATTGGTGGACTGGTGCATGTGATCCGGTCCAAGCCAACTGGGGAATTAGGCGGCAAGATAGTCGGCACCTTTGCACAAGATAATCAAACAGACATAAAAGGTCTGATCAACTTGCCGGAGATGGGTGGCTTTAGTGTGAAGTTGTCCGCGGCGAGTATTAGAGGCGGGGAATATTTTTATAATCCTATTCGTGGCGAAGATGAGGGCGAAAATGACTTGCTGATGCTTACGGCGGATGTGTTGTGGGCGCCGAGTGACAATTTCGACTTCCGAATCATTTACGACTATATCGACGATGATACGCCCAC
>JAYNNB010000148.1:0-3217 GCA_038112515.1 Luminiphilus sp.
GTGGCGAACTCGCCTCCCCACAGCGGAGCCTGCCATGGGTGTTGGGCATCAGCACAATATTGGTAGCAGCCCTATACTGCCTGCTCAATTTCGTTTTTCTATCGGTCGCACCCATAGAGGCGATGGCTGGTAAGGTGGAAGTCGGCGTGATCGCCGCCCGCTATGCTTTCGGCACCGAGCTGGGTGTATTCATGGGCGCGCTTCTTGCCCTGCTCCTTATCTCGACCATCAGCGCAATGATTCTGGCGGGCCCCAGGGTGTTGCAAAGGATTGGCCAGGACTACCCTCGATTTGCGCTATTGGCTCGGGAAAATAACGACGGCATCCCCGCCACGGCAATTGCGATGCAGTCAGGCGTGGCGCTGGTGTTTCTTTGGACCGCATCTTTCGAACAAATTCTTGTATTTTCGGGCGCCACCATGGCCCTGAATACCTTCGCTACGGTCCTAGGGCTATTTGTCCTGCGCTGGAGGCAGCCCGCGCTGCAGCGGCCTTTTCGAGTTAGCCTGTATCCCATCACCCCATTGATCTTCTTGGGTATCACCGGCTGGACATTGATCTATGTTGTCGTCCAGCGCCCGCTGGAGGCGTTGATTTCTGCGGTGATTGTTGCCAGTGGCGGCGTGTTTTACCTGCTCAGTCGGACCACCTCAACGCAAGCGCGATCCGCGGCGGAATAGAAGTCGTTGCAATTGTGCATCGCTGGAAGTCAGCGATGCATCGCCCCGCCAGCGCCCAATACTCTGGTAACGTTTGGTACGGGAGCCCGAAGCTGCGGGCACTTCGTAAACCAAAAGAATCATCGGGGGATGAAAAATGAAAAAGACAGTAGCACCGAGCCTTTGGATGCTCGTACTCACCCTTTGGACAGGTCATTTGGCGCTAGCCAACGACCACATGATCGACAACGTCAATATAAGCCAACCCTTTAACGTGCAAGCCAATCTCTGCAAACTCAATCCGGGCGTCAGCTTGGACGACTATCAGGCGATGATAGACGACTATTTCGCCTGGGCGGTAGAAAACGACGTTGATCCAGTCTTTGTCCGCCAGTTTCCACTTTTTTCCCACCAGAACCTCGCGCGGCCTTGGCCCTATGACTTTGTAGAATTTCTGGTGAGTGACTATCAGCGCTGGGGCGCGGCCTGGGATTTATGGCTCACCTCCGAAGACGGCATGGCACTCAATAATCGCTGGCAGTCACTGGCGGTCTGCCATGTGAAGCAAGCACATGCCACCATGCTGTACGCGGATCAGAAAGCCATGGCCGAGGATGACGAACGGTACGTGACCTGGAACTGGTGCACGCGCAAAGAGGGCGTCACATTTGAGGAACTCTCCGCCAAGCACCGAGAATATGCCGGGAACATGCAGACTGACTCGGGCGGCGTTATTGGCTGGCTCGTGATGTTGCCTCATACAGGCGGTGCCGACGCTGCCGGCGAGTTCGCCCACGTGGCGGTGTACCCCGACATGGAAAGCTTCATGGCGAGGCGTTCAATGCTGGCAAATGGGGGCTGGAAAGCTACGCGCGAATACTTCAACCTCTATGCCGACTGCACAGGCGAGATGCTCAACACAGAAAGCGTGCTGCACCGTCCCGAATAACGACACTGTCGTTTGTTCTGATATCCCCAACCCGAGCACACGGGTTGGGGCTCACAGACCAATGGGCTTACATCTTCGGCGTTAAACCGGCGGGTTTATTGGGGCATTGTTTGCGCCGCGACATTAAGGAGCTTGATCTTGCCCCCTTCAAGCAACACATCAACAGTTTCATAGGTTTTCACCGACTTGCCATCGGGTCCTTGAGTGGTGACCACATTACCGGTCGCCAGCCACTCCTCCATTTCGCCATCACTGTTTTCGCCATCATTGGCGATCACCCACCACACCCGCCATTGCGGATTTCCGGTGGCCACCCAGTTCTGTAAAAACGCCGTATGCGCAGCTGAACCCTCAACCACTTCGCCGTGGGCCGCGATGCCTCGAAAGCCCTCTGCATTCATGGCGGCGATTGCTTCAAAATCCCGGTCGTTGTGTGCCTGAATATAGTCAACCCAAATCTGCGCATTGGCAGTATCACCTGCAAGCAGAGGCTTGGCGGTACCGTCTTCAAAATACTGCCTACCAATGCCGCCAGCATTGACCGCTTGCGACATCATGAAACCTGCGTCATCGAAGACCTGAAATTCTGCGTATTTTCCGTCTTTGATCACCACCTTGTGAATCGAGTCGCTGACCTCACCACCCGTCGTCATTTGGGTTTCAACAAACACAACATTGCCCGCGGCGTGGAATGCGATGGGCTCTACCTTAAAGTCAGGCCACAAGTCACCGATGGGCGCGAACACTTTTTCAATGACCGCCTCGGAGCCCACGTAGTTGCCGCCATAGGGAAACCCCTTGGGGATTGTCCACTTCGCATCGGGCGCCTGGGTTTGTGCCCACGCGTCCATATCGCCCACCGCAAACGCGTCGTAACCGGCTTTTGCTGCGGCAATCGTGGCTTCATCGTTATTTGTATTTCCCTGACATCCAGTCACTGCGATCAAAATAACCGCAGCACTCAGCATCTTTTTGAACATACTCGCTCCCCTTATCTTCTTTACCGGGTACAAACCCGCCCTTTCGCTTGATACCGCCGTCATCCTCAACAAACTGCCAAGGCTAGGGCCGTGTCAGCACGCACTCGTCTGTAATGGGCTCCGAATAATCGACCTCAAACGACAGAGGCCACCACATGTGTCGATCGATCTTCCGTTGGTGATACGTGCCAGACTCTCTTGCCACGCATTTGGGAAAGTATGGGGGCTCAGTGAGGGCCAGTTCTTCTACCGCCACAAAATCTGAGGGGGGTGGCGCAGCTGCGCAGCCCCACAGGACAAAAACCACCAGCGACGCCAACCGCTTCACGGTGCCGCTGCCTCACTAAAATTGAGCTCAATCACATTGCCCGTCGGGTCGCTCAGCTTAAGCTGAGTCATAGATAGACCCTGATGACTGAGCTTGCGCTCGTCGTAATCGATGCCAAGCCTTTTAAGCTTCGTCGTCATGGCGTCAAGGTCCGCGCAGGAAAATGCAACATGGTCGAGACAGCCCCGAGTTAATGTGGCCATTTCAGGCGCATCCTTCCACTCCATCAAGTGCACGATGGGCTGCCCAGATAAGTAAAGCCAATAGCCACGGGAGGCAACCGCTGGGCGCGCTCCGACAC
>JAYNNB010000149.1:0-3200 GCA_038112515.1 Luminiphilus sp.
GCGAAAGAGGGTTCGGGCGCGTCTACCGCTTGCCCACCCAGAGAGGTCCACCAGCTGGCGGCGAACAGCTGTACCCTCATCTTGGTGGCACGGCTCATCGCTCACAACGGCCAAACCCTCGCTATGCCTGTGTCGGCAGCGCAGACGGCGACCTGACCCAGAAACTCCCCGTGATCGGTTATCGCGGCGAAGTCGAGAGGCCTGTCGATTGCAGTGTAAGCCCCGGGGATGCCATCTGCGCCGGGCAGTTGCAGGGGTTCACCCTTTGCGTAGCGATAGGCGGGGTCGGGCCCTAGACGAATGCTCGATATATAGGCGTCAAAGCTGAGGCCGGTGTGGACGTGTAAGTCACCGAAAAAGGGTTGTTTCAGGACTTGAAAGTGATTGCAGGGTTGAGCTGATGCATCAGCCGCTTGCGCTGAGGCTTCGGCCACGGCGGGGTCTGCTCGGAGACCCATCAGTCCGAGGTTTCCCAATAAAAGCAAGACAGCAAAGCTGTGCCGAGCGAGCCACAGAAACCTGCTGAACCCCAGAGCTGCGACGTCTGCTGCGGGCAGGTCCCCTCGCTTGAACACGTATGATGTAGGCATTGGTAAGGAGCCCGTCAGTGGTATTCAGAGGTGATTAGTATGCGCAAATCGGCACCAAAATCCGGAAAAATTGCCAGACAAGACGCTAGTCCATTTGAGTTAGCGCACCGATCATCTGTGACTTGAGGTCCGGGGGCGGAGTTTGAATACTACGCTCAGACAATAATAGTCAGGAAAACCCTGTTCAAGGTTGCCGTTTCCCCGCTGCTCCAGGTAGCGCGGCACGCGCAGCCGCCACACTGCCAAATCCCAAAAGAGGCCGACCCATGAAAGCAAATTTCCAAAAGACTTTGATTGCCGCAGTCGTTGCCGGTGCGTCCACCGCATCGGGTGTCGTCAACGCACAGTTGGAAGAGGTGATTGTTACCGCTGAGCGCCGCGAGGCGAACATACAGGATACGCCCATCTCTATGCAGGCGCTCACCGCTGATCAGATTGAAAAGCGTGGGATCATGAGTCTGGGTGATCTTTTCATCTCCGCGGCCGGCGTGAGCGGTTACGAGGCCCCCTCATCACGGGGCAATATGAGCCTCAATATCCGCGGTGTCGGGTCGGGTAACTCGAATAGCCCGTCGACCGACCCCGCGATTGGTTTGTATGTCGATGGTGTGTTCATTGGCAAGGGCATCTCCAACGGCGTCGATGCTATCGATCTTGAGCGGATAGAAATTCTGCGAGGTCCGCAGGGTACGCTGTACGGGCGAAACTCCACGGGTGGTGCGGTCAATCTGGTAACGAAGAAGCCCTCCAGTGAAGGCGGAGTGGAGTTCCAGGCGTCTGTCGGTGATTACGGTTACCGTTCGGTTAAAGGGCGGATCGATTTTCCCGTAGGAGATAACTTGGCTATCTCCGGTTCGATGTACAAGCGGGAGCGGGACGACCTTTACGAGAACACCAACGAGCTACGAAACGGATTCGAGAATATTGATCGGGATGGCTTCCGATTGGCGGCCCGATGGATGCCTACGGATCGAGTCACAATTGATTACGCCTTCGCAAACGACAAGCTCGACGAGCGATCCCAGATGCTGAATATCGTGGGATTAAACCCCATGGATGGCTATGTGCCTTTTGAGCCCGGCTACCCCGACAATCTCACCATCTTGAGTAGCAACCGGCCCGATACGGTCGACCAGCTGACGGGTGGCCTGGCGATGGCCATCCAGTACGGGCTTTATCCTTCATTTGGGGAACCGGTTGACAGCATGATCGGGCAATTTCTGGGTTGGGGTGCCGGCTACAGCGCCTGGGCCAACGAGCGGCTTGCCAACTATGATTCCCGCACGGCCAAGGGCTCGAGTGACACCGATTCCTACAATGTGAGCGATGTGGAGCATCACAATCTGACCCTGAACTGGGAGATGAGCGATGCGTTTGCTGTGAAAGCGATTGTGGGGTACCGCGACACGGTCAATGAGCTCAGTGCCGACCTCGATGGCATGGATAACAGTGCCAACGGTGGCGTGATTGGTGATTTGCCTCTGCTGACCATTGGGGGCTTACTGTTCAACCAGGTCGTGCCTGACGACATACCTCGTGGCCCCGTCAATCTGGGCCTGGGTGCCGCGGACGAGTTTGCGCTGGCACTCCATGTTATCGGTGCGATCAATGAATATGGTGGAGCCCCCATTTTTAATAACTATGCAAAGACCGATTACGAGCAAACGTCTTTTGAACTGCAGTTCAGCGGCAGCTTGAATAATCTGGATTACGTGGTTGGCCTGTTCCATTGGGAGGATGAGGCGGAGTTCCGCAACCATCGGATTGCCTCGTTCCCCCTGGCGACCTCGGATACCTCGTCCTACGACATTGATACCGAGGCGACTTCGGTCTTCGGCGAGGTGACCTGGCGCGCAGGCAATTTGGCGCTGACGGGGGGGCTTCGTTATACCGAAGAGGACAAAGACGTGACCTATCTCTGGCGCGGCTTTAACTCGGACTTCATCAATCGCTACTACACGCACCTGTTCAGTGGCGGCAATATGTCCAACTACAACCTGCTCAACAACTATGTCACCAACGAGCAGGCAGAAACCTTGCCCGAGCGGGCTGGCATCTATGGCCGCGAGTTCTCCGAGAGTTTCAGCAACGTCTCGGGTCGGGCCACGGCGCAGTATTTCTTCAGTGACGATCTGAACGTTTACGCGACCTACGCGACGGGCTATCGCAGCGGCGGTTTTAACGGCGATTTCTTTGACAGCGCTAATGACTATGCCGACGCCTACGATGAAGAAGAAGTCACCAGTTACGAAATTGGCATGAAGTCCTCGCTCATGGGTGGGCGCATGCAGTTTAATGCCGCGGCCTTCATGTACGAGTATGAAGACCTCCAGGTGTCGACGGTCCTGGCTCAGGGCAACACGGTCACCAGTGCCATTGGTAATGCCGGTGAGGCCGAGCGTGAAGGTCTTGAGATGTCATTGGCGCTGCTGGTCACGGATAATCTGCTGGCCACAGTCAACTACACACACATCGATGGCGACTTTGATCGTTATCCTGGCGTAACAACTCCCAACAACGATCTCGCCCTCGAGGCTCGTGCGAAGCGAGGCATGTGTCCGGATGTCCAGGGGTCATTCAGCGTGGATTGGCAGTGCCTGCAGAGGGGCG
>JAYNNB010000150.1:0-3183 GCA_038112515.1 Luminiphilus sp.
CTGACGGCATCGTGAGCCCGCTGTTCGAAGAGATGAAATCCACCGCGCAACTGATCGCCAAGGAATACGAAGACCGCGAGGGCCGCATGGCACTCCTTAATGACCCCGAATGGGTCGAGCTGTATCGCAAGGAGTGGATGCACGGCCGCACCGGCGGCGACTTTGCCAGCTGGAAGACCGCGAAGGGATTCCCCGACTCACTGGTGATTCGCGACGGCAGCCTGCTGATTTTTGATGGTGCCCCCGTGGCTGACTGGGACGGGGAATCCATGGCTGACGTGATGGCCCGCCTGCAGCGCTACCAGGGCGGCGACAGCGCCGCCGCCCGCTCCGATGCCGAGCGCGACGCCTTTGATCTGTTCCCCAAGGTGCTGCGCGACGACGCCGACTTTATGCTTCACATGATGCGCACCTACGACAAGGGCTTTCGCTTTTATGCCGACATTGCCAACAAGGACAACAAGGCCACGCTGGGCTTTTTGCTCGATGAGCACGCCCTGCCCGGCTTTAACGACTCCGGCGCACACATCACTAACATGGCGTTCTTTGACTCCAATTTAATGTCGTTGAAGCTCGCCAAAGAGCAGGACGAGGCCACCGTGGCCCGCATGGTGCAGCGACTGACCTCTGAGCCCGCCAAGATCTTTGGCCTCGACGTGGGATCACTCGAAATTGGCGCCCAGGCCGACATGGTGCTCATTAACCCCGACGCGCTCGACGGCTGGAACCCCGACCAAACCCGCAAGCTCGAGTACCGCGAGATCTTTGGCCACGAGCAAATGGTGAACCGACCCGAAGGTATTGTGGACTCAGTGTTCATCAACGGCGTAGTGGCGTGGAAGGATGGCGCCGCGCAGGCGGCACTCGGGCAGGAGACGCTGGGTCGCGCACTGCGGGCGGCCTAGGGACTCAACACCTCTAATACCACGGTAAACATGGGCGCTGTGTGCCTTAAGCGTGTTCAGGGCACCTCGACCGTACCTATTAATTGCTGATGTCACGCCGCTCCGCTTTTTAATGGTTGAGATGGTCGGCATTGCTCCCTCACTAGCTCAGCAACAAAGCCCGATGCACCACTCTGGCGCGCGACGATAATCACTTGTCACCGCAGGGTAAGTGCTAGACGCCCTCTATTTCTAGACTGTCGTCTCGCTCACGGCCCGCGTCTAGAGATGATGTCGCCAATCAGTCCCCTTAAGTTGGACATGCGCAGATATGAGGCCACGCGTCAAAAGATCTTTGACGACTATCTGAATAAAACTCCCGGTTCAGCCCTCCTGCATAAAAGAGCAAGAGAAGCGCTCGCCGGGGGTGTATCAGGAAACCTGCGATATTTTGCGCCGTACCCCATCTACGTGAAGTCCGCACATGGCTGCCACATGGTTGACGTGGACCACCACCAGTACATTGACTCATTCAGTGCGAATGGGCCGCTCTTGCTGGGCCATAACCATCCAGTCATTGAAGAGGCCATCCACCGCAGCCGCCCTTTAGGTGCGCTCCCGCTGAATCCCGAGATTATGGTGGAGTGCGCTGAGGTCGTTAAACGAATCGTGCCGTGTGCGGAACGCGTCAGATTCCTCAACACGGGTACAGAGGCCGTCATGGCCGCCATACGGATTGCGCGAGCATTCACGGGAAAAACCGGCATCGTCAAGTTTTATGGGCACTATCACGGACAGGAGGATCAGTTCCTGATAGGCATTGACGCGACTGATTCGGTCGTCTCTGCGGGAGTGCCTTCAAGCGCTCCTGAGCATATTCATCTCTGCAGTTATCTGGATCTGGAGGCTCTCGAATCCCTACTCACGCGCAACCAAAACATAGCAGCGGTAATTCTCGATCCCGCCATGCACGCAGGTGGACTCTGGGGTAGTGACCCTGAAAAGCTAGTCGTCCTTCGCGACCTAACCAGAAAACACGGTGTACTGCTGATATTTGATGAGGTGATATCCGGATTCCGTCTGGCTCCCGGGGGGGCGCAGCAGCGGTACGGCGTTACTCCCGACATGGTCACCATGGCAAAAGCCCTTGCTGCCGGAGAAAAACTCGCACTGGTTGGTGGCAACACCGAAGTAATGAGCACTGTAGACCCGTTGGCTGCAACAGGCACGCCCAGGGTGTTTCAGTCCGGAACTGTCAATGACGGCGCTGCGGCCCTAGCCAGCGCCTGCGCAGCGCTACTGCAGTACGAGCAGCTGTATGAAACGGGGGCATACGACAAACTCGAGGACCGGGCTGGTCATGTAGGCTCAGTAATTGAAGTCGTGTTCCGAAATGCGGGGATCCCATGCCAGGTCAATCACTTGGCCTCAATGCTCCAGATCCACATCGGTGGGAACGAGTTAAATTTCGAGACCGCTACAAGCGATTACGCTGACTTAATTGCATTGTTCTACCTCGCTCTCATTAATGAGGGCGTTCTGCTTTCTCTACCCACGTCGAACCACGTTTACTTTTCGTTCGCTCATTCGGCAGAAGACTTTCGCCTGATCGAAAACAAGATCCATGCTGCTTTCTTAACCTATGGATTTGATTCGCTGGCAATCGGCTAACAACCTACTTTTTGCGAGGTACAGAAGACTATGGAATACACAACAAAAGAGACTTTAGATGCCTTGTTCTTGAAGCAAAAAAAGGCTTTTCTAGCCAACAATAATCCCAGTTACGAACAGCGGATGGAATGGCTCCGCTCACTGGAAAAGTGGATGACGGAGCTCAGAGAAGATATCCAAATCGCGGTCTCACAAGACTTCTCAGTCCACAGCCCGGCAATCACGGATATTTTTGAAACCGGAGGCGTGTTGGGACGCAATCGCTATATTCAAGCTTTCCTGAAGGAGTGGATGACACCCGATGCACGGCCTCTGCCCGCTGAAGTTCATGGATCTTCTACCTGCGAGGTCGTGCTGCAACCGCAAGGAGTGATGGGCAATATCTCACCCTGGAATTTCCCCATAGAATGCGCGCTCGTCATGGTCAATGAGATGCTGGCAGCAGGCAACCGAGTCATCGTCAAAGTCTCTGAACTTGCCCCTGCCACTGCTCAACTATTATCCCGGAGCGTGGGCAACTATTTTGATGAGGAGGTTTTGGCAATTGTTGTTGGTGGTGTTGAGCTCTCGCAATACTTCTCAACGTTGCCTTGGGATCATCTGACATATACCGGCAATACCGCTGTCG
>JAYNNB010000151.1:0-3169 GCA_038112515.1 Luminiphilus sp.
CGCAGCCCGAATACTCTGCGGTGATGGAAGACACCAGCAGATCCAGAAACTCCTCCTTTAACTCGGGATCGGCCTCGAGGATATCCGGATCATATTCGTAGTTCTTCTTGAAGTGCCCCCGATTTTTGTCGAGCTCGAAATCTCGCATCATGAGATCCCACTCTGAGCGGACCGGCGATATGTCGATATGCTCCATCGCCGCATAGTCGGTGCAGTAAAAGCGGGGCGCTAGCGCTCTGCTCTCAAGCGCCTGCTGGGTGGTGAGATTCACCGCCGCTTCGGTATTAACGGCCTGATTCATAATTTCCCCCAATGCCAACACCACGCATGATCCCGCATCTGGCGGCATTACCACGCAATGTGTCTAGTTTTTTTGCCACTTAATTGTCAATTTTATTTGACTATTCCGCTGGTAGCAAGCAATCTGAAAAACGCGGGCGCTTAGCCAAACGCCGCGCCCCCCACCCGGGAAATACCGACATGCCAAACACCGAACGCCAGTTGGCCGATACGCCGCCCCCAAATCAAGATCCTCTTCCCTTATTTCACCTGGGATATGTGAGCAGCGAGACGCAGGATTTTTCACCCGACGCGCTCATTGCTCTGCTCACAGAAGCCCGCACAGAAAACGCCAAGCGAGATGTCACTGGACTGCTGCTGTATCGCGAGGGCTCGTTCTATCAGGTACTGGAGGGTACGGAAACTGACGTGATCTCTACCTTTGAGGGTATCGAGCGAGACCCGCGCCACGATTCTGTACGCGTCCTTTTTAAGGGAGAAACCCCTGCCCGAGAATTTGCCGACTGGCAAATGGGGTTTTTAAACCTGGATGGCTTGGATATCGAATCCCTCAGCGGCTTTTCCGACTTTTTATCCCGCGATGCCCAGCCTCAGGAATTTCTGGAGAACCTGAGCCGAGGCAAGAAGCTGGCACTGATGTTCAGGTCAATGCTTTAGCCTTTGCTCTGAATTTGGGACGCCACACACCGAGGGCGACATTGGCTGTCGCGACCACACCGATGAGTACCAGCGAAGATTGCTCCGAAGCGACACTGCTTGCGAGCTGACTGATTTGCGATGCATCTATCAGCGCTTTTTCTGCCAGTAAGGCCTCTCGCTTCACCGGGCTCTGAATGCCCAACAAACTGCCCTCGAGCATCAGGACCGTGGTAACCAACTTCGCCCACGCCCAGGGGGCTCCATGAAATCCGGGAACCGCAGCCATTGACGCAAGACCAAAGAGCAAACTGATCAGGAGCGAAGGCATCAGCACCAGCGAGGTGATTCGCTCAATCAGTTGCCGTTGAGCAACATAGATTTCCAATGCTTGATCCGGCTGAGGCAATCGATCAAGCATGACCCAAAGCACAATGACCGCGCCGAGGAAGCTCATCGCGGTCATCGAGTGCCCAAATTTCAGCCAAAATCTCACTGTTCACTCCAACTTGCGGTCTCAGGTTAGTCATCCATCGGGCAATTGTGTTGCCGAGGAACTGAGTGCAACAATGGTGCCGTGTTTTAGCCACGGAATGCCATGTTATGAGCACACCTTACGCCACCCTTCAGTACGGTCATAGCGAGGAATTGGGTTTGCTCAGAGAAACTGTGCATCAGTTCGCCACCCGAGAAATTGCGCCTCGCGCCGCAGCGATTGATCAGGACAACCAATTCCCCGAGGACCTTTGGAAGAAGATGGGCGACCTCGGGCTTTTGGGAATTACCATACCCTCCCAATATGGTGGCAGCGATATGGGCTACCTCGCTCACGCCATCGCCATGGAAGAGATTTCCAGAGCGAGCGCCTCGGTAGGACTCTCATACGGGGCCCATTCGAACCTCTGTCTCAACCAGATAAAAATCAATGGATCGGAGACGCAGCGCGACCGCTATTTGCCAAAACTGTGTAGCGGGGAGCACATCGGTGCGTTAGCAATGTCTGAACCCGGTGCTGGATCCGACGTGGTCAGCATGCGACTCAGGGCTGACCGACAGGGTGAAAGCTATGTCCTGAACGGGAACAAAATGTGGATCACCAATGGACCAGACGCTGACGTCTATGTCATCTATGCCAAGACCGATCCCGATGCGGGATCAAAAGGAATTACCGCCTTCATCGTAGAGCGCGATACGCCCGGTTTTTCGCGATCGCCAAAACTCGACAAGCTGGGTATGCGCGGATCCAACACCTGCGAGCTGGTCTTTGAAGACTGCGTCGTGCCTGCGTCGGCGATACTGGGCGAAGAAGGCACCGGCGTGAAAGTCTTGATGTCCGGACTCGACTACGAGCGAGCGGTGTTATCCGGAGGCCCTGTGGGGATCCTGCAAGCCTGTCTCGACGTCGTGCTGCCCTACGTCCACGAACGAGAGCAATTCGGGCAGCCGATCGGTGAGTTTCAGTTAATTCAAGGCAAGCTTGCAGATATGTACGCCCGATGCTCGGCGAGCCGCGCCTATCTCTATGCCGTGTGTGAGGCGCTCGATCGCGGCGAACAAAGCCGTAAAGACGCGGCTGCGGTTATTCTCTACACCGCGGAGGCCGCGACCCAATCAGCGTTGGACGCGATCCAGCTGCTGGGCGGCAACGGCTATATCAATGACTACCCCACCGGGCGCTTGCTGCGGGACGCCAAGCTCTACGAAATCGGGGCTGGTACGTCAGAGATTCGTCGCATGTTGGTGGGCCGGGAGCTGTTCGCGGATACCCGCTAACAGACCGTCCGCGGGGAGCCGACTAGCTCGGCAAGGAGACGTTAGCACGCAGCATCGGCACGCCGGGGGGCACGCCCGCGTGACCGCTGAGCGCCAGTGACTGTCTCAAGGAAGATGCGAGGGCAGTGGTCAATACGCGCTGCTGGTAAGGCAGGTGCCTCTCACCCTTCCGTAACAAGGCCTCCCAGCTCCCAGACTGCAATAACTGCTCGCGAATACCCTGTAGATACTGCAACAGCGCGGAATGAACCGAAGATCCCTCTCGAACGGCATCATCAAAGGTGAGGCCCCAGGTCATGTCGTTACGGAGTTGGCAGTGCCCCACGTAGTCACCGGGCAATCGGCACCCCCACTCCTCAGGGGACAACAGCGACATCTGCCATTTTTGATCAACCAAATACAGGAAATAGCGCTGGCCTGGGGTCACACGAAATCCTAACGCCGCGGACAGTACCAACGC
>JAYNNB010000152.1:0-3160 GCA_038112515.1 Luminiphilus sp.
TGCCGGATGGGTCGCTCGTATGGCGCGATGGCAGGGATTGGACCAGCGGATTCAGCAGGGAGAGTTTCGCGTCACCAACGACATGACTGCTGAACAAATGATCGAGCATCTGGTAACGGGACCGGTCGTCCATTATCAAGTCACCATTCCCGAGGGGGTCACCATCCGTGCGGCCGTCGACCTCATTGGGCGGCACCCCAAACTCATCAAGACGGACAGCGAAAGGCTTTATGCGGAGATCGCCACCTGGGTAGCACCCGAACAATCGCCTGAGGGGTGGGTTTTGCCCGAGACCTGGTCTTTTGTTGCAGGCGACACCGATGAAGATATTCTCCGACGGGGGCACGCCGCAATGCGTGAGTTGCTGCATGATCTGTGGGCTCGGCGCGATGTCATGTTGCCTTTGGATTCGCCCTATGAAGCGCTCATTTTGGCATCGATTGTTGAGAGGGAAACCGGAGAGCCCTCGGAGCGGGCACAGATCGCCGGGGTATTTTTGCGTAGGCTGGAAAAAGGAATGCGATTGCAGACCGACCCAACGGTCATTTATGGTTTGGGGGACGCATTCGATGGCAACCTCAGGCGATCTCATTTGAGAGACTCCAAAAACGCATACAACACTTATACGTTCAAAGGGCTCCCCCCAACACCCATCGCTTTACCGGGAACAGCGGCCTTGAGGGCGGTTTTCGAACCCGACGAATCCGACGCACTGTATTTCGTCGCAAAAGGCGACGGCACGCACGCCTTCAGTGCAACGCTGGAGGAGCATGAATTGAACGTCCGTAAATACCAGCTCAATCGTCGAGGCGACTATCGCTCTGCGCCGAGCGGCGAGGTGCAACAGCGACCATGAGGGGCCGCTTCATTACCATTGAGGGTGGCGAGGGCGCAGGCAAGTCCACCGCACAGGCGTTTTTGGCGCGCAGACTCGAGGCGGTGGGGCTGTCTGTCATGCTAACCAGAGAGCCCGGGGGGACGCCCTTGGCTGAGGAGCTCAGGCAGGCTTTGCTTAACCCCGAGGGCGAGGCCCCTGTCGAGATGACCGAGCTCTTGCTACTTTTTGCGGCCAGAGCACAACACATTGCGAGAGTGATAGCCCCCGCTTTGGAGCGAAATGAGTGGGTGATCTGTGATCGCTTCATCGATGCCACTTATGCCTATCAAGGCGCTGCGAGAGGCATGCCTGTAAGCGTTATAGAGCAGCTCGAAACAATGGTGCAGGGCGAATTGCGGCCACACCAAGTAATTCTGCTCGATCTGCCGCCGGAGGTTGGGTTAGAGCGCGCGCGGGCGAGAGGCGCGCTGGATCGCTTCGAAAGGGAGTCCATCGAATTTTATGAGCGTGTGCGGGGGGGCTATCTCGAACGTGTACAACAGTCACCGAGCCAGTACGCTGTAATTGATGCGTCACAAGATCTTGAGGCAGTAGAAGCACAACTGGACTCCTTGCTGCAAGGGTGGCTGCAGGATGAGTGACGGCAGCCAAGAAATTGATGCCGATCCTTTCCCTGTCGCGCCTCGATGGATGCTACCGGCTCTCGAGAGTTTTACTGATCTCAGCGCCCAGAATCGTCTCGGACATGCCTACCTGCTGATCGCTGACGATCCACAGCAGGCGATCATGTTCGCTCGATCCGTCGCGTTACGAAAGCTGTGTCAGCAAGGTAATGAGCCGCCCTGCGGCGTTTGCCTCGGTTGCCGCAGTTTTGCGCAAAGGACCCACGGGGACTTGATGGAAGTGAGGGTAGAATCGGGAAAATCGGCGATCGGTATTGAGCAAATCCGGGTCGCCTCAAGATTTTTCCAGCAGACGGCGCTCTATGGCGCGATAAAAGTCCTGATCATTGAACATGCCGAGTCGATGACGCCGGCCGCCGCGAACAGCTTGCTCAAAACACTAGAAGAACCGGCTGGGAACAGCCTGCTATTGCTATCAGCTACCGAGGTATGGCGTATCCCTCCCACCATTCGATCCCGATGTCAGCTCATCAATTTGGCGTTACCCAGCCCCGAACAGGCCATGGCCTGGCTGGTCGATGATAATCACTGGGAAGAAGCTCGGGCCAGACTTGCGCTGTCGCTTCATAATGGACGCGCTGTTAGCGCCAATTCCGATGACGCGGCAGCGCCGGTTGACGTACTCGCAGCGTTACTCGAATCCTTCGTCAGCGTCTCACAAGGGATGGAAGCAGGGTCATCGGTGCCCACAGTGTGGGCCAGCGTAGAGCCGTCCGTGCTGGTCTATCAAATGATGTCGTGGTGTGAGCGCGAGGTGCGAGAAACTGACATGCCTGCTGCGTCTGCTCACGGACAGCGTTGGCTTCTTTTGCATGGGTGCCTTACATCCGTGTGGAGTCGGCTACGCAGTGGGGCCACGCCCGGGAAAGAAATTCTGTCCGCTGAGCTTTACCGCCTCTTTAGGAGCGTGCCGCATCCGCAATTTCCGTGGGTCGCGAAGCAGTTTATGGCGATGCTTGGCAAATAGGGCGTTGCTGGTTAATGTTGGGCAATGTCTGAGGTTTCAAAAGCGGTTCTAACGCTATCCCTGCGCGACCAAGCATCTCTCTATCGGGCTTATATGTCGTTTTTGGGGAATGGCGGGCTTTTTGTGCCCACTCAAAAAAGCTACCGGCTAGGCGAAGAGGTCCTAATCGAACTCGCCCTTATGGATGAACCCGAAAGGCGCCTCATTGAAGGAAAGGTGGTTTGGTTAACGCCTGCTGGAGCACAGGGCAATCGCGCAACCGGCATCGGAGTCGAGTTTTCGGTAGAGGCAGCGAGCGCCAACGAAGATATCGAAAATTATCTGGCGGGCATGCTCGACTCTGATAGAGCCACACATACCTTGTAACATCGAGTCTCAGGGAGCCGGACAGTCCAGGCTTCCGCGTCCGGGTGATTGTCGTGAACGGTAGCCACCAAAAAGCGGGCCCCGAAGGGCCCGTAGTCATAGACTTTTAGGAGTGGCGTGCCTGCGGGCACATCGGCAGGCACACATGACGGGCACTTGGGATACCCGCTGTCGGCAGGCTTCTTGAGGGGCACTCCGACATCTTGATTATGCCTGTTTCGTAACTTTTTGCCAGCGCGACTGAGGATTTCGTTAGATCATTCCGTCATATTACCGCTAACGACACCACAAGCCTTTCTTATAACC
>JAYNNB010000153.1:0-3143 GCA_038112515.1 Luminiphilus sp.
TGTGCTGACCAATCTTGTCGATCTTTTTGGACTTCTCGAAGCCGGGGCTGTGTGCGTCTACGAGAAACAGGGACGTGCCTTTTGCCCCTTTACCCGGATCGGTGATGGCGGCCACGATGACCAGATCGGCGTGGATCCCGTTGGTGATGAAAATCTTTGATCCGTTGAGGACCCACTCGTCACCATCGCGAACGGCATTGGTGCGAATGCCCTGGACATCAGAGCCTGCGCCCGGCTCGGTCATCGCCAGTGCGCCAACGACCTCGCCCTTGGCCATCCGGGGCAGCCAATGCATCTTTTGCGCCTCAGTGCCGTGGCGGCTGATATAGGGGGCGATGAGGTTGTTGTGAATGCCATAGCTGGAAGCGAACCCACCGAAACCCATCTCAGAGAGCTCTTCGATCATGGCCAACGTGACATGGGGTGAGGTACCCGCACCACCGTATTGTTCTTCCATATCCGGGCAGAGTAGCCCGGCCTCGCCGAGGCGATTCCACAGCGCTCTCGGCACCATCCGCTCCTCTTCCCACGCTTCATAGTGCGGTGTAATCTCCTGCTCGAAGGCGCGACGCGCCATATCGCGAAAGAGTGTCAGCTCATCCAAATCGACGGCTTGATTCATGGTTCTACCCTGAACAGTGTTAGCAGGCAGAAGTATGAAGAAGATCTCGCCACAGCACAAAGCGGTTAGGGGGTAATGGCTGTGCAGGTAACCAAAATCCAATCCAGCCAAGGCGGGCCCGAGAGCCGGGAGCACTTTATACAACGCCTGCTGGCGCTGCTGCCCGGGCAAAATGTCGCGCATTGGGTCGAGGCGTTTGAGACGCAGGGTTTTTGCGTCATCCCCGAGTTGCTCGACGCGGCTCAGCTACAACGGCAAAAAGTGGCGCTGGCGCCCTGGGTCGAGGACGGTCCACTGGGCCGGAACGTGTTTGAGGGAACGCGCACCCACCGCATTTACGCGATGCTGGCCAAGGACCCTGCCTTTGCCGAGCTGGTAGCCCATCCAGTCTCATTGGCTTGGGCCGAACATTATTTGGGGAGGAGTTGCCTGTTATCCGCCTGTTTGGCTATTCATTTGCAGCCGGGTGAGTCTGCCCAGCCCTGGCACACGGATGACGGCCACACCTCGCTGAGACCCCCGCATGACTTGCTCAGCGTGTCGACCTTTTGGGCGCTCGATGAAACAACGCTAGAGAACGGGGCGACTGAGGTGCTGCCGGGCAGTCATCGCTGGTCAGAAACTGACTTTCCAGGTGTGCTGAGAGATCAGGATTTTGGCTTAGCAGAGGAGGCAGAGGGTGACGCAGGGGCTCACCCGGATGCTGTGAAGGTCACCATGCCCGCGGGCTCTTTGATGATTGCCCGCGGCGACCTATGGCACCGGGGGGGAGCGAACCGGTCGGATACCGCTCGCTGCATTGTTACCCCGCAATACTGCGCGGGGTGGTTGCGACCACTGGAAAGCATGCTGTTGTCGGTGCCCCCAGAGCAGGCTGCAGTACTCCCAGAGCGGGTCAGGGAATTACTGGGATACTCCATCCATCCACCCTTTATGGGGTATTCTGACGGTATGCATCCGCAGCGGACTTTGCAATGAGCGATCACGCTGTTTCACGTTTTCGATAACTGGATAAATTGAGGGCAACATGCGCGAGTACACAAAGTTCTACATTAATGGTCAGTGGGTTGATCCCGTCACGCCCAAAACGCTGGAGGTGTTAGATCCTTCCACCGAGGAGGTCTGCGCTACGATTTCACTGGGCTCAGAGGCCGACGTGGACTTGGCAGTTGCCGCAGCCAAGGCCGCGTTCGAGACCTTTAGCCAGACTTCTATCGAAGAGCGGGTTGGAATGCTTGAGCGTATGGCAGCCATTTTCCAGCGCCGCATCGGTGAGATTGCCGAGGCGATTCGACTGGAGATGGGTGCCCCCATTAAATTAGCCAGCACCGCTCAGGCTTATGCCGGTTTGGGCCACATCACCGAAGCAGCGAAGATTTTGAAGGGTTACACCTTTACCGAAGATCTGGGCCCGCATCGGGTTGTGAAGGAGCCGATAGGCGTTTGCGGTTTGATAACGCCCTGGAATTGGCCGCTCAATCAAGTCAGCTGTAAGGTCGCCCCGGCGCTCGCGGTCGGCTGCACCATGGTGCTGAAGCCCAGCGAGATTGCGCCGCTGTCGGCTTATCTCTATGCAGAAATTATGGATGAGGCGGGCGTGCCTGCTGGCGTATTCAATCTGGTGAACGGCGATGGCCCTACCGTTGGCGAGGCACTGTCACGCCATCCTGACGTCGACATGATGTCTTTCACCGGATCGACGCGGGCCGGCTCTCTGGTCGCCCAGAACGCAGCGCCCACCGTCAAGCGCGTCACCCAGGAGCTGGGCGGCAAGTCGCCCAATATCATTCTGGAAGACGCTGATCTGGAGGCCGCTGTCACGCGCGGCGTCATGCATATGTACAACAACACGGGGCAATCCTGTAATGCGCCTTCACGCATGCTGGTGCCGCGCAATCTGCTATCCCAGGCCGAAGCGATCGCCGCGAAAGTCACCGAGAGCGTTGTTATTGGCCCGACCGCAGAAGACCACACAACCATGGGCCCTGTGGTCTCGAAGGTCCAGTGGGACAAAATACAGGCACTGATCGAGGCGGGCATTGCCGAGGGCGCTAAAGTTGTCTGTGGTGGTCCGGGACTGCCTGACGGTATTGACCGCGGTTACTACGTGCGGCCGACCGTATTTTCTGATGTCAGTAACGATATGAGTATCGCGCAACAGGAAATTTTTGGACCCGTCCTGGTCATGATTCCCTATGACAGTGAAGAGGAAGCGATCCAGATCGCCAACGACACGCCCTACGGTCTGGCCGGCTATGTGCAGAGCGGAGATCTTGATCACGCGCGACGCGTTGCGTCTCGCATACGAGCGGGGAATGTGCACATCAACGGCGCCTCACCCGGTGTGGATGTCCCCTTTGGGGGTTATAAGCAGTCTGGCAATGGGCGCGAATGGGGCGCGCACGGGTTTACGGATTACCTTGAGATCAAGGCAATTTCTGGCTTTGAGGCCGCCTGAACCGCTGAACTGTAATCGGGGGTGCCGGTGAAAGCGATTCTGGCGATTGATCAGGGGACGACC
>JAYNNB010000154.1:0-3126 GCA_038112515.1 Luminiphilus sp.
ACTATGCCGTCGTCACCGGATTGCTGCCGACGGATGATGGCCGGATTCCGATGTCAGACGGAGCAGGGGTGGTTACCGCGATTGGCGAGGGTGTCACAGCGTTTGCCAAGGGTGATCGCGTGCTCAGCTACTTTTTCCCCAATTGGCCTGCCGGTCGTCCGACTTTGCCGCAATTAACCGGTGTGCCCGGGGATCATATTGATGGCTTTGCCGCGCAGACGGTCACCATGCCAGCCAATGCCTTCAGCCGAATGCCGGCAAACCTCGATTTTGCCGCGGCCTCTACCCTGAGTTGTGCGGGACTCACTGCATGGCGCGCACTGATGGTGGAGACCGATCTAAAGCCGGGGGACTGGGTGTTGGTGCAGGGCACTGGAGGGGTATCCGTGGTCGCGCTTCAAATTGCCAAGATGATGGGCTGTCGTGTGATAGCCACGTCCTCGTCTGACGCCAAGCTCGAGCGTCTTGGCGTACTGGGGGCTGAGCATTTGATCAACTACAAAACCCACGCCAACTGGGGAGAGCAGGCGTTTGCAATGACCGGTGGCAGGGGGGTTGATCTGGTGGTCGAGGTGGGTGGACCGGGCAATCTGCCGCAGTCTATTAGCGCGCTCGCCGTTGACGGCTGCATCAGTTTGATTGGCGTTCTCACCGGCTGGTCGGGAGAAATGCCGACGGCGGCGCTCATGACGAAAAATGGCCGGCTGAGCGGTATTACGGTGGGGAGTCAGGCGGATCAGGAACACATGATTGCGGCGGTCGAGGCCCATGATCTCCAACCGGTTATCGACAAGACTTTTCCGCTGGCGGAGTTGGGCGATGCGTTTCGTTATCAGGAGTCGCAGCAACACTTCGGCAAGATCTGCGTTGAGTTATAGCAATGTTGTACTATTTGAGCGCGGGCGGTTAGGGTAAAGGGATGGTGTCTTTTTGCAAACCCGGCGCATTAATGCCTTCGCGTTTCACACGTCTGACCTCAGCGTTTGTGTTGATCTGCTCATTCTGTTCCATAACCTTTTCTCAATCTGCCCTTGCCGACGACCTGCACCCCCACCTTACGGGTAAACACCTTGTCAGCTTGGGTGGGTTTTGGCAGGAGAGTGAGGCCAGCCTGACAGCCGCCCGAGAACCGCTTGAACCCACCGCGGTAGACCTTGAAGCGATGGGTTTGAAAGATCGTGACACAACGTGGATGGTCGAGTACCGCTTTCGCAAAAGTCCGCGATGGCAGTACTCGGCGTCGCATTATCGTTATCGTCAATCCGCGGATCTGACCGCTGAAACCGAGTTTAACTTCGACAGCGTCGAGGTCGAGGTGGGCTCAGCGCTTGAGACCTCGCTGACTATCGATACTTACATCTTTGATGCGATGTATACCTTGCGGCGAACTCAACATTCAGAGTTGGCTATTGGCGGGGGCTTCCACGTGCTCGATAACGATGTAATTGTCAATTCGCGCCGCAGGGTAAATGGCAACGAAACAGCCGAGGTAGAGCGCGGCCGCGCAGCGCTGGTTGCGCCGCTCCCCAACTTCAGAGTTACCTATTTCCATGCAGTTAGCCCCCAGCTTTCGCTGATGGCGACAGCGGGGTGGTTGTCGCTCAGCTATGAACAATACGACGGTGATTTTCGCTACCTCAGACTTAAAGCGGAGTATTTGCTAACGGACGCCTTGGGTGTGAGCGCGGGCTTTCAATTTGCATCGATCGATGCACAGGAAAATCTGGATCGGGGTTACAACCGCTTCGATGTGGAGTTCTCGGGTTTGACGTTTGGCCTGAGCTACGCCTTTTGACCGTTAAGCATGGTTCAGATTGAGTCGTTTATCGCTTTCCCCTAATGTAGCGGCTGGGTGGCTATTCGGCCACTGCAACAGGGGGGAGCAAAATGATGAAACCTATTTTTCTGGCGGCGGTCCTTGCTGCTATAACAACCACAGTGCAGGCGGGTGAGCCCGATGGCCCTCATGACGGCGCTGAATGGCAGATTTGGGCTTATTCCAGTGCGGCGCCTGATCCGCTGGGTACAAATGCCACGGTGCTGGGTCTCGACGGTTCAGTGCTGCGAGAGGGAAGTAACGGGTGGACCTGTATGGTCGGCAATCCTCGCCCGGCGCCTGAAGGTGGCTGGGAAAGTGCGCACGCAGCGATGCCCGTTTGCACGGATGACGTAGGTATGCAGTGGATGACGCGTTTTATGGCTGGTGAGCCGCCGGAGCTTGAGCGCGATACCTTCATGTGGATGCTGCATGGCGATGTGGGTGAGGATAACACCACCGCGGGCGTGCTTAACAAAGCTGATGCCAAAGACCCCTCGCAGTGGATTGAGTCCGGCCCACACCTGATGCTACTACCCAAAGATCCCGCCTCGCTGGATGGCATGAGTGCCGACTTCAATACGGGTGCACCCTACGTGATGTTTCCGGGTACCTCCGGCGCGCACGTGATGATTCCGACAGCGGGTTACTACGAGTATCAGGATCCACAATAAAGCTGCGGCGGCAGAGGGCGCTGTAAGCTAACAAAGGGAGAAGAATATGAAATTCCAAAGAGTAGCTGCATTGATAGTCAGCAGTTTGCTAGCGCATGCTGCGGTGGCCGGTCATCACGAGAAAGGCGAGGGCGTCATGTTGGCGGCGCAGCCGGGTCAGGTGTTGATCTTTTATCACTGGCCCTGCGCGGATGCCCCACAAGGCTTGTCATTGTTGAAAGAAATGATTGCCTATGAGCGAGGCGCTTCACCTTACCCTTATTCCGCATCGCCCGGTATGCATGCCGATGGTGCGGTGGTATCGGTTGACGTACATCCGTCAGTGGAGTCGATGGAAAAAGCCACCGCCTGGCAAGCTGAAGATGCGCAGTGGCAAAGCCTGCTCGGTCAAATGGCGGAGGCTTGTGGTTCGGTAGATGACCTGACCGCCAACGTTGTGACTATGAAGTAAGCCGATATGGCGTTGCGACCAGACCCGGCTCTCGCCGGGTTTTTTTTGCGTTGAGTTGCCCGATTGCCACGCATGCGAGAGATAGGTGGATGCATCTCTGGCGCGATCAGGGGAGCCGACCCATAGGAGTCAATTAGAGACTCTCGGTAGGTCTAGGAGTGTCACATCGCATCAGTTTTTTCTTC
>JAYNNB010000155.1:0-3072 GCA_038112515.1 Luminiphilus sp.
CGGGAAATCATCCAGCCCATAGGAGACGGATCGGTATTTCACCGTCGGTGTCAGAAAGCCTGATACCCAGCGCTTGGGCAGGGTCAGGCCTGCTTCGGTATAGAGCCGTTGCCCCGTCACGCGAACAGAGTCGCTCTCAAAGTGGGAGATCTGGGTGTTAAATATTGGCTGCACACCAAACCACTCCTGACCCCTCGTGTAGCGGGCGGTGATTTGCGGCATTTTCTGATAGTCGTTGCGAATGTCGTCTGCGAGGGATTGAAATTGCTCCACGTCAACACGGACCTGCCAGCTTTCCCCCAGCCAATCGACGCGCCCGAGCTGTTGGAGTGCGGTTTGCCGTTGCGCGCTGAGACGGTTGTTTTCGATATCGCGCACATACTCGGGATCGCTCACGCGGCTAAAGTTAATTTTTGTGCGCCACGCTGCGCCAAACTGGCCCTTGTGCTCGGTGTGTATGAGCCAGCGATCACTGTCGGCGCTGGGGTTGTCATCCTGATACTTGCTGTCATCGCCGATCCAGCCACCCGATAGCTCCCAGTAGCCGATGGAGTCACTCAACCATCGTCCCTGAGCCTGATGCAACAGACCGCGCTCCTCAATGTAGCGAGGCCGGTAGAGCGCGTCGTAGTTGGGCGCGAGGTTAAAGTAGATGGGTTGCGTGATGTCGATGCCGCCGCGGCTGTCACTGCCCAGGTCCGGAAACAGGAGCCCCGTCTTGCGTCGGGAATCGACAGGGAAGCGCACCCATGGCAAATAAAACACGGGTACCCCGGCAACCCTGAGCTTCGCACCCCAGGCCTGACCTTCGCCGCGATCCGGGTCGATCTCGATCTCGTTGGCGTGAAGCACCCAGGAGGGGTCATCCGGCGCACAGAAGGTCATCGCGCCTTGAGTGATCTCGATATCACCGTTGGCCTGTCGCGTCAGCGCCTCGGCCGTCCCGGATAATTGTCGGGTGTGCAACACGTATTGTGCGTCAGTCAGGTCTGCACGCTCCGAGACGCTGTCGTAGCGAATTTCTGAGCCCGTCAGCACCACGCCCGGTTCCCGCAGCGTGACCTGACCCGATGCCACCGCGGTTTCATTTTGCCGATCGATCTGCACCTCATCCGCCGTGACAAAACGATAGCCCTGCTGTACGCGCACATTGCCGGAGAAAAAGAGCGTGCCCTCGGTGACTTCGCTGTCGTCTGCCGAGACCTCGAGGTCGGCCTCGGTAGGCGAGATGCCAATGTCCAGGGATCCCAGTGGGTCGACGAATTTACCCTGACACTGCCGACAACGCAGGTCGACTTCAGCTTCGGGTACCACCGCGAGGGGCTGCCAGTCGGGCAGGGGCGTGACCGCCACCTCGACGAGCTCGTCTGCCCGCGTCGAGTGGGCCAGCAAGCTCCACGACGCCAGCAGCACGCTGGCGGCGAGCGGTTTGGGCAAGTGGCGTGCGGTAGCGGTTTTAGAACGCAAAAGTGGGGCCGGGGGTCGCTTGGGGCCCCGAATCATAATGCATGTGGCGCTTTCACGCCTCTTATTCGCGTGGGGCCACCGTGGGCATGGTAAAGTTTCCGCTTATCCTCAAGGTTGTATGTTGAGTCGCCAGTGAATCCCCCCGCCAACATGAAAACCGCAGATTCGGGGATGCCAGAGACCCGTGGTTTTAGCGAGTGGGTGGCGGCCGAGCTGGCAATGCCGGTGTCAGCGCTTGTCATCAAGCAAGTAGCCGGAGATGCGAGCCCGAGACGCTATTTTCGAGTCACCCCCCGGCCCGTTGAGTCGCGGGCAAGTTCGCCTGAGGGCGAATCCTTTAATGCGCCCAAGAGCGAGCTAATCGCCTCATCACCTGCCTTCAGTCAACGCTCCTGGATCGGGGTGACTTCGCCATCTACCGAGAACAATGCGGCGTTTCTCGACGTGCAGCGCCTTCTGGATCAGGCTGGCTTGGTGGTTCCTGCACAGTACGCCAGTGACCTCGGACAGGGGTTCTTCCTGATGGAGGATTTTGGGGATGTGCTACTGGCCAGCCAGCTCGCGCCCGACACCGTCGATCACCATTACTTGAGCGCCTTGCGTGAGCTGAGACATATTGTGCAGATCCCCGTCGAGACGGTAACGCTTCCTCGATTTGACCCGGCACGCATTGCCGAGGAGCTCTCAGTTTTTCCCGATTGGTTCCTGTGTGCGCATTTGGGCCTTGAGGCCGAAATGATGGCTAGCGGGCTGTGGGAAGATCTGCTGAGGCTAATGACACAGGTATTTCTTGGGCAGCCGCAATGTGTGGTGCACCGGGATTTCCATAGCCGCAATATCATGTGCCTTCCCAATGACCGCTTGGGGTTTATTGATTTTCAGGATGCTGTCGTGGGCCCTATCACCTACGACCCGGTATCACTGCTGAAAGACTGCTACGTGCAATGGCCCCGGACTGAGCAGCTCAGATGGCTGGAAGCCCATCGCCAGGCGTTACGGGATGCCGGTGTTGAGGTGCCGAGCGAGCACGTATTCATTCGCGACTTTGATCTGGTGGGTCTGCAAAGACATTTGCGGGTACTGGGAGTTTTTGCACGCCTCTGCCTCCGAGATGGCAAGCCCGATTATCTCAATGACTTACCTTTGGTATTGGCGTACACGCGAGAAGCGCTGGGGTTTTATCAAGACGAACCAGCGATCGGGGCTTTTTTAACGTGGTTTGAGAGTGCAGTGATGCCGCGCATTGCGGAGCAAAAATGGTATCAATCGCACCATGGCGACGAGGCATAGCACGCAGGCATGAAGGCGATGATTCTTGCGGCGGGGGAAGGCAGACGCATGCGCCCGCTCACGGATGAGACCCCAAAACCGCTACTGCAGGTAAGAGGCAAGCCATTGATCGAGCACCATATCGAGCGCTTGCGGGACGCTGGCGTCACTGATGTGGTGGTCAATGCCGCCCATCT
The DNA here is from genome assembly GCA_038112515.1 of Luminiphilus sp. Lineage (GTDB taxonomy): Bacteria > Pseudomonadota > Gammaproteobacteria > Pseudomonadales > Halieaceae > Luminiphilus. The sequence goes on from JAYNNB010000155.1 coordinate 2,934, forward strand.
CGGAGAGCAGATCGAAGATTTTTGCGGCGATGGTAGTCGCTGGGGTGTCCGCATCCAGATATCCAGAGAGGCCCTACCGCTTGAAACCGCAGGTGGGATTATTCAGGCACTGTCCTCGTTGGATGACGCACCTTTCACC
>JAYNNB010000156.1:0-3067 GCA_038112515.1 Luminiphilus sp.
CCGCGCGGCCCACATCCCACCGCTGCCCGGGCTTCATGGGAAGAGGTGCGCCCACTGTCCGTTTGGTAATGGCACCTTCCAGACCGACCTCCTGCCTCAGAGCAGCGACAGAAGCCTTGGCAGAAAAATCCTTGTGGGCGCTGCCTACGCCTATGCTGGCATTACGCCCGTGGGGAAACACCCAGGCGTAAAAATCAGGCGATAGCCGGCCTTGGTACCACACATCGCAACGATCCGGGTCGTAAGCATCCCAGTTCTGGTCCTCGGGTACTTCAATAATCTCGTGATAGGCTAAAACCCAAGGTGTTTTTTCGGCGTCGGGAATCGTGGCTCGCGCTACCCCGGAGCGTGCACCGTCTGCGCCGATGACACTGCGGGCCGTCACCGTTACAACCCGCGGATTCTCGTCTTTGGTCTGATACGTTAGTGCGACGGTGTCACCTTCGTAGCAGAGCGATTTAAAGACGCCGGCGACCACGTCGGCCCCGGATTGCGCCGCACGCTCCCGCAGCCAAGGGTCGAATTCATCCCGATCCACCATGCCGACGTAGGTGCCATCAATCGGCATATCAACCGATTCTCCGCGAGGTGAGACCATGCGTGCTGAACGAATTCGAGCAACGAGCAGGTGCTCAGGGATATCAAATTCCTCCATCAAGCAGGGAGGAATGGCACCGCCGCAGGGTTTGATGCGAAAGCCGCGCTCCAAAAGCAGTACCCTGTGGCCGCTGCGCGCCAGATCATTAGCCGCTGTGGCACCTGAGGGGCCGCCACCTACAACAATCGTGTCATAGTCAGCATTGTTGTATTCACTCATCTCATTCCTCCGTCTCCCGCTTCAGCGAGAGCGATGTCACCAAATGAAGGGGCGTTCGAACCGTAACGTCCTCCCCAACTGGTAATGTGGATGTGTCGTGCCAAGGAGGCAGCGACCATAAAAAGAATGCCTTCGCAGACGAAAACCAAGCCGTAGGAGATGGCAGGGGTGTCAAGCCAGTAGCGGGTGACGTCGACTGCGACTGTGCCCAGAAAACCGCCCAGCGCGAAGGCGATGGCTTGTGCCGCACCCCAGAGACCCATACGAATTCCTTCGCGTTTTTCCGTTCCCTGGCTGGCGAGTACCATCATGCCGCCGATGGCGGCGACGGCAAATCCACCGTTGGCTGTCCCCAACAAAAAAACGTTGGCTTCAAGTGGCCAGCCCGTGCGGTTCAGTCCACCCCAGCACAGTAAGAACAAGGCGACGGCCGACAACCAGCAGCCGCCTCGGATCCAAAACTGCAGGAGTAGCGCACCGCGGGATTTGAACAACAAGGTTGAGATGGCCATGGCCGCCATGCCGAGCAGGACGCCGCCGTGCTGAATGCCCGCGAGTTGCGTGGATTCACCGGGTGTTCGCTCGAAAACCAATCCCGCGAAAGGTTCCAGAATCAAATCCTGCGCGGAGTAGGCAAGCATTGAAACGAAGACAAAAATGGTGAATATCCGCGCCTGAGGTTCTAGCCAGATCTCCCGAAGCGCCTCACCAAACGATCCGGGCTTGGGGTCGCTGGGGGACTGCAGGCTGGGGGAATCGGAGGGTCGCTCTACGCCCTGAATCGCAATCAAGGTGATGAGAATAGCGATCCCGGAGACCGCCGCAGTCACGATCAATAACCGATCCGGTGAATAAGGGTCGAGAAAGTGACCGGCGACGCCTGCTGTTACCGCAAAGCCCATGATCATCATGAACCACACCAATGCTGCCGCCGCCGGCTTCCGCTCGGGGGCAACCTGTTTGGCGAGTAAAGCCAGCAACGAAGTACCGGTCGCACCGGTGCCGACGCCGATAGCGAAGAACCCAAGGGCTGAAACTGCCAGTCCTGTCCAATGATATTGCGGGATCAAGGTGGTGCCAAAAGCGGCGAGTATGCCGCCGAGGCCCAGTACGCACATGCCGCCGATAATCCAGGGCGTCCGTCTTCCGCCGATATCGGAGCCGTACCCGATGCGGGGTCTCGCCAATTGCACGATGTGATGAATGGTCACCAAAAAGCCAGGGATGGTAGCGGCGAGCGTCAGCTCAACCACCATGATGCGATTCAGCGTCGAGGTGGTGAGCACCACAATGCCGCCGAGCGACGTTTGGATGAGGCCGAGACGGACAATATGCCACCAGCTCAGCAGCGCCGGGTTGCTCATACCAACCAACCCCCCAGACCGATCGCGGCACCCATCATCCCCAGCACATAGAGTGATACCCCGGTCGCGTTGTACCAGGGGGCCAACTGTCGGGGATCAGTCAGTAGTTTTTTCATGGCCAGTACTTGCGCCAGCAATACCACGGTGACTGCAGTCGCTGAGAGTGGCAAATGCCAGCGCAGCAGTAAGCCGATAACGGCAATTTGCGGGATCAGCATAAAGAGACAGGCTACCCATGCGGCCCGCTCTCGACCCAATTGTGCTGGCAGGGAGCGAATTCCCATTTTCAAGTCACCCTCGACGCTCTTGAAATCGTTCAGCGTCATAATGCCGTGAGCGCCAACGCTGTAGAGGAGTGCGATCAGCAAGATGCGCCCCTCTGGGAGAGCGCCGCCGAGGACAATGGCTGCGCCCGTCACCCAGGCCAATCCCTCGTAACTCAGCGCAACGGCACTGTTGCCCCACCAGCCGTTCAGTTTGAGTCGCAAGGGTGGTGCGCTATAAGCCCAGGCCAACAGCAAACCAACAAACGTGGCAATACTGACCCATGGTCCGAGCGCCATTGCCCATGTTTGTGCTATGAGGGTCCAGAGCATGGCGAACCACAGTGCGCTTTTTCCTGGTGCGCGACCCGAGGGAATGGGGCGTTGCGGTTCATTGATCGCGTCGACGTCCCGGTCAAACCAGTCATTCACGATCTGGCTGGCTCCACAGACTAAAGGTCCCGTGAGGGTTATCCCGGCCAGGAGCGCCCAACCGCTGATTGCGGCGTTGGGTCCGGCCGATATCCATCCGCACAGGAAGGCCCACATGGGAGGAAACCATGTAATCGGCTTGAGGAGTTCAAGCAGTGCGCCCGGTGACGCCCTGCCAACTGCTACGCTGA
>JAYNNB010000157.1:0-3056 GCA_038112515.1 Luminiphilus sp.
TGCCCGTGTCGCCGAGCGAAAACTCTTTGGACAAGCCGAGACTGGCGGTAGTTTCGGGCACACGCTCAAACTCATTGCTTTGCAAAATCAAAGTGTTGGCGGTGTCGATACTGTCGTATTCCGCATTAAGTAGCGATAGACTTCCCTCGACAAACCAACCCTCTGCCGGCGAGGCAAAGAGCTCCACCTCGAAACCTTCGATGCTGGCTTCCCCGATATTCTGGGTCACAGGCGCGACGCTGTTAAATACCTGCACCTGCAGTTCTTCGTAGTCAGTCTGGAAGAAGGCGCCGTTTAACTTAAGGCGACCGTCGAGCAAATTCATTTTGAAGCCAGCTTCGAGCACTTCAACAAACTCGGGCTCATAGGTTGGTATCAAATCGATATCTGGCGTACCCGGGGGTGCGGTAAACGGAGGCACGATGGGTGGAAACACCCGTTGTGTAAAACCGCCCGACTTAAAGCCTTCGGAATAGGTCGCATAAAGCATGATGCTGTCACTTAAATCGAAAGACAGGTTCGCCATGGGGGTGAATTCCGAAATCGATATTTCCTTTTCCAGCAGGGGCAAGATGCGTGACCCGGCCTGCAAGAACGGCGCGTCGAGCGCGGCCAGCGGATTGCCAGGAGGTACCACGTTGCTGATGCCGGCGAAGTAATTGTTATAGATGATTTGGTCGGGGGTGAACGCCTTGTCCTCGTCGGTGTAACGTCCTCCGAGGGTCAGGTGCAGTCGGTCTGTCACATCAAAGGTGGCTTGCGCAAACGCGGCCCAGGAGGTGTTGTCGAAAGCACCGCCCGAGCGAAAGTTTGAAACGGTGAAATCGAGGGTGTTGACGTTGTCGCCGTCCTCAGAAAAGTAATAAAGCCCCAGAATCCAATCCAGCCGCTCGTGGGTGCCGATAAGCTGCAGCTCCTGAGTAAACTGTTCTTGGTCGAGCGTATCGGCAAATTGGGCTACGCGATGGGGAGAGTGGTCGCCGTCGCGCGCAAAATCTGATTCGAGCTCGCGATAAGCCGTTATCGATTTCAGTGCCAAGTTGTCGGACAGATTGAAATCCAGCGTAGCGGATAAACCGAAGACATCAGTCTCGGAATACGCGGGCGCCGAGCCTTCATTGGTGCCATCTGCTCCGATGTAACGACTGTCATAACAGTTAGGTGATGCCGGATTGTAGGTGATGCCATTGCCGGCGGGATCCGTTACGGCACAGGGCTGGCCCGGACCCATGGCCGCGGCTGTCACATTATGGATAAATGCCATGGGGGGTGGCGGCGCCAACACCACGCCCTGAAGCTGGCTGAGATCAGTAAAGTCGATCCCAATCAGTTGCATCGCAGGGCCGTTCTCGCGATCCCGAGTCATATCTGCGGTAATCAATGCAGAGAAATCATCACTGGGCTGAATAGCCAATGACACTCTGCCCGTGAAGGTGTCGTCATTGCCGAGATCGATGCCGTCACTCCGATCAACGTAGCCATCCTGCGTCATTGAAGCCACGGTGGCTCGCAACGCGACAGTATCGCTGACAGGAAGGTGCACTGTTCCGCGCAGATGTACCAGGCTGTCGGTCCCAGCAGCTGCGGCGAGGTTACCCTCAAATTCACCACCGGGTTGGGGTTTGCGCGTGGCAATTGAGATCGCGCCGCCAATGGTATTGCGGCCAAACAATGTGCCCTGGGGACCGCGCAGGACCTCGAGCCGATCGATATCGACAATATCGAGGATCGCGCCGACCGATCGCGCCACGTAAACCCCATCCACGTAGAGGCCTACACCGGGTTCAGTCGTCGGTAGGAATTCTTTTTGCCCTACCCCGCGTAAGTAGATCGCTGCGGAGTTCGAGGCGCCACCAAAGCTTGGGTTGTTCTGCAAGGTGAGGCTCGGCACAAACCGTTCAATCTGGTCCAAGCTGTCCACTCCTCGGTAGTCCAGTGTCTCACCCGTGAATGCAGAGACTGCAATGGGCGCTTCCTGCAGTCCTTCTTCAATGCCGCGGGCGCTTACCACAATTTCTTCCATCAACTTCGCCGTGGAAGAGGATGCACCGTCCTGCGCATTGGCTAGGCCAGAGAAGCTGGCGGTAGTGACTGCAAGGGCAGTCGCGAGGGCATTACGCGTAAAAAAAGAATCCATATCGATGTCCCTGTGGGAAATGTCGTTAGTGTCTGGTTTTGGATTTAGGCATCTATTTTGGGAACGTGTTTCATTGCCTCAGCGATGACGTCATCGGACAAATCTAAATCCACCATGTCACCCGCGAGGAATTTCTCGTAGGCGGCAAGATCCAGATGCCCGTGTCCGCACAGCGCGGTCACGATGACTTTTTCTTCTCCCGATTCCTTGCAGGTCATGGCCTCGCGAACTGCAGCGGCAATGGCGTGAGTGGGTTCGGGTGCGGGCACGATGCCTTCGGTGCGAGCAAATTTCAGCGCGCCGTCGAAGCATTCGGTTTGCGGAATGGAGATCGCCTCGACCAGGCCCAGCTCGTAAATGTGAGAGACCAGCGGTGCCATACCGTGATAACGAAGGCCGCCAGCGTGGATCGGCTCAGGGATAAACGAGGCGCCCAGCGTGTGCATTTTCATCAGTGGCGTGAGACCTGCCGTGTCTCCAAAGTCATAGCGATACTCGCCTTTGGTAAGGGTGGGGCAGGCCGCGGGCTCGACGCAGCGGATCACCGGGTTCATTTTGCCCGCCAGTTTCTCCCGCAAAAACGGGAAGGCCAGCCCACCAAAGTTTGATCCACCCCCGGTACATCCGACCAGCACATCAGGCGTCTCTCCGACCTTGGCCAACTGCAGCAGCGCTTCTTCGCCGATAATGGTCTGGTGCAGCAATACATGGTTTAACACGCTACCCAGCGCGTAGCGCACGGTGGGATCTTCCACCGCTTCACCGACTGCCTCAGAGATGGCAATGCCGAGTGAGCCGGGATGATCAGGATCCTGGGCCAGCAGTTGCTTCCCATATTCAGTGACGTCAGAAGGACTGGGATGCACAGCGCCGCCCCAGATCTCCATCATGGTGCGGCGGTAGGGTTTGGCACGAAAAG
>JAYNNB010000158.1:0-3034 GCA_038112515.1 Luminiphilus sp.
ACCTCGGTATTCGCCTCCATGGCGATCTTCCAGTTGCAGTCGAGGTCGAAGCTATGGCGCGCAGAGAGTCGACATTGATCAAACTGAAATTCCCGCCACTCGTCGGCGATCGGTCCGAGCCACTCGAGCAGCCCCACCGCGTCAGGATCGAAGTTGACGAAAATGAACTTACCGAAGGTCTCACAGCGAATGGCCGGCAGGCTTCGGCAACTGAAATCGAGGTCGCGGAAATCTTCCGGGTCTTTAACTGCCTGGAGCTGGCCGTCCAGAGAATAGCTCCAACCATGGTATTTACAGGTCAGTCTTAGGCGCTTGCCTCTGGACTCGGTGACGACCGGCGCACCCCGATGAGAGCACACGTTGTAAAAGGCTTTTACCTCGCCTTTTTCAGTATGCACGATCACGACCGGTTCGCCGGCCTGCTCCCAGGTCATGTAGCAACCGGGCTCGGGAATCTCGTCTAGGTGCGCGGCAAACAACCAGGATTTTTTAAAAATCTCGGCCTGTTCCAGCTCAAAAAATCTGGGGTCGGTGTAACGTCCTGCCGGAATATCAGGCAGCTGCGGGAAGGTCTCGGGGGGTGCCGTTCGCGCCGCTTCATATTCCATGAGTGCACGCAGGGTCTGGATTTCCTGCTGTTCCATGATTTCGCTGCTCCACCAATCATGCCGCCATTCACCGCTGAGTAGCGCATCGCCTGTGCATTGCGCTGCCGGTAAGGGCTCGTGTTTGACGATATCTTAAGGCAGTTGAGCCCACGGTGAAAACAGCGCTACGCGCGGCGAGGGTGACGAGCTTTTCCACGCATCGATGATTCGGCGCTGGTTGGAGGCAATCAATGATCGTGCCCTCCACGATAGCGAACCGCCTGATGCCGCTATCCCTACATCATTTGAGCGGCTATGCTGATCTCACGCAAAGGGTTTATAGGTCACCCGTCAATGCCATGTAAAAAACACCTGCCGCCCGTTTTTTTAGTCGCCATGGTCAGTGCATTTTTATGCCTGCCGCGGCTCACTGTTGCGCAAGAGGTGGCGACGCCAGACCAGCCCAAGGTCGTCGCGGAGAACTTGCTCCGGGAGGGCATTGTCGGCGCACCGGATAAAGAAGTGATTGTCAGCCGTGTGAGCTTTCCTCCTCACACAACGCTGCCCTGGCACTGGCATCCGGGTGAGGAAATTTTTTATGTCATCGAGGGTGCCGTGACCCTGTCGCGCCGCGGCTTGCCCGATACGGCGGCCAGCGCCGGTGAGGTTCTTAAAATCGCGCCGAAAACAATTCATACGGGACAAACCGCGGGCGAGGGCGCTGAATTGGTAATCTTCAGGGTGCACGTGGCCGGCGAGCCGGAGCGTTATCTCGTCGACTGAAAATTCATTCATGGCCGTTTGCAAGTCAGGCCAGTTGATCAGGAGGCTCTCGATGTCAGCCACCGGGAAATGCCTATGCGGCCAAGTGACGTACACCCTTGGGCAGTCGTTGCCGGATCTGGATGTTTGTCACTGCAAAAACTGCCAGCGTCAATCCGGTGCCGCGTTTGTGCCATTCGTGGCGATACCCATGGCGGCGCTGCAACTCAGTGGCTCTGCAAAGGCTTTTATGGATGACGACACGGAGAGCGGCAAGACGGTTGCTCGGTATTTCTGTGGCGAATGTGGATCGCCCTTGTATGTGGTCGTGGAGGCGGCCCCGCAAACCGCTTATGTGGCAGTCGGCACGCTCGATAATACGCATGATATTAAGCCCAAGTGTCATGGATGGACCGCGTCCAAGCAGGATTGGGTAACGATTGCTGACGGTGCCCCTCAACATGAATTTGAACCCCATCTGCAGCCTGAGTGATCGGTGTCAGGGTAGCCATTTCGGTATGAAGTTTACTTTGGGCCCCGGTGTCATGGTGGCCGCCGCGTTCGTTGGTCCCGGCACGGTGACGACCGCCAGCGTGGCGGGCGCGAGTTCGGGGATCTCCCTGCTGTGGGCGGTGGCTATTTCTGTGCTTGCGACCATCGTGTTGCAGGAGCTGTCGATCCGCAGTGCGCTATCGACGAATCAGGATTTGGCGCCTTTGATTCGGCGGTTTGGCCACGATAGAGGATGGGCCGTGCCGGTCGCGATACTGATACTGTGCTCGGTCGGTATGGGCAATGCCGCCTATCAATCGGGAAATTTGGTGGGAGCGGCGCTGGGCCTTTCTGGTGCCACGCCCATTAATTTCCTCTTCGCGGTGTTGGGGGCTGGCACCGTTGCCGCCGTATTAATCGTTGTTGATCGTTATCGATTGCTCGAGCGGGTGATGCTCATCTTGGTCGGCCTGATGACCTTTGCCCTTATGTGTTTGGCAATCGCCTGTCTCCCGGAGTTAATGCCTGCACATCGCGCAGTGATCGCGAATGCGCCCTCGCTCGATGTCACCTTGGTACTGGCGTTGATCGGTACAACGGTTGTGCCCTACAACTTGTTTTTGCATGCGACGGCGGTACGGCGACGCTGGTCTGGCGTTGTTTTACCCGATGCTTTGCGTGAGGCGCGGATGGAATCTGTCTTCGCTATTTCGATGGGTGGAGTGGTCACCGCGGCGATCATGATTGTGGCCACCGTTGTCATAGCCGGCGATACCTCGCGGCCTGCGCTCGAGGCGTTGCAGATGGGTATCGATCAACGGTTTCCCGGAGCAGGGCGCTGGGCTATTGGCATGGGTTTATTCGCCGCTGGATTGACCTCGGCGATCGCGGCGCCTGTGGCTGCGGGATGGGCCGTGTGCGGTGTGATGGGCTGGGATAGTTCGTCTGGCAGCAAGGCTTTTAAGGGTGTCGCCCTCGCCGTATTAGGTGTTGGCATGACATTCGCTCTAATTGCCGCACGGCCGGTTGCGCTGATCGTGCTGGCTCAGGCGACCAACGCAGTACTTTTGCCTTTTGTCGCGCTGGTGTTACTCGCTATCGTGAATAGCCCGCTGATCCCCGGCGATTATCGTAACGGGCCGAGGAAAAACCTGATGGTCATGGGCGTGATAGCGGTAGTGATAGCGCTGGCG
>JAYNNB010000159.1:0-1069 GCA_038112515.1 Luminiphilus sp.
CTGCCTCGATTTAATGCCCTTCTGTAAACCTAATACCAGACGCTGGCTGGAAAGTTTGCTTGCAAAGACTATCAGATCGGATAGCAGCACCGTTACCCAAGAATGGCTCGAGGAGCCGCGAATGGCCAGTTAAGTACGGAAGTGTGTGAATACCCTTGGAGCAAAAAAACGCAACTCATCGATTAAAGAGCAACCCAAACACCCGAAGCAGTAATTTACCACCAGAGAGGAAGTCATAATGATAAGCAATAGACAACCAGTAACCCCTAAAAGCCAAAAGCGGCTCGCTGTGATCGCTTGCTCGGCAGCTATTGCCGCCAGCGTCCACAGTATTCCCACATTGGCTCAAAGCGTTGTGCTTGAAGAAGTAATCGTCACCGCGACCCGCCGCGATGAATCGCTTCAGGATGTGGCTGTTTCAGTTTCAGCCATTGATGCAGAGCTGGGACAAGCCACAGTGCGTCGCCTTGACGACCTTCAGACTTTCTCACCCAACCTCTACATCCGTCGATCGCCGGGCATCGGTAGCGGTGCCAGTATTACGATTAGGGGCATCGGCACTCAGGATAGCGACAAGAGTCTTGATCCCGCGATTGGCGTCATGATGGACGGCGTATTTTTGGGTACCTCTAGCGGTGTGCTGATGCAAAACTTCGATGTCAAACGCATTGAAGTTTTGCGCGGACCTCAGGGGACCTTGTTTGGCAAGAACACGGTCGCCGGCGTGGTGACGGGCGAGATGGACCTGTCGACGCTGACGTCCGGTTCGGTCGCGGCAAGCGGCAAGTCGGTCAAGACGCTGCTCGTCTTCAACGATAAGAACGTCATCCCGGGCCGTCTCGACAACGCACCGACCATGAACCAGGTCTACGGCACCCGGGTGCCGCCGCTGCTGTCGGCGCGCGCGTTCGCCATCCATACCAAGGCGGCGAAGGCTCATCCCGACCGTTATCAGGCGCTCCAGGCGTCGTTCCGCAAGGTGTTCGACGATCCCGACTTCAAGCCGGCGATCCTCAAGGCTAAGGGCGTCTGGGAGTACATCAACTTCGGCGGGCCGGAAGAGTGCGGC
>JAYNNB010000159.1:1079-2970 GCA_038112515.1 Luminiphilus sp.
GACCTCAGGGGACCTTGTTTGGCAAGAATACCACCGGCGGCCTGATCAACATCATTCGAGGTGACGTGACCATGGAATGGGGTGGCGATTTCATTGTCACGCTGGATGAGTATGGTCGAGAAGATGTTAAAGGTGTCGTGAATGTCCCCATTATTGATGAAAAGCTGGGGCTAAAGCTCTTCGGCGCACAAGTAAAGTCTGACGGCTTCGTCTACAACACGACTCTTAACGAGGACGTGGGTGGTGATGATGTGCAGAACTACGGTTTTGCCGCACACTGGCGACCCACTGACCAGTTCGACATCAAACTGCACTATGAGAAGACCAAGGATGAGAGCGATCAGGGCGCATACGTAAATTTGAACGTGGGCACCGACAATACCTGCCGCTTCTTTAACGAATGCGTTACCAACACCACCGATAACGAGAATCAAAACTCGTCCAATACGCGGAACTTTAGTGACAATGATTACGACACCACGATTGTCACAGCTAATTATGATTTCGGGAACATGGTGTTAACTTACATTGGCGCCAAGCGAGATATGGATGAGCAGAATATGCAAGCCTTTGACGCTTCGCCCGCCGACTTCCTCGACATGAACTATTTCAACCTATGGGATCAGGAAAGCCACGAATTGCGGCTGACCAGTAATTTTGATGGCCCATTCAATTTTGTGGCGGGTCTCTATTCCTTTGAGGTTGATTACGAGCAGTTCTGGGATGTATCACATCTGCACTTCACTTACTTTGCAGTGACTGGGGGACTTTTCTTTCCCGACAACAATACCCCCACCTCGGTAAGATCTCAGGGACAAAGGCAGCAAACGGATTCCTCCGCGGCTTTTATCTCCGCTGACTGGGCTTTCAACGACCGATGGACTTTGACCGTTGGTGGTCGCTACACCGAAGAAGAGAAGGACTTTGAAGGCGATGACGGCTCAATAGCCTGGGATCCTGCTGCTGGCGAAACTCGCCCCAAAGATCACGCGACCTGGAACAAGTCCAATAAGTGGACCGAGTTCACACCAAGTGCCGCGCTCCGTTTCCGACTGAGTGACGATACGATGTTGTGGGCGTCCTATGCCGAGGGTTTTAAGAGCGGTGGATATTTTGGCCGGCAAGCCAACTTTCAAAATATCGATGTGACGTTTGAACCGGAATCAGTACAAAACATTGAGCTCGGATTCAAAAGCACGCTTCTTGATGGCGCCATGACGCTCAATGCGGCGTACTTCTTCAACGATTACGAGGATAAGCAAGAGTCCATCTTGGTACCTCGAGGTCCAGCAGATGTCGCTACGATTGTGCGTAACGCAGCGACGGAAGAAATTAGTGGTCTCGAGGTTGATCTTAACTGGCGAATTACCGAGCGCTGGTCGTTGCGTGCCAACTACGGATACCTCGATGCGAAATATGAGGATTTCATCGCGGATATCGACGGTGGCGACGTGATCGAGCCGACTGATAATTCCTACCTAAGGCCAAGGAATACGCCGGAAAATACCTTTGGTATCAACACCACCTATACGTTGCCAATTGGTCCCGGTAATTTGCAGGGAGTGCTGGCCTATCGCTACCGTGACAGCATCGAGGTTGACTTAGTCAGCCAGGTTCCTACTAAACCGGTTTCACCGGCAGACAGTGGCGGCATCGGTGCCATGGACAGCATCTACGATGTCAGCGCTCAACTGAGCTACATGTTCTCTGATGACCGCTATCGCATTACCGTCTACGGAAAGAATCTTACCGACGAAAGAGAAGTCTTCGGCCAGACAATTGGAGGCATTGCCACCCGCGGTTATTGGAATGACCCCAGAACCTATGGCGTGGAATTCGCTATGTCGTTTTAACCGAGGGGCAAAATGAATAACGATGGGGGCGTCAGCCC
>JAYNNB010000160.1:0-2885 GCA_038112515.1 Luminiphilus sp.
TGCGACCTCATAAACCAGCAAAGCGCCTCAGCGTCATGCGGCCAGGGCTCATCCAGAAAATACTGGGTCGCACGCGCTCGTATGGCACTCGATACGCCGGTTCGCAGTAATCTCTCTGCGGAGCGCAACAACTCGGTTTTGCTGGGTACCGCTATCGAATCGGACGCGGTAGATCGTCCGCACGCTGTCGCAGCGTGCGCCGATTTCGGCCCATCGTCGTTTGGCCAATAAGACCATAGTCCAGTTCCACGATCGAGCTTGTACGCTGGCAAGAGTCTATCGCCCCATTCAGCCACCATTGCTATAGCACTTAAAATGTAATCGGCATCTTCCGGAGTGTGAAGCCAATGAAGATTGAAGCGTAACCACCCGGGTCGCAGGCAACCGAAACCGAGTCTGACCTGATGAGCGAGAGCGCTGGACATTGCTGGTTGCAGATTGAGTAGCGAATGGCCGTAGGGGCCCGCGCAGGAGCAGCCTCCCCTGGCCTGAATGCCAAAGAGATCATTGAGCAGTCTCACAACGAAACCGTAATGCAACTCTCCCCGCTCAGACCTCACTCGAATTGCAAACACGGGCAGCCGATCTTCACGATCCGGCCCAAGTAGCTCCACTCCCGGAATAGCCCTCAGGGCGCAGAGTGCCTTGCGGACGTGGTCGGCCTCGAGTTGCTCGATGATCTCGAAACCGACATGATGCGTCACAGACAATGCCATCGCACCTCGAATGGATTCAACAATACCCGGTGTTCCTCCCTCTTCTCTGTGCTCCAGATCAGCATGCCACTCGTGAGCGTCAGGCGAAACATAACTGACAGTGCCGCCACCAACGAGATGCGGCACTTGGCAGCGAATCAGTTTCTTCTTCACAGCCAGCACGCCACAGCTCCCTGGCCCACCAATCAACTTGTGCGGGGAGAGCACCACCGCATCAATTGGCGCATCCGGGCAATTCAAATCTATCGGCATGTAGGGCGCCGCCGCCGCACAGTCCCATATGGCAATAGCACCATGATTTTTAAGCAGCTTGGTGATACCCCTAACATCAGATCGCACCCCGGTCACGTTGGAGGCGGCGGAAAAGCTCCCAATAACCAAAGGGCAGCCTTGCGCTTCCACGAGTACCTGTTTCAAGGCCAGCTGGTCAATATTACCTGCGTCGTCGAGAGGCACGCGAACAACATCCGCTAACGACTCGCGCCACGGAAGTTCGTTCGAGTGATGCTCATAGGGGCCGACAATCACCATCGGCCTCGCTGAACTGGGCGGGCGTGCTGTGGGGCCAGGCGTGCCAGAGGCTCGTAGCCCCAACAAATGTACCAATAAGTTGATTGCGCTTGTCGCCCCGAAGCCATCGAAGATCAGCGCGACATCTGCACCGGCGTTCAAGGCCTGCTTAAACGCGGATCGAGCCCAATCCCAAAACTGCCCGGTAAATCAGCCCGTGTCTGATGCTTCGGAGTGCGTGTTGGCATAGAAGGGCAATACGCTCTCTAGAATAGCGCCTTCAATTAGCCCTAGTGCGCGTCCAGAAGCTGTGAAATCACAGTAAACAAGCGGTTTAATGCCGAACGGCGTGTCCAGCGTTGCGTCAGCACCAATAACGTCGGAGCGGAGTTCATCAAGCCCCTCGAGAGCGTCGAGTGCGGCCTGAAAATTACTGATCTCGCTCATAATCCCAATCGCAAAGCACCTTTACTGTCGGCAATTTTAGTGCGCTTCACAAGAATTTTTCGTGCAAATCTAACTCATAAATTTCATAATATGATTTTAACGCTTTTATATTGGTCGTAATTCGATCAAAACGTGCGTAGGGTAGACATGGAAAAGGCAACCAACCAGACCATCGATCGTATCGATCGAAAACTCATGCGCGCATTGCAACGCGACAATGCCGAGGCCATATCCGATCTCGCTGAGCGATGCGGATTGTCTCGCTCAGCGTGTAGCCGACGCATCAGTCGTCTTGAGAAATTAGGATTCATCAAAAAGCATGTCGCGCTGCTGGACCAAGAAAAACTCGGCCTTGGCCTGACGGTATTTGTCATGATCAAAACCAACCAACACAATGCCGGGTGGTCTCAACAATTTCAAAATGTGCTGGACGCACTGACCGGCGTCATCGAGGCTCACCGCATGGGCGGTGAGGTCGATTATTTACTGAAGGCTGTCGTGGCAGATATGGCGGGTTACGATTTGCTCTACCAACAGCTGATTAAGGCCGACCTCTTTGATGTGAGCGCCAGCTTTGTGATGGAGACGATGAAAAACACCACGGAGCTGCCGCTCTCGTAACAAAAGAATCGTTAATCTATAAAGTCCGAAATGCAGTCGACGTGTATCCAAACTTGTCAGCGTGCAAGCCTTCTGTCAGTGCACTCTGCTACCGCCGATCCAAGTGCCCAGCACTTTTATCTGACCGATCTCGTGTCTGGGCACCTTGCGCGGATCGGATTCAAGTAGCACAAAATCTGCCAATTTTCCTGCCTCCAGGCTGCCAATTTCATGGTCGGACATGGTCTGCCATGCGGGCACAGCGGTAATCGCTTTAAGGGCCGCCTCGACCGATGCAGCCTCCGCGGGGGCCAGTATTTCTCCTGACGAACCGTGCAGTTTTCGATCCACGGCGACCTGCATCATCTGTAATGGGGTCAATGCGGATACCGGGTAATCCGAGTGGAGTGAGAACGGTATATTTGCCCTCTCAAAACTGCCAGCTCGGTCCAATTTTTTGGCTTTTTCGGGGCCGAAGACCGTCTCTATGAATGCCCTGCCCCAATACCGCACATGCGCAATCAAAAAAGAACACGAAATGCCATTAGCTTTGAGCTTGATCAACTGGTCATCCTGCACCATCGAACAATGTTCAATTCTCGGACGACTCAC
>JAYNNB010000161.1:0-2845 GCA_038112515.1 Luminiphilus sp.
AGGGCGGCGTGGTGGGCATTAATACTGCTGACGGCGACCTATACGTTTTCCTTCGTCGACCGACAGATTATTAATTTGCTGGTCGACCCCATTCGCGCTGATTTGTCACTGTCGGATTCAGAGGTGAGTTTTCTTCAGGGCTTGGCGTTTGTGATGCCCTACGTATTGCTGAGTATTCCCATCGGTAGGATTGTCGACCGCGCCAATCGAATACGCGTGCTGGTCATGGGAATTCTGGTCTGGACAGTAAGCTGTGTGAGTTGCGGTTTAGCGCGTAACTTTTGGCAGTTGGGTTTGGCGCGGGTTGGCGTGGGTGCAGGTGAGGCCAGTGTTACGCCGGCCTCCTGGTCATTGCTGGCGGACTATTTCCCAGAAGAAAAACGGGCGCTGCCCGTCAGCCTTTTTTTGATGGGGCCCTATTTGGGTGCGGGGTTGTCGTTGATCCTCGGTGCTGAAGTGATCGCCTGGGCCAGTGGATTGGGGACGGTTTCATTGCCATTCGTAGGTTCGCTTGCGCCCTGGCAGCTGACTTTTATGCTGGTGGCGCTACCCGGTCTTTGCATGGCCTTGCTATTGCCTTTGCTAACAGAGCCTGTGAGAAGCGAACGGCTGACCAGCGGTAATGAGGCGATGAGTTGGCGCGCCGCAAAAGATTTTATTTGGCCGCGTCGCGGTTTGTTTGGCGCCTATTTGCTGGGTGCACCGTTTGTTGTCTTGGTGCTTTACGCCCTTCAGGCGTGGGTGCCGAGCCTGCTGATTCGGGTGCATGGCTTGGAGATTGTTCAGGCTGGGCGTTACTACGGCGCAATCGCCTTGCTCGCGGGGTCGGCAGGGGTGTTGAGTGGCCCCGTGATGTCGCGTTACCTGGCTCGACGGGGACACGGTGGGCGTGCGGCACTGCTCACTGCATTGTTCAGCACGTTGCTGCTGATTCCCATACTGATAGCGGCTGGGCTGGCAACATCGATCACGTGGGCGCTTATCTTGATCACCCTCGCCAGCTACTGGGTGACATTTCCCTTGGCCTTGTTCGCCACGGGCTTGCAGAACGCATCACCCAATGAGTTGCGAGGTCTTATGGCGGGGTGTTATGTGCTGAGCACCAATTTGGTTGGGCTCGCTTTGGGGCCCGCGAGCGTGGCTTTGGTCAGCGATTTTGTCTTTCAGGATTCTCAGGCGGTCGGTAAGTCGCTTGCATTGGTGGGTGCGGTTTTTCTGCCCATGGCTGCGCTACTGATTTGGCGGGGCTTGAGAGCCATAGACAAGAGTAGCGCATAACAATCGGTCAGAACCGCTTATCTGTGGCGTCGCTGGCCGCCCGGGCGGAACCGGTACAGGTTACACCCACCGGGTCCGGCGCTTGAATACCGTTGACAACGTCGTCGCTCTCTCGGAGAGTCGACGCTCTAACCGCAAATGGATCGAATCACGATGACGATAAACAAGCTTCTTTTGAGCGCGCTGGCCTGTTTGCCATTGCTGGGCACACATTTATCTGCCCTAGGTCATGAACACGGTGATGCGCTCGATCAAGAGCAGCTGTTAGCCGGCTTTGGCTGGGACTTTGAGAGTGCCGAGATCGTTACGGAAAAGGTCGCCGACGGCCTCTACGTGTTGTTTGGGCTGGGCGGCAATATCGCGGTTTCTATCGGTGAAGATGGCGTGCTGGTGGTAGACGACCAGTTCCCGCAGATGATGGACAAAATCAAAGCGGCTATCGCCACATTGGGTGGAGACGGCGTCGACTTTGTGATCAATACCCATGGCCATTTCGATCATGCGGAGGGGAATTTAGCACTTGGCCCCGAGGGCGCAATGATTGTCTCCCACGACAATGCGAGAGCCTTAATGGCGAATGGCGCTGTTGTAAATATGATTATGGCCAAGTATGCGCAACCGCCTTATCCCGAAGGCGCCCTACCTGTGGTGACCTATGACGGCAGCATGCATATCCACTTTAATGACGAGAGCATTGCGCTGCGGCATTTCTCTAACGCACACACCAACGGTGATACGGCGGTTTTCTTTCCTCGCGACAACGCGGTTCACCTCGGTGACGTGTTCAATAACACCGGCTATCCCTTTGTGGATGTCGATGGCGGCGGTGACATCGATGGCATGATTGCTTTTTGTGAAGCGGTGCTGGCGTCAATTGATGGCGAGACCGTTGTGATACCCGGTCATGGTCCTTTGGCAGACAAAGCCAAGCTGTCGCGCTATGTCGACATGCTGAAGACAGTGCGGAACCGAGTGGCCGACATGATCGCGCAGGGTATGTCTTTGGAAGCGGTTGAGGCGGCCGCACCTGCCGCAGATTTCGAAGACGAGTTTGGTCCTGTGAGCGCCTCGTTGGGGTTCATCAACCGGGTTTACGCTAGCCTGCAAAAGGACTGATACCGTCGCAAACCTGTCGCGAGCACTTCCAGCTTATTGTCTGGGTCGGGATTGCGGTTTGTGTGGCACGCCCGGGTTGAAACCGATCTGTTTCTGAGGATTTCATGACGTCAGCTATCTCCACTCAGCATCCCGACACTATCGCGTATTTGAAACAACCTTTTGGTCAGTTGAGTTGGCTCATTAATGCCCATGCCATTAATCAGCCCGAGCGTATCGCCCTGGACGATGGAGAAGAGAGGCTCACGTGGTCCGAAACTGCGGCGCTGGTGAATCGCATCGCGTCACAGCTCCAGGCGGAGGGCCTGGAGAAGGGGCAGGCGGTATCCATTTTGGGGACCACGACCATTCGCTACGCACTGGCCTATCTGGGTGCCATTGTTGCGGGCGGTTGTGCGGCGCCACTCACCACCTCGGCGACCCCCCAACAGCTCGCCGCCATGATGACCGA
>JAYNNB010000162.1:0-2774 GCA_038112515.1 Luminiphilus sp.
CCCATGCCGGCGATTGCCGAGGCGGTGTATCAGTCAACCGGCGTGCGCTTCAGGGAGTTGCCGCTGAATCCGCCGAAGATCGTGGCCGGGTTGGCTGAGACTTAGCGCTGCGTTAGCGCTCGGAGTGGCCTAGGGAACGTCGGTGCGTTTCCCGGCCTTTTCGAGATCCTCTTCGATGTAACGCAGAATGGCCTCCAGTGCGATCTCTCGCGGGAAGTCGTTTTGATCTGCAAAGACAGCTTGCGTGATCTCGTGTTGCCTCGCTATCGGGACTGACATGGCCCAGTGGTCGGCATTGAAAAATCCGAGAATGGTCGAGCCCGGTATCACCTGATCGTAGAAGACGACCTGCGAGTCGTTGCGGCCGTCTTTTAATTCTCCCAGTTTCCGGTGAAAGCGCTGCAGGCCGTTGGAGATATTCTCAGGGTCGGGAAACGCAATCACGGAGTAATACCGAATGTGCTCGGGCAGGGTGTTGTCAGCAAACCACGCTTTGCGATTAGCTGGACTAAGCGTTTCCAGGGCTTTGGAGTCCTGCTTTTCGCACTCCGCACCGGGAATGTAGGTCAACCATCGGAGCTGTTTTTCATTTGCCGTGTCGGCGAGTGGTGAACCCCAAACGGCGCCAGCGTAGGACACCACTGCAGCGACCTGTGCGGTGAGCTCCGGGTAGGCGGCCAGGAAGGCAAAAATATCGGGGACGCCCTTAGAGTAACCAAAAAGGATCAGAGGACGTTCAGTGTGCTCTGGCCCCAAGCTTGCGATGTAGTCGGCAACGAGCGTTGCATTGGTTTCTGAACTGGCAATACCCTCCACCTGAATAAAGCCAGTCTCATAGCCTAGCGTTGCTACATGGTTTGGGGCCGAGTTGTCATGATGGAGCCATGGTTTGATGCAGGAGTAGGCCAAACCGGGCACCATCTTTCCCATCAGACAGGCGGAGAATACTCCCAGACTCACGGGTTCACCGGTCGGCGGCGGCTCGTCTTCAAAACGCACCAAGGCGTCGTCGCAGGGCCTGAAATCGGGTAGTGATTCGCCGTGGTCTTCATTTGCTGCGCAAAAAATCTCTCTGAATCGCGCCCGTCCATCGCTTACGTTGTAGGTGTTACCGGGCTCAAAAGACAACGGTGCCAGGCTATAAGAAAAGGGCACCTGAGGCTGGGATGAGCAAGCCGAGAGCAGGCTGATAGCGAGCCCAAGACCGGTAGTTTTCGAGCGTGACCGGGCTGATTGAAAAATCCGATGTACAGCGATAATCACTTGAGGGTTGCTGTTCACTGTTTCGATATGTCCGTTGGCATAAGCGACGGGTGCCACTCGGGCAGCCATGGCAACTGATCGATTTCGGTTAGTGAAACTGGTGTCTCGCTGAAGAAGAAGACCGCCCGGTAGCCGTCAGAATAGTAGGGGTCGGGCGTCAAATTGAAATAAGTCTCTTCCTCGGTCGATCGCCGTGACCCTGAGACATAGGCAATGGCTGATAGCCCCTGCGAGTAGGCGAGATCATCGGCCAGACTGTCGCGCGTATGATCCACATAAGGGTCGATAGCGTGGGTTGTAATGGTCCGCTTCTGAAATTTGACGCCAATGTCTCGGCTAATTTGGCCGATGTAAACTTCCTGTCCCTGAAAGTCATAGGGTGCCCGCCACAGGCGCATGTGATTCCGGCGGCTGATCGAGTTGCGTGCTTTCTGGAGACCCATATCTTGCGAGCGGCCATAAAGGTAAAGAGGGCTGATCGGGGAGTAGAGATATTGGCTCCCGAAAAAGAATGACCGCGTCGTCTTCATCGCGGAGCGCATGTGATTCACCTCGGTTGTGTGCCAACCACGCCGAATCAGAGCTGTAAAAATGGCTGGCCTGGTGCCGACGAAAACAATATTGAGAGGATCACCCTCTGCCGAGTTGTTTTTGTTAGCAGTGCAGCAGGGCTCAGATTTTATTCGGGTTTGAAATGTCGCCACATCGTCGATGTTTTCGACCGCCGTGTAGAGGTTGTCGAGATCGACATATTCCACATCTGTGTTGAGCCCGGGAATTTTAACCGCGAGCGCGAAATTAAGCAGTTGTTCATCTCCCAGTAGATCGATATTGACATTTTTGAAGCCTTCTTCGAGGTTGGTGAAAACGTATCCTGAGACGGTGCTTCCCGACTCGATCGGGTTTTTGAACTCACTCTCCTGAAAGAAGACGTCCATGGTCCGCTTGGTTGCCTGAGATCCAGCATGGCGCAGGTAGGCGGCTTCCGCAGGGGAGACATAAGCGTCATCAATCGCACTGCGCATGAGTGTCAGGTCTTGATTGGACTGATTTTCGACTCGCACCCACACTGGCTGGACCCGCGACCTGTAAAGATCGGTGCCGAAAAGGAGAAGGGTTTGTTCAGCAGAGGGCACGGCAACTGTCACCGTCACGCCGCCCCGGCTCAACGTTTTACTATCGCCTAACAAATCGACCTCTTCCTTGGATACTGGCTGTTGCCAGGCGGGCGTGCAGGCGATCAGTAATAGCGCAATGCCGGCGGATGCGGCTCGCCAGATGTTTCCATGGGCCGATTTCGATGTGGCGCGTTCCATGGCGAGATCTTACTGGATAACCGCTATCTGTTCAGGCGAATCAGAGTGCGTATTCGACTCGGCAGTAGTGCAAGTACCTTGAAGCCTCGCGACTGATCTGGGGTCAGTAGTTTTTTTGCCACGCTGAGGTATGGTGGTTGTCAGGAGAACGCTCCATTGGCAGGGATGGCCAACAAAACAGCAAAGTAAAAGTTT
>JAYNNB010000163.1:0-2608 GCA_038112515.1 Luminiphilus sp.
GGCCACTACGGTTCGATACGCCGCTGGGCCCGGCGCGATAGCCAGATTACACAAACGATTGCGCCCGCGAAGTACACCGTAAGAACCACGCCCATAGGTATCGCTATAAACGCCATGACTTTGACCACCGCGACCAGCGCCGCCCAGAACGCCAGCAAGGGGACAATCCGCCAAGCAAAATAACGCTCCCGTGCCTGCCGCCTGGCCTCATCCTCCAGTTTTTGCCGGAGCGCCCTGACCGGACTTCGCTCTTGATCAGGAATCGGCGCGATCAAATGAGGGCTCCTTCTCCGCGTAATAAGGCACGTAGACGCCCCAATAAAAAGTGGCCAGCGTCAAATCAAAGGTCGCGATACCCAAAACCAGGGGCAGTAATCGGCCGCGCAGTTGTGTTGCTTCAAGGAAAGAAACCGCTGTTGAACGTTCATCGGGCAAGGGTGCCCGGGACCACCTCATGCTGGCTATTGGCGGCGTGCGATGCGCTGTTGCAATGTCTGTGGGTACCGCCGCAGACGCCGCGGTGCCCTGCACCGTAAGGGCCCCCACCAGGCCCGTCGCGAAAATCCATTTTCTCATGGTGAAGCTCCTGTTTATTGAAGAATCCAGTCGTCGCTGTCTCTCGACAGTGACACGATCGCGGCTGGGCGCGCGGCGTCAGCCGTCACCATGAGCATGCCAAGTGGACTATTGCACCGCCACATCACTGGCGAGCACAATCACGCTGCGACAACATTAGATGGCAATTCACGGGAGCGTTACACATGCAGGTAAGGCGAGTTGCCGGCGCGCTGGGCGCCGAGCTTCAGGCAATCAATCTCGGGGACGGGATTGACGCCGCATTGGCCAGCGCCTTGCGAGATCTCCTGAATGAGCACGAAGTTCTGTTTTTTCGCGACCAGGTCATTGAGCCGGTTGCCCAAAAGCAGTTGGCGGAAGTCTTTGGGCCATTGCAAACCCATCCAGCCTACAACACCGTCGCGGGCTTGCCCGAAGTGATGATCCTGGAGAGCACGGCTGAAAACCCCTCCAAGATTGAGGTGTGGCACTCCGATATGACATTCCGGCAGCACCCGCCCTCGGTCACCGTACTGCGCGGCATGACGATTCCGGAAGTGGGCGGCGATACGCTGTTTGCCAGCATGACGGCGGCCTATCAGGGTCTTTCACCCGGAATGCAGCGGTACCTCGACGGATTGGTTGCTGTCCATGACTTCAGTCATGGTTTCAAAGAGAGTCTCAGTGAACCCGGTGGCAGGGAGCGTCTCGCCGATGCTGTCGCCGCCAACCCGCCAGTGCGACATCCGGTGGTGCAAACACATCCCGAGACGGGCAAAAAAGTATTGTTCGTGAATGCCCTGTTCACGACTCATATCGAGGGTTTACCGCTGTTGGAGTCAGCAGAAGTCCTGCAGTTCCTGTGGCGGCATGCCACCCTGCCCGAGTTTACCTGCCGCTTTAACTGGCAGCCGAACAGCATGGTGATCTGGGATAACCGGAGCACACAGCACAAACCGGTGAATGATTTCTTCCCCGCGACCCGCCGGTTGCATCGAGTGGTTAGTGAGGGCGATAGGCCCTACTGAGACGCTCCATCAGCGGTCTGAATTTGCTCGAGGTACCGGGACACCTCTTTTTTCACCAGAGGCGCAAACAGATACAGCGCCAGAATATTGGGCAATGCGATCATGAAGGTCATTGCGTCGGAAAAATCCAACACCGCGCGTAACTCAAGCATGCAGCCCAAAGCGATAAATCCGCAGAAAATCATTTGGAATAGCAACGCGCGTTTGCGCCCCTCGCCAACCAGATAGGTCCAACCCTTGAGCCCATAGTAGGACCAAGCCAGCGCACTCGAAAAAGCGAACAGTAAAGCCGCCAGTGCAATCACAAAGGGAGCCCAATCGAAGTGCCACGCGAAAGCGGCAGAGGTCAGTTCGATGCCCGCTAACCCCGAGCCCATCAGCCCCTGGGGAATCGCAGTTGTGAGAATCACCAATGAACTGAGAGAACAAATCACTACGGTGTCGATAAAGGGCTCCAGCAACGCCGTAATGCCCTCGGAAGCCGGCGCTTCGGTTTTAACTGCCGCATGGGCAATAGAGGCTGAACCAATACCCGCTTCGTTGGAGAAGAGCGCGCGCTGAAAGCCAATGACCATAGCGCCCAGTAGCCCACCGGACGCCGCTTGACCCGTAAATGCTTCGGTCACCACAAGCTGCAGAGCGGCGGGCACGTGCTCAGCGCTCAGGCCGATGACCACGACACTGGCAATGAGATACAGAACGCCCATAAACGGCACCAAAACCGCCGCAACCCGCGCAATAGAGCGGATACCTCCGATGATAACGGCAGCGATAATCCCCGCCAGCGCCAAACCGAAAACCCAGCCGCGATCGGCCAGCCAGGAATCCTGTCCTCCCGTAATCACCAAGACCTGCGCAAAGGCCTGGTTGGACTGAAACATGTTGCCGATGCCAAGGCAGCCAATCACCAGCGCAAGGGCATAAAAACTGCCGAAACTTTTGCCCAAAAGCGGCCAACCACGCTCGCGGAAATAGGCTTCCATATAAAACATGGGTCCACCCGAAACCGACCCGTCGGTATTGTG
>JAYNNB010000164.1:0-2599 GCA_038112515.1 Luminiphilus sp.
CCCAAAAGCCCTGAAAGCGACCCGAGGCATAGCCCTCGGGCGTAAACCCTCTGCCCTGGCCATCGACTGTTCCGCCATTGCGCGCGCTGTTATAGCTCAAGAGGTAGGTCACATAGACTTTCCCGTAGCCTTCCATATCACCCTCTGCGCTGACTGAGGTGACCTCCTGGCCCAGTTCAACGGAAGTGACATTCATGGAGGTGTCGGGTTGACGCTTTTCCAGCGCCAAGTCGCCATGACCATCACTTAAAGCCAGCGGTGCCACAAACATCAAACAAAACAAAAACCACTTTTTCATCTTCATCCCCTTGCGGTAACAAATTAATTTAACCTGACTAAATCGGCGTTCCCTGCCACTTACCTAGACTCCAAGGCATCACCATACTCCAGCCCTATAAAAACACTAGCGTGGGAAGGGCCATTGCGACCTCTCAGTGCGCAATAGACGGAGAGCAAAAACCCGCTCTGCATCCTACCCAAACTGTCAGACCACATTTGCCGGTGACTGCACGCTCCTGAACCTGTGGCGGTTATCCAGTAAGATCGACCCATGAAGCGTCTTTTTGCGTCAGGTATTGGTTCTGTGATGATCCTTCGATCGATCGCTGTGTGGGCGCTGCCACTGCTGATTGCCTGCACGCCGGCTTGGCAAAAACCGATGTCGGCGGACGCCGTCGACATCCTAAGTGACAGCAAAACCGTGACTCGCAATGGCGTCACCGTCACGGTGGCCGTGCCCTCGGCCGAGCAAACGCTGCAGCTCTTTGGCACCGATCTCTACAAATCTCGAGTGCAACCCGTTTGGGTACGGGTCGAAAATACGACGGCGCAGGATCTGACACTGATTCGCAATGCGATCGACGACGCCTATGTCTCACCGGCGGAGGCAGCCTATTTGCGACACGCCGGATCAGCTGAAACCAAGCGCGCCATGGACATCTTCTTTCAGGAAAGCGAGTTTAAAAACCCGATCAAGTCGGATACCACGGTGGCCGGTTATGTTTTCACCAATCTCGAGGAGGGTTTTAAAAACGTCAATGTCGACTTATTGGGAGATGACCTGCTCATCAATGTTGCACTCGCCGTCAAGATACCCGGGCTCAACACAGACGTGGAATATGTAGACCTAGACGGACTCTATTCCAGCATTGAGAACATCGAGGACGTAGCTGACTTTCAGTCTCGCCTGCGCAACGAACCCTGCTGCACCACTAACAAGCAGAATACTGATGAGGGTGACCCGCTCAACGTCGTGCTTGTCGGGTCTCGTGACGCTATCTTTACGGCGTTAATCAGGCGAGGCTGGCACTCGACCGAAGTGAATCACATGAAGTCGGCAATAAAGACAACGCGCTCTTTTCTATTTGGTAGTCAATACCTCTATTCGCCCATCAGTCCCCTCTACCTCTACGGCCGCTCTCAGGACATTGGTCTGCAGAAAGCGCGCCAATCGATTAGGCGCCGAAACCATATGCGGCTATGGCGCGCACCCTATGACTTTCAGGGCAATGAAGTTTACGTGGGCCAAATAAGCCGAGATATTGGGGTTAAGCTTAATAAACGCACCCTAACGACCCATGCGATCGACCCCTACGTCGATCACACACGCGACAGCCTGGCCGGCGACCTAGCCTACTCACAAAGCCTCTCGGGTGTCGCCTACGTGTCTGGGTCGCAACGCTCAACCCAAGAGCAACCGTTCTATAACCTAACCCCAGACCCCTACTTCTCCGATGGCTATCGCGCTGTTTTTTTCTTCACGGAGACGCCCGTATCGCTCACTGAAATCGACCAACTGAAATGGTTGCCCCAATGGCATCCCTCGCTTCAACCCGACACTTCAGGGCAAGACTGATGACCAACCCCAATGCATCGTTACCTCGCAATAGCGCCCGAGGCTTCACGAAGGGCGTCGTGTTGTTTGCGCTGGTAGTACTCGTCGCTGCCTGCTCGAGTCAGCCACAGGTGCCCTTCTCACAAACACTCGAACCGATCTCCTTCGAGCCTGGCAATATCTATAACGTCACCGACGGACGAGCGCGATTCCGGGAGATTTTTTGTGCTGCAAACGAGGACCATGGAGAATCGTTACCGGATTATCGGCCCTGTGAGGACGCCTTGGTGCGTTTTGAGGATGAGCCGCAGCCAACCGGTGAACCTGTCGATCTGGGGGCATCTTCAGCCGGGCTGTTGGCGAAGATGGTGCCCGGTTTGGCCTATTCTTGCATCAAGGCGTGGCTGCATCATGACAACTCGGCCCCCAACCACGTGGCAACGCTCGGCTATGAGACCGGTTTTATTCAGGTAGAAGGCATTGCCAGCTCAGAGACCAATGCGACGCTCATCGCCGACTATGTAGCCAGCCTCGGACCCGAGCACAGCGATCAGCCCCTCATCCTCGTTGGGTATTCCAAAGGGGTCCCTGATATTTTTGCGTTCCTTACCGCCTACCCGGAACTCACTAAAAGGGTCGCAGCGGTGGTGTCATATGCCGGCGCGGTGTGGGGGTCACCACTCGCCGACACGGCAGATGAAAAACAGCTTAAGTGGTTGACCCACATTCCGGGCGCCGAGTGTGAAAAAAAGGACTCCAAGGCTC
>JAYNNB010000165.1:0-2537 GCA_038112515.1 Luminiphilus sp.
CACTGGGGGTGTGGTGGTCGCAGGTTCAAATCCTGCCGTCCCGACCAATCTTTTGTCGCCACGCCACGCCACGCATCTGCGGTTTAATTCCGGTGATCTAACTGTTGAGTTCAGCATTGAGTCTGAAAGGCGGCCCTTTCAGCAGTGCTCCGCGAGTATCAAATATCAGGCGGCATTTTTGTGCTTTATCTCGACGTATTGAATTTCGCCACGGAATTCGCTCAAGCGCTGTGATCGGCTCGCAAGTAATGCGTTTCGATTTCGTGCTTTCACATGACCGTAGCCGCGTAACTTTTCAGGCAGTTTTGCCAATGCCTGCGCGGCGGCGTAATTATCAGCTGTCAGTCTGGCGCAGATTTCGGTGAGATCTGCTTCATAGCGGGCCAGATCCTCTCTTTCCTGCTTGCGTTCCGTGGTTAACGCAAAAATATCCAGTCGGGTTCCTCGAAGCCATTTGAGCTTTGCGAGTAGTCGAAACAGTGGCATCAGCCAGGGACCAAATTCCCGTTTTTTCACTTTGCCTGTCTGTGGGTCGGCTCTGCTTAGCAGGGGGGGAGCGAGGTGAAATCTGAGCGAGAAATTCCCTTTGAATTGTGCTGTTAGCCTGGCCTGAAAGCTACCGTCAGTATACAAGCGCGCCACTTCGTATTCGTCTTTGTAGGCCATTAGCTTGAAAAGTTGTTGGGCAACCACGCGGGTGAGAGAGTCCTCCGCGTCGGCGTCACTGTCGATCTTGCGAACTGCATCAACCTGATCGTGATAACGCCGCGCATAGCTCACCGACTGATAGGCAATTAACCGCGTGAATCGATCTTCAATCACTTGATCCAGTGTGAGGGGGGTGTCGGCACCCGATGTGGTGTTTGGCAACAGAGATTCCACGAGCTGCGGTTGATGGGCGAAGCGACGGCCGAGAAGAAATGCCCGCTTGTTGAAATCAACGGCGACGCCATTGAGTTCGATCGCTTGTTCCAGCGCTGTCTCGCTTACCGGCACCCAGCCGCGCTGCCATGCGTACCCGAGTAAGAAGAGATTGGTGCCGATAGCATCACCGATCAATTTCAGTGCGATGTCAGAGGCATGCACAAATTCCAGTTGGTCTCCCACTTCCGCGGTCACCTTCTGGCGCATGCCCTCGGCCGGAAAATGTGCGTCGGGATCCTGAACGAATGCGGCGGTGGGTTGCTCATTGTCGTTGATCACTGCATGGGTGCGCCCGTGAGCGACTTTGCCCATGGCCTCATATCCGGTGCTTACTACCAGATCGCATCCAATCAGCAGGTCAGCTTCGCCCGCCGGAATCCTCACAGCTTTGATGTCCCTCTGCGCCTTGGCAACGCGAACATGGCTCACTACCGACCCAAATTTCTGTGCAAGACCGGTCTGATTCAATGTCGCGCACCCCTTGCCTTCAATATGTGCGGCCATGGCGATTAGCGAGGTAATGGTCAGTACCCCGGTGCCGCCGACGCCAGCAACCACCGTATTCCAGGGTTGGTCGAGGGTGGGTAAATTGGGGGTGGGCAATGGATCAAAGAGTGCTTCTGACGATTCTGTTTGCGCGGGCTTACGCAATTCGCCGCCGATTACCGACACGAAGCTGGGACAAAAACCTTTAAGGCAGCTGAAGTCATGGTTGCAGGCGCTCTGATCGATTTCCCGCTTTCGGCCCAATGCCGTTTGCTTTGGGAGCACCGACAGACAGTTGGACTCGACGCTGCAATCACCGCAACCCTCGCATACGTCCTCGTTGATAAACACGCGGCGATCGGCGTGGCGCATTTGTCCCTTTTTACGCCGACGCCTTTTTTCCGCTGCGCAGGTCTGTTGGTACACAATGACAGAGGTTCCTTTGAATTCTCGAAGTTCTCGCATCAGCGCGTCATAGTCGTCCCGATGCGAGAGACTAAATCCCGGTATGGCGTTAAATTGTCCACGCCAGTCTTCCGGGTTATCGGACACCAGTGCAATGCGGCGCACTCCCTCGCCACGCAATTGGTGGATCAGGTCATCTATAGTTAGTGATCCATCGATCGGTTGTCCTCCGGTCATTGCGACGGCGTCGTTGTAGAGGATCTTGTAGGTGATATTGACGCCGGCAGCGACTGCCGCACGAATCGCCAGTACGCCTGAGTGAAAGTAGGTACCATCGCCGAGGTTCTGAAAAACGTGTTGCGTCTCGGTAAATGGCGCCTGACCGATCCAGGTGGCGCCTTCACCCCCCATTTGGGTAAAAGTGTGTGTGGCGCGATCAGGCATCCAGGTGGCCATGTAGTGGCAACCGATGCCGCCCAGTGCATGGCTCCCTTCGGGCACCTTGGTTGAGGTGTTATGTGGGCAGCCAGAGCAAAAATGAGGCACCCGTTCGATCGTTTGATAGGGAGCGGCCAGCGACTTTTCTTTCGCCACAATCCACCGGATACGTTCTTCCAGCAGTTCGCTGGAGAAGAATCGTCGAATGCGATCGGCGATCGCCAAGGCGATCATTGCCGGTGTCAGTTCTCCCACATTGGGCAACAGGTCGCGACCCTGCTCAT
>JAYNNB010000166.1:0-2522 GCA_038112515.1 Luminiphilus sp.
CCACCAGCTCTGCATCCGGCCCCAGCACGTCCATGGCGAGCTTGCCAAGATTGCGATGCCAGCTCGACCACGCCAGCTTGTAAATCATCGCCTCCCTCGACAGAGAACCATCCTGCTCTCCCGACAACATGCGAAGACTGTTGTAACGCAGCGTGCGAAGCCCAATGTGCGCCTCCGCAATGCGTTGGCGAAGCGCCGGCTGCTGCGCTGCCCCATTGATTTTCGCCAACCGTACAACCTCATCCAGCTCAACCTGAAACAGCATTTGCTGACCCAGTGTCGATACGCCGCGCTCAAAACCCAGCAAAGCCATCGCCACGCGCCATCCGTCTCCGGGGGCGCCCACCAGATCATCGCCACCACAGGCCGCGCCGTCAAAAAAGACCTCATTGAATTCTGCCGTACCGGTCAGCTGATTAATTGGCCTGATGTCGATGCCTGCCTGTGCCAGCGGCAAGAGGAAAAAACCCAATCCCCGGTGCCCTCGCTCTGCGGGGTCGGTGCGCGCCAGCACAAAAATAAAATCGGATTCGTGGGCCAATGATGTCCAGACTTTTTGACCATATAAGCGCCACACCGCGGCTTCTTCATCCCACTCGGCGCGTGTTTTGATATTGGACAGATCCGACCCCGCACCGGGCTCGGAGTAACCTTGACACCAAAACGCTTTACCCGCCCGGATATCGGGTAGATACCGCGCTTTTTGCTGTTCGGAGCCGAACGCCAGCAATGTGGGGCCGGTCAAGGTCTC
This sequence comes from Luminiphilus sp., assembly GCA_038112515.1. Lineage (GTDB taxonomy): Bacteria > Pseudomonadota > Gammaproteobacteria > Pseudomonadales > Halieaceae > Luminiphilus. Next base: position 752 of record JAYNNB010000166.1, read on the forward strand.
GCCGATATGACCCATACGACCCGGTCCCCCGGCACGGGCATACTCTTCATTGAAGATGACCTGCTGCTCGATGCTCGCGCCCCGACCACCCCACTCCTCGGGCCAGCCAATGCAGGTCCATCCGCCCTCGGCGAGACGGCGTTCCCAGTCTTTTCGCTCCTCGACGAAGTGATGCTCGTCTCCAGGCCCACCCCGACCGCGGATGACTTCGAAGGACCCGCACAGGTTGTCGCTCAACCACGCAGCGACCTGCTCGCGAAAAGCCTCATCTTCGCGGCTGAATTCAAGCTGCACGGGGTGCACCCCCCAACGCTGGTTCATCGAGGAGCAACTGCGCAATCGTCTCTCGGGATTCATCAGGACGCCCCAAGTAAGACTCCAGAGCGCGGGCTCGCTTGAAATACAGCTGGATGTCATATTCCTCGGTAATGCCCACACCACCGTGCAACTGAATGCCTGTCCCCGTGACAAAGAAAGCCGCGTCGCCGGCTGAGCTCGCCACCATGGCCGCGGCCTCCCGCAGTGCCGTGTCGTCCACCGCGTCACGCAGCCAGGCGTCTGCTGTGCAGGCGGCATAAAGCATCAAGGAGCGTGCCGACTCCACTTTGAGCATCATATCGGCGGCCTTGTGCTTCACCGCCTGAAAGGAGGCGATGGTGCGGCCAAACTGGATGCGCTCGGCGACGTACTCGAGTGTCATATCGAGTGCCTGTTGTGCGCATCCCACCTGCTCGGCCGCCATCAATATTCTGGCGAGATCCAGGGTCGTGCCGAGGCCCCGACGCCAATCGAGGGCGAGCGCCGCATCACTCCCCAACGTCACGTCGGAGAATGTCACGTCGGCCATAGAACGGGTCTGGTCCAGCGTCACCTGATGCTGGACCGACACGCCAGCCTGGTCGGCGGGCACGGCGAACAACCCGATAGCAGCGTCCACCCGAGCCACGACCAGCAAATACGCTGCCGCCGCACCACCGCTGACAAAACGGGCCGAGCCATTCAGACGCCAGTTGGCGTCAGCTTGCGTTGCCCTCACATCGATGCCTCGATCATCCCAGTAAGGTCGCGCGCTAGTGTGAGCGAGAGATACGATCGCGCCAGAGGCGATCGATTGCATAAGGCGATCCCGCATCGGGGATTCGGGAGTCGCTCTGAGCGCGAGTGCCGATAATGCACAGGCGTGAAGCGGGATAGGTGACAAACGGGCACCGGCTTGCTCCAACAAGACCGCCAACTCGACCACACCAAGACCCAAACCATCATGGTCTTCAGGCACCACCACCGCTTGCCAGCCCAGCGTGCTCGTCACCTGTTGCCACAAAGACAGATCGAGACCTGCGGGCGCCTTAGCAACTGCGCGCGCAACTGCGGGGGGAGAATGCTCCAGCAGAAAACGCTCAGCGCTTTCCTGCAGCATCCGTTGTTCGTCGGTGAAGCGGAACCTCACCGAAAAGCCCTGCAATGCCCGACGGCGTTCATCAGGTGCCCCACACTTTTTGTGGCGGCCGCTCCTGTTCCAGCAATCGCGCCATTACAGACCCCACCTCTATTGGCTCCCATCGCGCCTGCTGTTCAATGCCTTCTGTGCTGCGCCAACCATCCGCCAGCGCAATACGCCCGCCTTCGGCCTCAATAATTTTGCCTGTCACATGAGCGCTGGCTTCCGAGCACAGCCAGACCACAACCGATGAAACATTTTCCGGCGCAAAATGATCGAAGCTGCCGTCCTCTGGCGCCGCCATGCGCGCCGCCATCTCGGGTACTGCGGTGG
>JAYNNB010000167.1:0-2472 GCA_038112515.1 Luminiphilus sp.
TAACTCGAGGCGTACTTGGCGGCGTAGGACAAGATCAACGTATTGATGTGGCCGTTGGCTTCTAACGCAGTGCGAATAGCGCCAATACGACCATCCATCATATCCGAGGGCGCGACCACATCGGCGCCGGCGGCTGCGTGGCTGAGCGCTTGCTTTACCAGTATCTCGCTGGTGATGTCATTCAGCACATAACCGTCGTCGTCGATAATGCCGTCCTGGCCATGTGTGGTGTAGGGGTCGAGTGCCACGTCGGTAATCACACCGATCTCGGGCACGGCACTTTTGATTTCCGCGACCGCGCGCTGCACTAAGCCATCAGCCTCATAGGCCGCCTCCGCCAGCAGGGATTTGCCTTCCTGCCCCACCACCGGAAATAGCGCCAGCGCTGGTATGCCCAGAGCACGGGCTTCTTTAGCCAAGGTCACCAATAGGTCAATACTGAGTCGTTCTACCCCTGGCATCGAGGGCACGGCCTCGCGCTGCCCGGCACCCTCGAGCACAAACACGGGATAAATGAAGTCCGCGGGTGTGAGGGCGTGCTCGCGCACCATGTCGCGGGCAAAGGCGCTGGCCCTCAGCCGGCGCAGTCGGGTGTGGGGGAAGGGTCCACGTTCACTCATGGTCGTGACTCCAATGGTCTAGAGCGCGGCGAAAGCGGCGCGGGCCGCGTCCACTGTCGCGGCAATGTCCTCATCGGTATGCGCCGATGACATAAAGCCCGCCTCGAAAGAGGCTGGGGCCAAATAGACGCCGCTGTCCAGCATCAAGTGAAAAAACTGGTTGAAGGCGGCAACGTTCGAATTGATCACCTGATGATACTGGGTCACCGCTGCGTCTTCGGTAAAGAAACCGCCGAACATGGACCCCAGGTGATTGGTGGTGAAGGGCACGCCCGCTTCGGCGGCGGCAGCGCGCATGCCTTCGCAGAGATCACCGGTGCGTTTAAAAAGGCCTTCATAAAATCCCGGTTCACTGATGATGGCCATGGTGGCGAGCCCCGCCGCCATAGCCACCGGATTCCCTGACAGCGTCCCCGCCTGGTAAACCGGACCCAGCGGCGAAATCTGCTCCATGATGTCGCGTCGACCCCCAAAGGCGCCCACCGGCATACCGCCGCCAATCACTTTACCGAGGCAGGTGAGGTCTGGCGTGATACCCATGAAGCCCTGCACGCCACCGGTACCGAAGCGAAAGCCGGTCATGACCTCGTCAAAGATAAGGACCGCGCCATGGCGAGTGCACAGCTCGCGCATGCCCTCGAGGTAACCCGCTACGGGTGGTATGCAGTTCATATTGCCCGCAACCGGCTCGGTAATGACGCAGGCGATCTGGTCGCCGAGCTCATCCATTGCTGCTTCCAATGCAGCAAGGTCGTTAAAGGGTAATGTCACCGTGTGCTGCGCCAGCACTTCGGGCACGCCGGGGGAGCTCGGCACGCCAAAAGTCAGTGCCCCCGACCCGGCCTTGATGAGCAGTGAGTCGGAGTGGCCGTGGTAGCAGCCCTCGAACTTAATGATTTTGTCCCGACCCGTGAAGCCCCGAGCCAGGCGGATGGCGCTCATGGTGGCTTCGGTGCCCGAACTCGTCATGCGCACCAGCGGCATGCTGGGGACCAGGGTGCTGATCGTTTCGGCCAGTTCAATTTCAATCTCGGTGGGGCAGCCGAAACTCAGTCCACTCTGTGCGGCTTCGACCACTGCCTCGCGCACGCGGGGATGGTTGTGCCCCATGATCATCGGACCCCAGGAGAGCACGTAATCGATATAGCGCTTTCCGTCGGCGTCAAATAAATACGCGCCGTCGGCGCGTGCCATGAAGCGCGGTGTGCCGCCCACGGCTTTAAAGGCCCGCACGGGCGAGTTCACGCCACCGGGGATGGTGTTTTTGGCGCGCTCAAAGAGCGCTTCAGATCGACTCATGACTGACCAATTTGCTTTTGTTTGCGTGGATTATCGCAGGCCGCGGGCTGATGCGCATCCCACCCGGGCTAGCCACCCATGGCCGGTCGCAGGTAGACCAGAAGCACGATGGCAAATAAAAAGAGGACCGGTACCTCGTTGAAGATCCGGTAGAACACGTGGGTTTTATCATCCTCGCCACGGCATACCCTGCCCACGTAAATGCCGGTCTGAAAATGGTAGGCAACGAGACAGGCCACGCCGCAGAGTTTTGCAATCATCCAGGGAGACGACAGGTAATAGTCCCACTGAAAGGAGAGACGCCAGATGCCAAAGCCTATGGTGAGAAGCATGAATGGGGTAACGAACCGGTAAAGTTTGCGCGCCATCACTGCCAGCACTGCCTTGGTCTCTGGCTCCGGGCTTTGGGCGTAGTACACCAAAATGCGGGGCAAATAGAAGATCCCCGCAAACCAGCAGACAACAAATATAACGTGAAAACCCTGTATCCACAGCATGGGCCTGTCCTTGTGCGCTTTGGTAAAAAGCCCGTCCGGTCATGACACTGCGCGAT
>JAYNNB010000168.1:0-2435 GCA_038112515.1 Luminiphilus sp.
TGCGCAGGCGAATCACATTGACCAGCTGGTTGGCGAGCATGCTGGCAGAGGTATCGACGAGTATGGCGATCCGGCGCCCGCCGAGGTTCAGGCCGGTGAGGTACTGGCGATTACCTTCGCCCACGAATTCCCTCGCGCTACGGCCTGCCTCTGCCTCCGCGGCTTCCTGCAGCAGCTTGATCTTCTCTTCGAGTTGATTGATCTCGGCCTGAAGCTTGGCGATGGCGTCGGTATCGCTGACCCCGGATTCTTCAATCGCAGCAATCAGCGCCTCGTATTCATCGAGCTCCTCGGTAATCCGCCGGGCGAGGCCGTCGGCTTCGACGATCTCCAAGTCGGCCTCATCAAGGGCGTTGCGCAGTCGTACCAGACCCGCCTCGCCCTCACGGATATCCTCCTCCAGCAGGTCGACCTCCGAGAGCACCTCGGCATTGACGGTCTGAATCTCAATCTCCAGAGAGTGATCAATAATCAGGAACACCAGCACAACGGCGCCGAAGCCGCAGGACATGATGTCGAGAAAGCTGAGATTAAAGGTGGAGGCTTGTCGCTTGCGACGCGGCACCGGTCATGACTCCACAGTAATAAAGCGCACCTCGATATCAGCCACTGTCAGGCGATCATCCGCTGCCAGTGTGACGTCGCCGTTAACGCCGTGGCCGTTTACCTGAGCCTCAGTGCCCGGGGTGACGGTGATGGTCGTTGCGCCGGTAACGCTGACGCCCGGTGCAAGGGTTGTGCCCGGGGTCATCGCGAGTGCGCGTCCCGCAATCAAGAAGTGGGTGACACCCCGGGTTTCGACTGCCGGTGCCGGCGGTGCTGCCGCAGCGGCCGGTGATACACCAGCGCACGCCACCCGGCGCTGAAAGACCAAGTCGCCGCCATTGCTCGAGAGGTGGTTTGCACCCGCAAGAATGGCGTCGGGGGGGACCGGTAGGGTGCGCAGTGGCTGGCCTTGCTGTGAGGACAGGGATAAACCCGGTAATGACGACAGTAAGCTGTCGAAAGCGACGAGAGAGATATCGGCGGGGATCAACGGCGCCAGCGCGGCTGAGAAGCGCTGACCCACCGCGCGCAACGCATCGGCGCTAACGCGGGCAGTGTGCCCTTCTACCACACAACTGACTTCGCTCTGGGTGGCGAGGGCCTGTAAAAGCGCGGGGATTTGCTCGTAAAGCGCTTGCTCGGTATCGGCGCGTCGCTGTGGGTCGAATCGGGTTTGGCTGACAAACTGCTGCCCAATGATCTCGGCGAGATCGTCCATGAGCCCGAGCAGGCCAAACCCCGGTAACAGCTGGGTTTCACCTGCCGTCGCCATGCCATTGTCGACCTGAACGGGCGTGATGCTGGCTTGGTGCAAATGAAGTTCAACGTGCACACACGTCTCGGCAAGGCCGGTGCCAATGAGTGCACTGCGATGCACGACCGCGCACGGGGTGACGGGGAGCGTTCCGATAATGCCGAGGAGCAGCGACAGTTGTGCCGGTTCCATTGCCCCCGGGATGACCAGCACCAGCTCTCCCGTCGCATCACCGAGTAGTGTTTCTAAATGCGCATGCACCAGGTCTGCCGTATGGCGCGCGGGGCCCAGCGCCGGGCTCAGCGGTTGCGTTGAGAGCCGGTGCCAATAGCGGTTGTTAATTTCTCTGGGCGCACGGCGGGCCTGTCGCCAGGCGGTCTGACCAAACTGGTAACGCCCCTCGTTGAACCAGGCAATACCCATCAAAAACGTGTCCTGCCCGTCGCGCCATAAGCGCAGGGAGGCGTCGTTGCAGTCGAGGAGGTGCATCAGCAACCGCGCATCAATTTCTGGGCACCGACAGATGTCGGATCAGATGTCGGTCGATGTAGCGCTGGGTACTCAGGACCAGGCGCTCCTGTGACAGCTGCAATTGATGTAGCGCAAACATAATGATGATCGACAGCACCAAGGCCACAAAGGTGCTATTAAAGGCCACCCCAAGGCTGACAGTGACGCCTGAAATATCGCCCTCGACGGCCTTGTAGGCTTGACCCAGGGCATCGCCAATACCGCGCACGGTGCCAATAAATCCAATCGAGGGAATCGCCCAGGAGATATAACGCACCATCGACAGCTCCGAGTCGAGTCGGTCAGCCTCGATGTCGCACTGCTCGCGCACGGCATCCGATACCGCGGGAATACTGCCCGTGGTGGTAAAGCGACTCAGGGCGTTGGAGAGGGCTCGGGGTAAGAGGTAGTCCTGCTCTTCTTCGGGGAGTGCTTCCAGCGCGCGTGACTGCTCCCGGGCATCCCGCGGCAGGATGCTGGTTCCCTCGGGGATCGCAATCAGCTCTCGGCCCAGCATCACACTCTCTGCGCGGGTGCGCGCGGCTTTGAGGCCCATAATCGCGAGCGCCCAAAGGAGCAAAATAAAGCAGGCCTCCTGCTCGTAATCTTTGATCACGATCGCCAG
>JAYNNB010000169.1:0-2382 GCA_038112515.1 Luminiphilus sp.
CTGGGGCCGATCTGGGATGAATGGCAGGCCAGAGAGGTGGATACCTGGCAGCGCACCATGGCCAACACCATGTGGCTACCCTGTAACTGGAAAGTCGTCCTCGACAACTTCAACGAGTCCTACCACGTGCCAACGGTGCACATGGGCGCGACGCCCTCTACCGACCGCACCGCCATCGCCGGCGGCATCAACACTTACTTCAAAGAAACGCAGTTCGATTTGGCTAATGAAGGCCACGCGCGCATGATCATGAAGGGCGGCTACGGTGCCGGGATAACCGATACCGATGGCAACATCGTGGAACCGCTGGCGTCACTGCTCGGCTACTGGAATCTTGATCCCGCCGATTTCAAAGGCAAACCCGAGGACACGCGCCAGGCGCTCCAGCAAGCGAAGCGCGAACTGGGCCCCAATAAAGGTTATAGCCATTACGCGGCGGTCCCGGACGAACAGCTGACCGACGCCTTCCATTACACACTGTTTCCCAATTTCGCGGTGTCATTGTGGGCGGACGGCTTTCATTTTTTGCGCGCAAGACCCCATCCCACCGACCCGGAACAGTGCCTCTTTGACAACTGGTGGTACGCAAGCCCGGCCAGCATTGCCTCAGCGCTTGACGACGGCACCAGTGCCACCGAGTCGCTGACGGGTAACGGCTCGGAGGATGTGCCCGTCAAATGGCTGACCTGCGGCGAGGACTCTATTGGCCCGGCGATCGAAGACGACGTCGCTGTATTTATCACCCAGCAACGGGGCGTGCGCTCCCGCGGCTTTAAAGGCGCCTATCTCTCGGGTCAGGAGAAGCGCATCAGCCGTTATCACGAACGCATTGATGACTATATTGAGGGCCGGCTGTAAACACGCAGTAAGGAAACGACTATGAGCGACGCCTGCGATCGCAGACAACTTCAGGACGTGATGCTCTCGTATGCAGCGGCCGTGGATGACCGGGACATGGCGCGCTACCGCGCCTGCTTTACCGACGACGTGGAGATCGTGGGTTTTGGCGAGGACACCATCACGGGCGCTGATATCTGGACCGCATCGGTAGCAAGCCAGCTGGAGGCCTTTTCCGCCACTCAACACTTGATGAGCCCGCAGTTAACCACCGTGTCCGGCGATTCCGCCTCTGCGAGGACAGATGTGCAAGCCCTCCACGTGTTAAAAGACGGCGATGGCGCGATGTTCACCCTGTGGGCAACCTACCTGACTCATTTTGTGCGCACCGGCGACGGCTGGAAAATTGCCCGCCATGAACTGGTTATCCGGGGCACCCAACACACCGGCTGAATACGACCGAAATGTCGAGCCGTTCTGCAGTACCAAGAGGCGCCGATCAACGGCTGTCTCTCAGAATTATCGCCGTGGCGCTCCTGTCTGTTTGGGTAAGCAATGGACACGCGGCTGAAAAGTGGCCACGGACCATCAGCTCAGAGGGCTCCGGTGCGTGCGCGCAAGCGCTTTCGCTCGGGCGCCAACAGGTGCGCAAGGATGGCCTTCGGACACCTTTCTCGTTACTTAACTGGAATGTGGAGAAAGCACAGCACCCGAGCCTGGTCGCTGAATTTGAGGTGTTGGCTAAAAGGTCAGATCTGATCTTTCTTCAAGAGGCGGTGCCCCTCAAGAAAACGGATGCGGTGATTGAGCAGTCTCTTTATGAGGCGTTTGTGCCGGGTTACGTGCAGAACGAAATCGCAACAGGCGTCCTGACCCTCGCAAGAATCCCCCACCTCGTGCACTGCCACCTGCTGGCCACAGAGCCCTGGCTGAGAACACCCAAGGCCACCAGCGTTACCCTTTACCCGATGGCCGAGCGCAATGCGTCACTACTCACGGTCAACCTTCACGCCGTGAACTTCAGTTTCGGGGTTAAAGCCTATCGCGCTCAGCTAGAGGCGGCGGCTGAGCTGATTCGAGGGCACAAAGGGCCTGTCATTTTTGGCGGCGACTTGAATACCTGGAGTGGTCGGCGACAGAGCACGCTAGATGCACTCACTGCGGATCTGGAACTCACTCCCATCGTCTTCTCACCTGATCATCGCACCACTCGCTTCGGACGACCGCTGGATCATCTTTATGTGCGAGGGTTGGCCCGGCAGTCATCAGAAACCTTGCAGGTCGTGACATCGGACCACAACCCTTTGATCACCACCCTCGCCCTGGAAGCACCGTGAACCCTATTTTGCTATCACTTATCTTGCTGGCGGCGCCTATCTCCCAGACCCACGGAGCACCCGATGCCGAAGCAGAGATCCGGTTACTGATTCAAGCGGTACGCGAAAGCGGCTGCGAGTTTGACCGCAACGGCACGCGATACTCAGCCGAGAGGGCGGCCGAACACCTTGAGCTAAAGTATTCTCGAGGTAAGCGATACGCTGACTC
>JAYNNB010000170.1:0-2273 GCA_038112515.1 Luminiphilus sp.
GCGCATAAACGCCAGATACTCCCGCTGGCACAGCTTGCGCAACTGGTTCTGGCTCAGGGCTTGTCGCTGGGATTCGTAATGCCGCCACAGCGCCAGCCAGGCCAGAAAATCCGACTGCGGGTGCTGAAAACGGGCGTGGGTCTGGTCGGCCTGGGCCTGCTTGTCGGCGGGTCGCTCCCTCGGGTCCTGAATCGACATGGCACTGACAATCACCAACACCTCGGCCAAACAACCCGACTCGTTGGCCGCCAGCAGCATCCGCCCCAGTCGCGGGTCCACCGGCAAGCGCGCCAGTTTTCGACCCAGCGCCGTCAGCCGCCCCCTTGCCGAGACCGCACCCAATTCCTCGAGTAGCCGATAACCGTCGCGCACCACTTTGGCGTCGGGGGGGTCGATAAAAGGAAACCGCGCCACGTCCCCGAGTCCTAACTCGAGCATCCTCAGCACCACCGCCGCCAGATTGGTGCGCCGGATCTCGGGGTCGGTAAATTCCGGTCGCGCGTCAAAGTCTTGCTCGTTATAGAGCCTGAGACACACCCCCTCGGCCACACGACCACAGCGCCCCATGCGCTGGTTGGCGCTGGCCTGCGATATGGGCTCGATCGGCAAGCGCTGCAAGCGACTGCGGACACTGTAGCGACTGATACGCGCCTCGCCCGGGTCAATCACGTAGCGAATGCCCGGCACCGTGAGGGAGGTCTCTGCCACGTTGGTGGCAAGCACCACCCGCATGCCGGCACCGCCGCTGGTGAATACCCGATTCTGCTCCGCCTGACTCAGGCGCGCATACAGAGGTAACACCCGCAGCCGGTCGCTGTGCCGCAGCGCCTTGGCCAACTCACGAATATCCCGCTCGCCGGGCAAAAACACCAAGGCATCCCCCCTTGGGCCGAACTGTCCCCGCTCGATATCCTCCAGCACATCGACGATCTGTTGCCGTATGCCCTCGTCGCGGTCCTCGGTATCTCCCAGATACTGCACCGTGACCGGATACGTGCGGCCGCTGACCTCGAGGATCGGGGCATTGTTAAAGTGCTCTGAGAAGCGCGCGACATCGATGGTTGCGGAGGTCACGATCACCTTGAGATCGGGGCGCCGTGGTAACAGCTGCTTGAGGTAGCCCAATAAGAAATCGATATTCAGGCTGCGCTCGTGAGCCTCGTCAATAATCAATGTGTCGTAGGCACTCAAGTCGCGGTCGTGGCTGAGCTCCGCCAGCAAGATGCCGTCGGTCATCAGCTTGATGGCGCTGGCGTCAGAGAGGGTGTCGTTAAAGCGGATCTGGTACCCCACCAGCTCGCCCAAGGGACTGTTCAACTCGTCGGCAATGCGCTGCGCCACCGTGCGCGCGGCAATACGGCGGGGCTGGGTATGGCCGATGCGCTGCCGCCGGCCCCGACCGAGATTGAGGCAAATTTTGGGCAGCTGGGTGGTCTTACCCGAGCCGGTCTCGCCAGCCAGAATCACCACCTGATGATCGCGAATCGCTGCCTCGATATCGGACCGTCGCTCGCTGACAGGGAGCTGCTCAGGGAAATGAATCTGTTCCGGCACCGCTCTTTCAGGCACCGGCGTCAACGTACTCATTCAGTGGCGTTCGCCTTGGGTTCAGTCACGCAACTCACGGCGCAAAATTTTACCCACCGCGGTCTTTGGCAATTCATCCTTGAACACCACCGATTTGGGCACCTTGTAGCCGGTCAATCCTGCACGCATAAAATCCCGCACGGCGTCTTCGGTGAGTTCGGGGTTACTGCGTACCACAAACATGCGAATCGCCTCTCCCGTGCTCTCGCTGGGAATCCCCACCGCGGCGCACTCCACCACGTCGGGGTGCGCCACCAAGACATCTTCGAGTTCGTTGGGGTACACGTTAAAACCGGAGACGATGATCATGTCCTTTTTGCGATCGACAATGCGCAGGTAACCGTCGGGCTGCACTAGCGCGATATCGCCCGTGGCAAACCAGCCGTCGCTATCAATCACCTCAGCGGTGGCCTCGGGCCGCTGCCAGTAGCCGGCCATGACCTGAGGCCCGCGCACACACAGCTCACCGGGTTCATCCAAACCCAGCACAGTGCCGTCGGCGTCACGAATCTGAATCTCGGTGCTCGGCACCGGCACACCGATGGTGCCAATTTGCAGGCCATTGCCGGGGTTGCCCGATACCGTGGGTGAGGTCTCGGTCAAACCATAGCCCTCAGAAACAGGGCAGCCCGTCACTTCCTGCCAGCGCTTTGCCGCATCGTGGGTGAGCGCCATGCCCCCCGACA
>JAYNNB010000171.1:0-2238 GCA_038112515.1 Luminiphilus sp.
CAAACAGCATGGCAAACCAGGAACCATAGCTGTATTCGGGCTCGGAGTGGTCGGGGCCGAGCTTGATATCTCCGTATCGTGAAATCGCAAGGCCGATGACAACGACAGACACCAGCCCCGCAATAAACACATAGAACCAGCTGGCCGTATCGACAATGATTGCCTGCAGGCCGGCAAAAGGATCACTGCCCTCCTCTGGAATCACCAGCAATAAAAAAATGGCACCAAACAACAGGATCAAGGCGGGATAAAAAACCGCTTTATCAATAATAAAGCGTTGCGGGGTCGACTCAGACATCGGTCTCTCTTTCCGGCATGCTCGGACAGTGTACCCGAAGATAGCAATCGTTCATCCCGCGGGCCTCGGGGAGGCGTACTGAGTCGCGGGGAGAGCACGTCGTAGTCGCAGCAAGCAGCAGCACAACCGCGCAAGTTACTTGTCGCTGACAAGTGCCCAATTTGCAGGACCCGCCCAGAATCGGTAGGGTGTGTGCTGCCAACAATAAAAACATCTAACTTTTTCTGCCAACACACAAGGGAGTTACTATGTCTCATCCCCATCGTTTTCAACGCACACCTTTGGCCGCGGCCCTAGGCGTTGCGCTACTACCGCTGGTAGCCAGTCCTGTTCACGCTCAGCTTGAAGAGGTAGTGGTTACCGCCACCAAAAGAGCACAAAGCACTCAGGATATTGCCGTCACGGTAAGCGCCCTGACCGGCGACACCCTTGAAGATTTTGGCGTGTCGAATTTTGAGGATTATTTAATCCAACTGCCCGGCGTAACCGCCGGAGGTAGTGGACCGGGACAAAACACCATTTATATCCGGGGTGTTGCCTCAACTACACCCAACTTGACGACCGCTGGCGTGGCAGGTATTGCCCCCAACGTTGCGCTCTACCTTGATGAACAACCGCTGTCTCAGCCCGGCAGGAATCTGGATGTTTATGCCGCAGACTTAAACCGCGTCGAAGTCCTCAAAGGGCCTCAAGGCACCTTATTCGGCGCAAGCTCTCAGGCAGGTACGGTAAGACTGATTACCAATAAGCCAGACTTCAGCGAGGCATATGGATCGATCAAAGGTGATTTCTCTTACACAGAAGAAGGTGAGAGTAGCAACCGTTTTGAAGCCATGTACAACCTGCCCATCTCAGACAGTTTCGCTATCCGTGCTGTGGTCTACAGAGACGATCAAGGTGGCTGGGTAGACAATGTACCTGGCTCTGTGACGCTGGAAGAGTCGGCTCGCTGGAGAGACGCTGGATACATGCGGACTAATGGCGTCCCGGTGGCACCTTTCCGCGCGGGTCTTAACTCTGCGACCTACATTAATAATGTTCCCGAGCAAGTGGCGTATACCAGCGCGCGCGTGCCTTTTGATCCCTCCGATCCCAACTCACAGGTGGATTTCAGGGCCGCGAACAATAGCCACCTGGTCGAAGACGACTTCAACGACACAACCTACACTGGCGGGCGCGTGTCAGCGCGGATCGAGTTCGCCAACGAGTGGAGCCTGCTTCTAGGCGCAATGACACAAGAACTAGAGTCAGACGGCACATTTACTGCTGACCCCACGCTGGGAAGCGACTCGCCCAGCGTTCAGCGCTACAGCCCCGACATGATCGAAGACTCCTTCGACAACTTCAGCTGGACCATTGAGGGCCGCTTGGGCGAGTTGGAGATGGTTTATACGGGTGCCTACACCGAGCGAGAAACGGATCAAATCGTTGACTACACCGATTATATGTACGTAGGACAATATCTGCCCTACTACATTTGCGACGCATCGGTCTCCTACCCCGAGTACAACTATTATCAGGAGGGCGCGCCGCTCAATGTGTCCTACGGCACGTGTTATGAGCCCGATACCTACGTCACCAGCTTCTCGGAGACCGAAGTTTCGACACATGAGATTCGCTTTAGTACTGATCAGGATAGACGTTGGCGCGTTACGGCGGGCGCATTTTTCAGCGACCTCGAATTAAAAGAACGTAACGACTTCGTTTATCCATCGATAGACAAGATTAATTTCTTCGATTTTTATCCAGGGGGCGGGATTCCAGTTGAAAACTATCCCCACCCAGGGTCATTTTATACTGAGGAAGGGCCTTACCCATCGACAACCGTATTTAGAAATGACATCCGCCGCACTGATGAGCAGTACGGTTTATTTGGTGAGTTTAGCTTTGACTTGACCGAAAGGCTCTCTGCGACGGTGGGTGCACGTTACTACGACGTA
>JAYNNB010000172.1:0-2192 GCA_038112515.1 Luminiphilus sp.
CCGAACTCATGTTGCTCCAATATGCCGAGCACTACGACCCTGAGCGCTCCCGCCTGAGCTGCCAGTTACAACTGGGGCCAGAGCTCGACGGCATGCCCCTCACCATTGCGCCCGAGGAATGAGCGCCGCGCTTATGAACCTTGTACTGCTAACGTCCAGGGATCTGCTGTGACTGATCGCGCTGCATTGGCAAGAGCCGAATCAATCGATATTCATGCCCATGCGGTACTGGCCGGGTCGATGGGCACCGCGGGAGCGCATGGCCCCGAGATTGGCTATACCGAAGCGGGAGCGCCTTGGTTTCGCGTCGGTGACTATCGGCTAGACGGCGTCCGCTACGAGGGCAGCCCCTTTATGGAGGCCGACGTTCGCATTGCAAATATGGATGCAGCGAGGATCCAGTTTCAGATTTTATCTCCCAATCCATTGACCTATTTCCACCACATTGGCCCAGCAGATGCGGTGGCCTTCTGCCAGGAACATAACAACGCCCTGGCCGCAATCGTCGCGCAGCATCCCACGCGTCTCGCCGGATTTGCCGCGCTGCCCATGCAGGACATTGGGGCCGCCTGCGAGGAGCTGGTGCGCGCCGTGACTGAGCTCGACTTACTGGGCGCCTACATCGGCACAGATATTGGTCGCCCGTTAAATGATCCAGCAATGGACCGGTTCTATGAGCAGGTAACCAAATTAGATGTCCCCCTAATGATGCATCCGGCGCCGGCAGGCATAGACGGTCCAGCGGGAGACCCCAATCTCAAGCAATTCGACCTCGATCTGTTAACAGGCTTCGCGGCGCAGGAATCTATCGCTGTCGCAACACTGATCTTTGGCGGCGTTTTGCACCGGCATCCAGACATCGATATCTGCCTGAGCCACGCCGGGGGCACCATGACCTCGCTGATTGGACGCTTTAACCGCGCCTGCACGAAAAGACCCTGGGTGCCAGAACATCTTCAGTATGAGGGCGCATTCGAGGAGTCTTTGAAGCGCTTGTGGTTTGATACACACGTCCACGACTCAAGAGTGTTGAATTGGGTCATCGACATCATGGGGACTGACAAGTTATTGCTAGGCACCAACTTCGCCGGTTGGGACCAGCACGCGATGACGCACGATGTCGATACAGCACTGGCGGAAAAGATGGCAGCAAACGCGAAACGATTGCTGAGGGTGGGCAGCTGAGATGACAAGCCAGACGGAAAACGAACTGGCACAACGCTGGCCACTGATCATGGCCACCTGCATGGGCATCGTTAGCAGCTCTTTTGTTCTTCCGTATTATTCCATCGGTGCACTGGTAGCGCCGGTAACCGAAGAGTTTGGCTGGAGCCGTGCGCAGTTTCAGGCGGCGATACTCTTTAGCTCGGGTTTGGGTGCACTCACCTCACCGCTCATCGGCTGGCTAAACGATAAATACGGCCCGCGTCGACTGGCCCTGCCATCAATGATCGGGCTCTCTCTCGGACTGCTGACAGCGTCTCAGATTCAGGGCGATCTCTGGATGCTGTTTGCTGCCTACGGCATGATGGCCCTGCTGGGCGCCGGCACCATTCCCGTTACATGGACACGGGCTATCGCCACCAGCTTTTTCAAACGGCGGGGTCTGGCGCTCGGTTTGGCGCTGACGGGCACGGGTATTTGCGCTTCCGTGGCCCCCCACTACACCGTATGGCTCACCGACCATTATGGCTGGCGTGGAGCTTACATTGGCCTGGCAATGATACCGATGCTACTCGCTTGGCCGACGCTGTATTTTTTGTTTAAGCCGCTTGACGCACATACCAAAGCCGTGTCGCCCGAGTCTGACATCTCAGTCTCCCTCGAGAGTGGCCTCACCTTGGGTGAGGCAATACGGGGGTACCGATTCTGGGTACTGCTGCTGTCGATTTTATTTGCCTATCAGGGCTTCTCTGGTATCGGCCCCAATCTGCTACCTTCTCTCACCGACGATGGCTTCAGTCGCGAGCAAGCAGCATCCGTTCAAAGCGTATTCGGCATGTCGATCATTATCGGGCGCGTGGTGGTGGGCTACCTCGTTGATCGCATTTGGGCTCCCGGAGTAGCGGCTTTTTGTCTTGCCATTCCTGCAGCCGGTGCCGGATTGCTGCATGGGCAACAGAGCCTCGAAGTCGCCGCGCTGGCGGCATTCCTCATAGGCTTTGCCGCGGGTGCCGAGCTCGACCTGATGG
>JAYNNB010000173.1:0-2184 GCA_038112515.1 Luminiphilus sp.
TACGCTTCTCTGCAAACGCAGTAAGCGCCTCCACGCAGTCCTCACTCACCTGCATACACTGTTTCTCGCGCAGTAAACCGTAATCCAGCGTGGCGTCTATTCCCCCGGCCTAACAGGCAGTTACGCGTTTGCTGGGCACCCTCGATCGCCGTGCGAGGACCGGGCATCAAAAACTCCCCGGCGTGATGCATCCCGACTACCAGCGGCCGGAATAGCGGCACATAGCAAAGCCTTGAAAGTTTGGCGCAGCTGTAAGATTCAACACAATCTCCAGCGCTGATAAGGCTTTGAGAAATGGGAGATTGTCTGTGATAGCGTTGGATCCTCGCGAAAAAACGAACTTGGGGACGCTTTGAAACATCTTGTTCTGTCTGCCCTTTTGTCGATAACGACGCTGGTCTTTGGCTATTGGTTTGGTCAGAGCCATAATGATGACGTGGCTTCAAGCACCGCGATCTACCTTATCGGCGCTGTAACCATTACAAACCCAGAACGATTACCTCAGTATCAGAAGCGC
Organism: Luminiphilus sp.; assembly: GCA_038112515.1. Taxonomy (GTDB): domain Bacteria; phylum Pseudomonadota; class Gammaproteobacteria; order Pseudomonadales; family Halieaceae; genus Luminiphilus. The sequence continues at coordinate 518 of JAYNNB010000173.1, forward strand.
GCGGGGCCGCTTGCCGCAGCCACGGGCGGTTATGTGCCTCTCGCGTTTTCCGAGGCGACAATGATTGAGGGACAGGCTCCCAGCCCCGGACAATTTTTTATCGAGCGCTATGACTCGCTGGAGGGACTAAATCGATTCATCAACTCGCCGGAGTACGCCAACGCCAAATTACTGCGCGACGAGGTGGCGGATGTCCATTTTATGATGTGGCTACCTGCTCTTGAGCCCAGCGCCTTGCCGCATTAACACCAATTAAGGCTACGTAGAGACCAATCTTGTTAATGAAGCGCGCCAATTTATTAATCTGTTGCCTCCCCTTTCTGCTTGTTACCAAATCTCTGGTGCACGCAGACCCATTTCCTTACGACCCGAATCCTCAACCACCTGCATCGGCGGACAACCCCCTCCACTTTGCGGTGATAGGTGATCTTTCGGGGGGCGAACGGCCGGGGGTCTTCGCCAGCGCGATGCGGGGCATTGATGCGCTTCGGCCCGACCTCATACTGAGTGTCGGGGATCTGGTCGAGGGAGGCACCGAAGTTGCAACGCAAATGGACACACAGTGGCGCAGTTTCCAAAGCTTTCTGCAGACCTCAGATCGTCCTTTTTTTCCTGTCGTCGGCAATCACGACATTTCCAACACCGCGATGCGTGACTGGTATGAGGCGAATGTTGCGCCTCGTTACTACCACTTTATATACCAGCGCGCGCTATTTCTCGTGCTCGATAGCGAGGACTTCAATCATGCGACCTTTTCAGAACTAACAACCAAGCGCGACGCCGCTCTCGAGGTATATGACACCCACCCCACCGCATTCGAGGAAACTGATTACGCAAAGATGCCCGAGCGCATTTTTGGCCGAGTGGGCGAACGTCAGACCGAATATGCAGTTTCCGTAATCGAGGAAAATAGCGACGTCGATTGGACGTTCATATTCATGCACAAACCGGTTTGGAGGGACGCCGGAGACTCCAACTTCTCGAAAATAGAGTCCGCGCTATCGGACAGAGGATATACCGTATTCACCGGGCACGAGCACAGCTACCAGCACACCGTCCGAAATCAGATGGATTACATCCAATTAGCCACCACGGGCGGAGTTATGCCACGAGAAGGGCCAAACAATATGGACCATATTCTTTGGGTCAGCTTGGAGCGCGGCACGCCGAAATATCTTAATATCAAGCTGAGCGGCATGGTCGACAAAACAGGCCTCTCGCTAGTTGCAGATCACTCGCCTGACGAGGTCATCCGGACTCGGGAGCACTGACTTAAAGGCTATTGCTGGCACGCCTCAATCGCCAACAGGTTATGCGCCAGCAGTGGCCATGTGTTCAATTGCCAGTAAAGACCGGCTTACGCTTCTCAGCAAATGCAGTGAGTGCCTCCACGCAGTCCTCACTCACCTGCATGCATTGTTTCTCGCGCAGTAGACCGTAATCCAGCGTGGCATCGACGGCCTGACGCAACAGGCAATTCAGCGTTTGCTTGGTGCCTTCAATCGCCATCCTGGGCCCAGTCGCAAGTCGTTGGGCCTTTTCATACGCTACCGGCATCAAGTCATCAGCGGGCACTACATGGCGAATCAGCCCCACCTCCTTGGCTTCTGCTGCGGTGAGCCGATCGCCGGTCATCAAAAACTCTTTGGCGTTATGCATGCCCACCA
>JAYNNB010000174.1:0-2076 GCA_038112515.1 Luminiphilus sp.
ATTAGACAGGGAAAACGCTTTGCAGTAGACTGCAGACCCAGCCCGCGCGGGGTTATTGCCAGCCCCATCACGCGTCTAAGTTTGCGATTTGCGACCACAGGGTGAACCTAGCCCGGCCTGTCCGTGCACCTGTAACAACCCTGTGGCGAAGACTGGGAGGTCTGTTTGTCTGATTCCGCTGTCCTCGTTTTGGAAGATGGCGCGACGTTTCGCGGCCGATCCATCGGTGCTTCCGGAAGCACGGTGGGAGAGGTGGTATTTAATACGGCGATGACGGGCTATCAGGAAATCTTGACCGATCCTTCCTATTGCCGACAGATCGTGACCTTGACCTACCCCCATATCGGCAACACGGGCGTCAACGCCGATGATGAGGAGTCACTCGGTATCCAGGCAGCCGGCCTTATCATTAGGGATTTGCCTCTGATTGCCTCCAGCTTTCGCTCTGAACGGAGCCTGAGTGACTATCTATCTGACGAGAATATTGTGGCGATCGCCGATATTGATACCCGGCGGTTGACCCGTCTGCTACGAGACAAAGGGGCGCAGAACGGTTGCATTATGGCCGGGGCGACACTCGATGAGGCAGAGGCGTTGGCTCAGGCGCGCGGCTTTGGTGGGCTCAAGGGGTTGGATCTTGCCAAGGTGGTGACGACCTCGACACCCTACGAGTGGGATCAGGGGTCCTGGCAATTGGGTGCGCCAACGGATGATCCGGCGCAACGGCCCGCTTCGCGTTTTCATGTGGTAGCGCTGGATTTTGGGGTTAAACGCAATATTCTGCGGATATTGGTCGATTTGGGATGTCGCGTCACGGTTGTGCCTGCCCAGACGTCTTTTGAAGAAGTGCTCACTCACAACCCTGACGGCATTTTTCTGTCCAATGGTCCCGGCGACCCGGAACCTTGTGAATACGCCATCGAACTGGCGCGCAGAGCGATGGCGGAGAGGATTCCTCTGTTCGGGATTTGCCTTGGACATCAGATCCTCGCTCTGGCAAGTGGCGCTAAAACCGAAAAGATGAAGTTTGGTCATCACGGCGCAAACCATCCGGTGCAAAATTTGGCGGATGGAACCGTAATGGTGACCAGCCAGAATCACGGTTTCACGGTCTCTGAGGAAGCGCTTCCCGACACTCTCGAGGTGACCCATCGCTCGCTTTTCGATAATACCCTGCAGGGTATTTCCCGCAGGGATGTCCCGGCCTATAGCTTTCAGGGGCATCCGGAAGCCAGCCCAGGCCCCCATGATGCTGCTCTGTTATTTCATCCCTTCATTGAGGCTATGGAGCGGGCGTCGCGATGACTACGGATTGTGCTTCAAGGTGGGGAAGGTGATTTAAATCATGCCGCGACGCTCGGATATTGAAAGCATACTGATCCTCGGCGCCGGGCCGATCGTGATCGGTCAGGCCTGCGAGTTTGATTACTCGGGTGCTCAAGCGTGTAAAGCACTGAGGGAAGAGGGCTATCGCGTCATTTTGGTGAACTCCAACCCCGCGACAATAATGACCGACCCCGCCATGGCTGATGCCACTTACATCGAGCCGGTGGAGTGGCAAACGGTGGCGAGAATCATCGAGCGCGAGCGCCCCGATGCGATTTTGCCGACCATGGGGGGACAAACAGCGCTCAACTGTGCACTGAAACTGGCGGCAGAAGGCGTGCTGGAGCGCTTTAACGTAGAAATGATCGGCGCCACCAAGGAGGCGATCGACAAGGCTGAAGACCGTGAGAAATTTGATACTGCCATGCGCCGTATCGGTCTTGAAACGCCTCGAGCAGGGTTGGCGCACAGCATGGAGGAAGCTTGGGCGGTGCATGAGGAGATCGGTTTCCCCTGCATTATCAGGCCTTCCTTCACCATGGGCGGCTCGGGTGGCGGCATCGCCTATAACCGCGATGAGTTCGAGGAAATCTGTCTTCGCGGCCTCGAGCTCTCACCAACCAGTGAGCTGCTCATTGATGAGTCGCTGATTGGTTGGAAAGAATACGAGATGGAGGTCGTTCGCGATAAGAACGATAACTGCATCATTGTCTGCTCTATCGAAAACTTTGACGCCATGGGCGTTCACAC
>JAYNNB010000175.1:0-2017 GCA_038112515.1 Luminiphilus sp.
TGATCATGCCGCGCACAGAAGGGGTGTCTTCCACCTCAACCGTGTGGCCAATTCGACGGAGACCCAAGCCTGCCACACAGGCCTGATGCTTCTTGAGGCGACCGTGGATACTGCGCACCTGCGTCACTTTAATCATTGCTTTACTCATTGCTTACACCCCAATGCTCAGCTGAGGATTTCTTCGACGCTCAAGCCACGACGCGCTGCCACGTCTTCTGGTGAGCTCATATCCCTGAGGCCCTTGAACGTGGTAGACCCGTAGCACTTGGCCAGCACGTTGTGCACGCCAGCCAATTCCAGCACTGAACGCATCGCACCACCGGCAATCACACCCGTACCTTCTGAGGCAGGTTGCATATAGACCTTGGAGGCGCCATGTGCAGCCTTGATGGGGTACTGCAGCGTGCCGTTCACGAGCTGCACCTGCACCATGTTGCGGCGCGCAGCTTCCATCGCCTTCTGTATAGCGACAGGCACCTCTCTCGCTTTGCCTCTGCCGTAGCCCACACGGCCCTTGCCGTCACCGACCACCGTAAGCGCGGTGAAGCTCATGATGCGGCCGCCCTTAACGGTCTTCGCAACGCGATTTACCTGGACCAGTTTCTCCTGCAGATCGCCTTCAGTGCGCTGATCGCCCTGCTGCTTTTTGTCATTCATCGCCATACTTAAAACTCCAGCCCACCTTCGCGCGCAGCGTCAGCGAGTGCCTTGACCCGCCCGTGATATCTAAATCCTGATCGATCAAAAGCCACTGAAGTAACGCCGGCCGCCTTGGCGCGCTCTGCGACCAGCTTGCCGACTGCCGCAGCAGCTGTAATGTTGCCGGTCGCGCCTGCACGCAAATCCTTATCGAGCGTAGAAGCCTGAGCCAGCACCGTTTTACTATCTCCGGATATCACCTGAGCATAGATATGTCGCGGCGTTCGGTGCACAGATAAACGCACTGATCCTGCGGTACGGAGTTGGACTCTGGATTTTCTGGCGCGACGCAAACGCGCTTTTGTCTTGGTATTCATCGTGGTACCCGATTACTTTTTCTTGGCTTCTTTGCGCCTGACGTACTCGTCGGCGTAACGGATGCCCTTGCCTTTATAAGGCTCTGGAGGACGGAAACTTCGGATCTCAGCCGCGGCCTGACCCACCGCCTGCTTGTCGATGCCAGAGATGACGATTTCAGTTTGAGTAGGGGTGTCAGCCGACAGCCCATCGGCCAACTCGTAATCTACCGGATGCGAAAGACCAATGGTCAAATTGACTGTCTTGCCGGAGGCCTTGGCACGATAGCCGACGCCGTTCAGGAGTAGACGCTTCTCCCAGCCTTCGGATACGCCCTTAACCATATTCGCCAGCAGCGAGCGGGTAGTGCCCGCCATCGCGCGCTGGGCGTCGCCTTCAAAAGTGATAGTCGCAACATCTTCCGCGACATTGACGCCCACGCCTTCAGTCAACGTCAGGTCGAGCGCACCTTTGCCACCTTTGACCATAAGATTCATGCCCTCAACTTTGACCTCTACCCCTTTGGGCAGATTCACGGGGCTGTTCGCTACACGAGACATTTTCCTAACGCTCCTGTTTTCGGATCAGAATACGGTGCAGAGGACTTCGCCCCCGACACCCGCAGCGCGGGCAGCGCGGTCCGTCATGACGCCACGTGACGTCGACACAATGGCAACGCCCAACCCGCCGCGCACCGACGGCAACTCGTCTTTACCTGAATACCGGCGAAGAGATGGCTTGCTGATACGCTCGATCTCAGCTATCACCGGCTTACCGTCGAAATACTTCAAATCGATCTGCAAGCGCGGCTTGCCGCTGCTTACGTCATACCGGTGCCCGGCAATGTAGCCCTCTTGCTCCAGAACCTTGGCAACCGATACTTTTAATTTTGAGCCAGGCATATCGACAGTTCGCTTGCCCGCCATTTGCGCATTGCGCAAACGAGTCAACATATCGCTCAGGGGATCTTGCATGCTCATTCAATCGTTCTCCGTTACCAGCTGGACTTAACCAGGCCCGG
>JAYNNB010000176.1:0-1856 GCA_038112515.1 Luminiphilus sp.
AGTCAGATATTGAGGATTAAGGCCCGCCAGCCCCTGCCATAAAAAGTGAGCGCACCACCGAGATGCCACATTTGCATTCTGTTCAGGTTGAGCGCTATCGTTTCGCGGTCAAAGACACCTCCGTGAAAAAAGAAAAATGCGGAGTACGCCATCGTGGCGCGAAATGCCTCGCGGCCGGGGCGATTCAGAGCAGACCCTCATAGCGCGATACTGACGACAGGAAGCCGGCCATGCATCAGACCCATTTAGTGACCAAGCTCTTTGCCGCGACACTGCTTCTCGTGGGCATCGTCTTGCTGATCGGTGGCACGCAGCTGGCCTTGCTCGGAGGCTCACTCTACTACGCTGCGGGTGGCGTCGCCTTGATCATCAGCGGGCGCTGGATCTGGCAAGGCAACAAGTCAGGTTACTGGCTGTACTTTGGCTTCGCCGCGGCCACTCTGGTTTGGGCCATTGTCGAGAGCGGCTTTGACCTGTGGGCACTACTGCCGCGTCTTTGGGTTCCTCTCGTCCTGCTATCCCCTTTTCTGTTGCCCGCAATCAGGCGCGACCTAGGCTTCAAGTCCACAGAAATCTGGGCGTCTCCGGCGATGGTGCTGGCCTACACAGCGACACTGCTGATAGGTGCTAACAATGCGCAATTCACGCCAAATACGGCCAGCCCTCGTCCGCTCAACGCCGATACTCAAGCGCCCCAGTGGACCCACTACGCGGCCTCCGCAGGTGGCGATAGCTACAGCACTGCTGATCAGATTAACCGCAGTAATGTGTCGCTGCTTGAGCCCGCCTGGACCTTTCGGACCGAGGAGGATGCGGCGACTCGAATCACCTTTCAATCCACACCTATCGAGATCGAGGGCGATTTATTTTTCTGCTCTCCCAGCAACCGGGTTTTCAGTATTAACGGCGATACCGGCGCAGAAAACTGGTCTTACGACCCGCAAGTTAATCGGGAGAAGATACCGTTCTTTGTTTGTCGCGGCGTCTCTCATCATCAGTCGCCAGACGCGAATGATGCCTGTGCCAGCCGCCTGCTCATGGGAACGGTAGATGATCGGCTGATCGCGCTCGATCGCAAAACCGGAACGCCCTGTGCCGGTTTTGGCGTAAATGGCGAAGTCGATCTTAAAGTCGGATTGGGTGAGGTGATGCCGGGTCACCACTACGTAAGCTCGCCTCCCGCCATTATTGGCGATATTGCTGTGATCGGCTCCTTCATAATGGACAACCAGTCGACCCAGCAACCGCCGGGTGTCGTGCGCGCCTACAACGTCTATACGGGCGACCTCGTGTGGGCCTGGGACTTGCTGCGGGACACCGCGCACCCGCCCCTCAAAGACGGCGAGTCTTTCCCGCTCAACACGGCCAACGTTTGGTCAATTATCAGTGTCGATGAAGCACTGGGGTTGATCTATTTGCCGACCGGCAATGTGCCTCCGGATTTTTTTGGTGGTTTCAGGTCCCCTGAGCAGGACCGCTACCCCAGCTCCATCGTGGCGCTGGACGCTGCGACGGGAGACGTTCGCTGGAGTTTTCAGACGGTCCACCATGATATTTGGGACTACGATATCGGTGCGCAGCCAGTGTTGCTCGACTTCCCAATGGAGGACGGTTCATTCGCCCCCGCTGTTATTACCGCAACCAAGTGGGGCGACGTTTTTGTACTGGATCGCAGAACCGGCGAACCGTTGACTGCCGTTGTTGAAAAACCGGTGCCACAGAATCCGGTTGAGGGCGAATTCCTCTCACCCACCCAGCCCTTTTCTGTGGGCTTCCCCAGCTTTGCGCCGGAGGATTTGAGTGAGGCAAAAATGTGGGGCAGCACCATGTTCGATCAGCTGTGGTGCCGCATCGCC
>JAYNNB010000177.1:0-672 GCA_038112515.1 Luminiphilus sp.
GTGGCGAACTCGCCTCCCCACAGCGGAGCCTGCCATGGGTGTTGGGCATCAGCACGACATTGGTCGCCGCGCTCTACTGCCTGCTAAATTTTGTCTTTTTGTCGGTAGCGCCTATAGAAGCCATGACCGGCAAAGTGGAGGTCGGCGTGATCGCCGCCCGCTATGCTTTCGGCGCCGAATTGGGCGTATTTATGGGCGCGTTATTGGCCCTGCTCCTTATCTCGACCATCAGCGCGATGATTTTGGCAGGACCGAGAGTGCTCCATCGCATCGGACAGGACTATCCCCCCTTTGCGCCGCTAGCCCGACAAAACCGAGATGGGATCCCTGTCACTGCCATCACGCTGCAATCGGGATTAGCCCTCCTCTTTCTCTGGACCGCCTCTTTCGAGCAGATTCTCGTCTTCTCTGGCGCGACGATGGCGCTCAATACCTTTGCTACCGTCATGGGGTTGTTCGTGTTGCGTTGGCGGCGACCTGACATCGAACGCCCTTTTAAAGTGTCTTTGTACCCCCTCACCCCGCTGGTATTTCTGACCATTACTGGCTGGACGCTCACCTATGTCGTCATACAGCGGCCGATCGAAGCACTGATATCAGCGGCTGTCGTGGTAAGCGGCGGCGCCTTTTACTGGTTGGTCCGACCTCAGCCGCCGATGGAGTGGCACCAGA
>JAYNNB010000177.1:682-1800 GCA_038112515.1 Luminiphilus sp.
ATGACTCAACCCGGGCATGCCGTTGCATTTATGCAACGGCATGCTTAACAAAAGCTTCACCTTCACGCTTTGATCTTTTTGATACTTTTGAGCCGACGGAGTACCGCCGGCTTCAGGGAAACGTATCAACTCAAACCACCTGGGGAACAACAATGAAAACGCTACTACCTGCATGGCTAGGGTCCATGCTTCTGACAATTCTCGCTCAGTCTGTCGCGCTGGCAGATGATCACATGATCGACAACATCAACGTGCAACAGCCTTTTAACATTCAGGCCAACCTCTGCAAGCTCAATCCGGGTGTCGACCTGAGCGATTATCAGGAAATGATTGAGGACTACTTTAAATGGGCAGAAGAAAACGAGGTGGACCCCGTTTTTGTCCGCCAGTTTCCACTCTTTTCACACCAGAACCTGGCGCGGCCATGGCCCTATGATTTTGTCGAGTTTTTGGTAAGCGACTACGGGCGCTGGGGCAAAGCGTGGGACCTCTGGCTGACAACTGATGACGGGATGGCACTCAACGAGCGATGGCAATCTCTCGCGGTGTGCCACGTCAAACAAGCACATGCTTTCATGCTTTATGCCGATCAAGAGCAGATGGCCAACGATGACGAGCGCTACGTGACTTGGAACTGGTGTACCCGTAAAGAGGGCGTCACCTTCGAGGAACTGTCTGCCAAGCACGCCGAATACGCGAGCGATATGCAAGAGGACGCTGGCGGCATTATCGGCTGGTTGGTCATGCTGCCCCATGCCGGCGGTGCGGATTCCCCCGGGGAATTTGCGCACGTAGCGGTTTACCCGGACATGGAGTCCTTTATGTCGCGACGATCCCTGCTCGCCAATGGGGGCTGGAAGGCCACGCGTGATTATTTCAACCTCTATGCCGACTGCACTGGCGAGATGCTCAACACCGAGACGGTGCTGCATCGGCCCTAAAGCCCAGATATGCGATCGGGGTGTGACGACCGCCACCCCCTGCAACCAACAAAGGGAAATGTTATGAAACTACAAACATTGGTTTTCACCACTAGCCTGGCCTTTGCCACGGCTGCTATCGCGGACAACCACGGCGCGGATGCGCCACAGTGGGGCGTGGGCAATCCCGTCGAGATC
>JAYNNB010000178.1:0-1691 GCA_038112515.1 Luminiphilus sp.
ACAGCCCGGACCCCAGCACGCGGTATAGCCCGTGGCGCTTTAATACTGCGCCCTGTATGGACTGGACCGACCGGCATTGCCGACGGTTCTGGCGCACGCTCACGCGCCACGCGCGGGTCTATACCGAGATGGTCACCACCGGCGCACTGCTCCATGGGGATGTCGAACGACACCTGCGCTTTAACGACGAAGAGCACCCCGTGGCGCTGCAGTTGGGCGGTGCCTCGCCCGCGGATCTCGCCGCTTGCGCGGCCCTCGGCGAGCAATGGGGCTACGACGAGATCAATCTTAATTGCGGCTGCCCCTCGGACCGCGTGCAAAACGGCCGCTTTGGCGCCTGCCTGATGGCCGAGCCCGCACTGGTGCGCGACTGCGTGGCGGCCATGCGTGACGCCTGCGAGATTCCCGTAACGGTCAAGCACCGTATCGGCATCGACCATCAGGAGTGCTATTCGGAGCTGCTGGATTTTGTGGGCACCGTGGCGTCGGGGGGTGCCGAGGTCTTTATTGTGCACGCGCGCAAGGCCTGGTTGCAGGGGCTCTCGCCCAAGGAGAACCGGGAGATCCCGCCGCTCAATTACGAATGGGTGTATCACCTGAAGCGCGACTTTCCCGAACTCACCATCGTTATCAACGGCGGCATCGAAACGCTGGAGGCCTGCGAGCAACATCTGGCACACGTCGACGGCGTGATGCTGGGGCGCGCGCCCTATCAAAACCCGTGGCTGTTGAGCGAGGTGGACCAGCGACTATTCGATGCGCCGGCGTCCCTGAGCGCGACCCGGGAGGAGGCGATAGCGGCCATGCTGCCCTACATCGCACAGCAACTGGCCGACGGCGCGCGCCTGCACCATGTGTCCCGGCACATGCTGGGGCTGTATCAGGGAGAATACGGCGGGCGGCAATACCGCCGGCACCTCAGTGAGCACGCACACAAGGGCGAGTCGGGGGTAGATACCCTGCTCGCAGCAGCTGCGCTTTGCACGGCACCCCCGGCCCGCGCGCTGGCGACGGGATAACTGGCCGGCGAACCACGCCGCTGCCCGGGTATCAGCCAAGGGCATGGTGTTAGGGTTTTGTTGGGATTTTCTGGTCACGGCAGGCGCTCCCGCGCAACATATTCAGCCCTTGTGATTTAACATACCCCCGTGAGTCACCCCCGCATCTGGAGAGAGGTGTGCCATGTCGAACGAGCAAATACTCAAAGAAGTGATAGAGCTCCTCCACGAGCTCAAGCTGGAGCTGGTGGCGGAGATGGACTACGCTTCGCTGGAGCTACAGGTGGATGCCATCATTGAGAGAGTGTACGAGCTAAGCGAAGACGAGGAATAAATCGGGGCTCTCTGCGGTAGAGTTTGCTTAGCGCGAGCCGCATTCAGCCCACTGCCTACTCATGCCAGAGGGTCGGGTTCAGGTTCGCTCGAGGGTGCTTACGAGATCTTTGAACGCATCCGCGTTGTCATCGTTCATCGCCATCAGCGTGCGGTGCGCTGCCAGCACCTGCTGCTTGACCTCCCCCTCTTCACAGGCCACCGCCGGGATTTCCTCGATCGCGCAGTCGGCATTGCAACACTCATTGCGACGCTCAAAGAGTTGGCTAAATCCCATGGTGTCGAGCAAGCGATCGATACTCGGATTGGTACTGAAAATCGCCGGACGAAAGTCAAAGCGCTCCTTGGTCTGAATCGCCA
>JAYNNB010000179.1:0-1683 GCA_038112515.1 Luminiphilus sp.
CTGGAATACACCTCTCCCGCCGCCTCGAGGACTTGCTCGGGAGGCAGTGCGCGCAAGGCCTCTAGTGAGCCCGACGCTCCCAGCAGCGCCCGCTGGAATGCCAGCGCGTGGGCCTCTGCGGCGGCGGTGTCTGGCCCTTCATCAAAGGACCACCCGCCACTTTGATGAATCAGTCCGCGAATGCGGCCCTGACTCAATGGCGATATCGCCAGGTGTACCGCGTTGTCGGCGCCTGCGGATTCTCCCACCACCGTGATGCGCTCAGGGTCGCCACCAAACGCGGCAATGTGTTCGTGCGCCCAAGCCAAACTCGCCGCCAGATCATGTAGTGCTGGGTTCTTGATCGTCATCTCAGGGTGATTAAGCCAGCCAAATATCCCCAACCGATAGGCGACGGAAACCACCACCACGCCCTGCTGGGCCAACTGCTCACCGTGGTAGTTCGGCTCGTAACTCCAACCTCCCGTGTTACCACCACCGTGGATGTAAATCATCACCGGGCGCGGCTCCTCGGCCTCCAAATCCGTCCACACATTGAGGTACAGGCAATCTTCTGAATATTCGGGCGCCACCATGAGATTGGGGTCAATACCCACCCTTGCCATCATGCCGCGGTACCACTCGACGCCACTATCCGTTTGCATGCAGGCCGGTGCGAAAGCGGATGCGTCGATCGATTGGCCATCGGGTTGCCAGGGGACGGGTCGCGCCCAACGCCTCTCTCCGACGGGCGGTTCGGCGAAGGGCAAACCCAGAAACGCGGCAATGCCGTTTGTCTCGTTGACACCAGTAATGACCGTGTCACCCAGTTGCACTATGGGTCGACCCGATTCCGGCTCGCAGCCAGGCAGCCCCAGCATGACCGACGCCATGAGCATGCAGGCAAGCATCACGCCCATCAATCGCTTGAATCGGCCAATTAAATCGAGACGACAACGCATCCGCGCACACTCCCTGCCTCAATGATTTCATGGGCCTTTGCCATCTGATCGAATGGCAGCGTTTCGGCAATGCGATGCTGCAGGCCGCCCTCAACTAAAGCAGCTTGGGTATCCGCCACCGCCTGCGCTTTGGCCTCTTCGGGCATGGCGTACACGATGACCATGCGGACCGTGAGATCCATAAACATCATGGTCCGGAAAGGCAGCATGGGTTCGGGCACCACGGTACTGGAGTACGTCGCAATGGTGGCACCGATCCTCACACACTGCAGCAACTCGGGCAGGTTGGCACCGAACTCCACATCGATCACCCGATCGACCTTTTGGCCGCCGGTTTGATCCAGCACCGCCTTCCCCCACTCGGTTTCGCGATGATTGATCACCGCTTCGGCACCGGCTTCCCGGCAGGCTGCAGCGTCTTGTTCGTTACTCGCCGTCGCGATCACGCGCGCACCGGCGCGATGCGCCCACTGGATGGCGTAGTGCCCAACGCGGCCAGCGCCACCCGTGACGAGTATCAACTGATCGGCAACGGAGCCATCTGCAAACACGCAGCGGTGAGCAGTCATGATGGGAATGCCAACACAGGCCCCTACCTCAAACGAGGCGTTCTCGGGCAGTGTCGGTGCGCGCACGCTGTCGAGCGCAACGTACCCCGCGGCCGTACCCAACTGGCGACCGTACTGCGCCTGATAGACAAATACACGCTCACCCACGCGGGAAGGCAACACACCCTCACCCA
>JAYNNB010000180.1:0-1642 GCA_038112515.1 Luminiphilus sp.
TCAGGTGATACACCCATTCGTAATTGAGCGGCGGGATCTCCCGGTTCTCCTTGGGGGAGAGGCCCTGCAGCCAGGCCTTGCGCGCGTGCACGATAAACACCTCGGCACCGCCCGACGCCACGGTGCCCACAAAATCCACCAACTCCGAATAGCACTCCTGATGATCAATGCCGATCCGGTGCTTCACGGTAACGGGCACTTCACAGGCGTCACGCATGGCCGCCACGCAGTCACGCACCAGTGCGGGCTCGGCCATCAGGCAGGCGCCAAAGCGCCCGTTTTGCACACGGTCCGAGGGGCAGCCGCAATTCAGATTGATCTCGTCGTAGCCCCACTGCTCGCCGAGCGCCGCACAGGCGGCAAGATCCGCGGGCGACGCGCCGCCCAACTGCAGCGCCACGGGGTGCTCTTCATCGTTAAAGCGCAGGTGTCGGTCCACATCCCCATGGAGCAGCGCACCGGTGGTCACCATCTCGGTGTAGACCCGCGCGTGGCGCGTGAGGGTGCGCCAGAAGCGTCGGCAGTGCCGGTCGGTCCAGTCCATGCAGGGCGCGGTGCTAAAGCGCCACGGGCTGTGCCGCGTGTTGGGGTCCGGGCTGTGTCGATCCAGATCTGTCACCAAATGCCACCCGTAGGAGGTTGAAACACAATGGGGCGTATCGTCATGCTACGACCTGTCGCGCGTTTGGATTGCTAGGATACCGGTTACCACCCGAATTCCTGAGCCCTGTGGCGCGGTAAAATCACCGCCGCACCACGATTGCCCCAGACTCAAAACCTGACCCGACCGGAGTTTTTTTGCGCGCCACCGATCACACAGCCAGATCCTCGCTCTGCGCGTTACTGCTCACCAGCGCCATTGCACTGAGCGTGTTACCTGCGCCGGCCGTTGCAGAGGAGGGGGTGTTGGGTGATGTGCCAACGTCTGAAGGCAAGGACGCGAGAGCAGAGCCGACGGCCGAGTACAGCGAGCCGGCAAACAACAGCGCGAATGCTGATAGTGATGAGGACATACTGACCAGCGAAGTCGTGCCGCCCGAGGAGGGCTTTATCGAGCGCGCCGCACGGGCCTTTACCGAATCCGATCTGGTCTTTGCCCGAAGCTTCAGCAACGCGCCCTTTTTGCCCGTGGCGTTTTTGGGCGGCACGCATTACGGCGACGCCACGGTCAGCGAGGAGGGCGCCACGCCCGAGACCGCGGGCAGGAAGTATCGGGTGAGTTCCACCAGCCAATACGCCGGGGTACCGTTTTTACTCTCTAAGCGCAGCATGGCGGTGCTGGGTGAGTATGTCTCTTACGCTGACTTCTCGGTGGATAACGGCGAGGATTTTTCGGTAACAAGCGCCTCAATTGCCGCGGGGTATTTGTATCAGGTGAATCCCGACTGGCAGGTGATTGCCGCGCTGGTTCCCTTCTACAACCACTCGAGCCTCGGAGAGCGCGGTAAGGACTACTGGCAAGTGATGGGCGGTGCAGTGGCGCGCTACACCCGCAACGACCGCCTGTGGTGGCTGTTTGGGGTGGTGTTTGACGACTCAGACTTTGGCACCAGTGTGCTGCCCTACGTAGGCGCCTCGCTGACCCTTAACGAGCGCTGGAGCGTGAGCGCCATCCTGCCCTGGCCGCAGGTGATGTATGCGC
>JAYNNB010000181.1:0-1533 GCA_038112515.1 Luminiphilus sp.
CCCCTGCTTCCATGACCAATACCTGCAGACCTTTAATCGGGACAACGTCACGCTGATCGATACCAACGGCCAGGGCGTTGAGCGGATTACTGAGTCGGGGGTAGTGGTCGGCGGGGTGGAGTACGAGGTCGACTGCATCGTTTACGCCACAGGTTTTGAGGTCGGCACCGGTTTTCAGCGCGTCAGCGGCTTCGAGATTTTTGGCCGCGTCGGTCTGTCACTCACTGACAAATGGGAAGATGGCATTCGCACGCTCCACGGCATGCATATTCATGGATTCCCGAACTGCTTTTTGATGAGCACCATTCAGGGCGGCTTCACCGTGAACTACCCCCACATGCTCGACGAGGTCGCGACCCATGTCGCTCACATTGTGGGTCATGCGCTCGAGATCGAAAAAGAAGTGGTAGAGACCAGCGCTGAGGCGGAAGCCGGCTGGGTACAGACGATTCTGGACAAAGGTGTTCGCGGCGGGATTATTGGTGACGAGACCTGCACACCGGGTTACTACAACAACGAAGGCAAGCCGCGAGAACACTTCGCGCAGATGGTGTCCTATGGCGAGGGGCCCATCCCATTTTTCAACCTCCTCGCCGAGTGGCGAGGCGCGGGAGAGTTTGCCGGTCTGACCATCAATTGAATCAGGCTCAATATAGCGGGGCTTAACCGGGCCTAATTAACCTGGCCTAAATAGCCGCGGGAACAGTTTTGGCGTGTTGCTGAGATATGCCTGATAAGCAGGGTCTTCACCCCACAGTTGCTGGCCTCGCTTAGCCAGTGTTGGGATACCACTGATGCGCGTCAACAAGGCGTAGACAAAAAGTGGAGACACCACAACGACCCACTGGCTACCGGATAAATACGGGACAGCCATCATCGTAATGCCTGACCACAATAGGATTTCACCAAAATAATTGGGATGTCGGGAATGAGCCCACAGCCCGGTGCAAATGAACTGCCCCCCATTGGCTGGGTCTTCCCTAAAGCGCGACTTTTGTCGATCCGCGATCACTTCAATGGCAAAACCCGAGACCCACATCAACGCGCCAACGATATAAACGAAGCCAAGAGGCGGTTGCTCCGGGCTCAATATGGCGGCCACCGCCGCACAGCTGGTCATCACTACCCAGGTACCCTGAAGCGTCCAGGCGATAAAAAAGCGCGACGAGGAGACTTTGATCTGGTCGAAGCGCTGATCGCCACCCGCTGCATGTATGCGGCGGTATAGAAAACTGCCAAGACGCCCCGCCCAGATAAAAATCATGATCGCGATCAGTACCTGCGCACCGGTGGGCTCAGAGGCCGCAACAACCGCACCGAGGGCGACGACGATATACGTCGCGCTGCCGGTGAGATCATAGAAACGCTCGGTCTGTAAAAGCCGGGCGGGTATGAAAGCCAGCCATTGAATCACAAAGGCACCCAAGGCCAAGGTCGGCGCCGCGGGCCAGCCGTTAATGGTTGCGCCTGATGGGTTGGCAAGACCGGTAACGGCCAAAGGCAGCCCCACCGCCAGCAGAATAAAAGCGAGTT